>JBGPKR010000138.1:0-9519 GCA_041486045.1 Chitinophagaceae bacterium | reverse complement strand
GTTAATTTTATAAAGACTATCAATTATAGGTTTGAAAAAATCATTATGGGAATAAGCTATTTAATTGTTCCTGACGAATAATTATCCGATGGAGCAAGTCCTGAAGCAAAATCTTCCGGCATTGGCAAGTTTCATCATCTCAACCCAAAATTTACTTAAAAACCGGGATACCGGTATAATTATGCGGGGTGATCTTTTTTAGTTCTTTCTTGATGTTATTCTCAATCTTCAGCCCTTCTATAAAGTTATGAATAGCTTTCTTATCAATTTTATGATTGCCCCTCGTCAGTTCTTTCAGGGCCTCGTAAGGGTTGGGATAATTTTCTCTTCTTAAAATAGTCTGGATAGCTTCTGATATGACGGCCCAGTTGTTGTCGAGGTCTTCATAAAGCTTCTGGTCATTCACTACTAATTTGCCAAGCCCTTTTTCAATGGACCGCAAAGCGATCAGGGTATGGGCAAAAGGGACCCCGATATTACGCAATACTGTTGAATCTGTAAGATCTCTTTGCAATCTTGATATGGGCAGTTTGGAAGAAAGGTGTTCAAAAATAGCGTTGGCTAATCCCAGGTTGCCTTCTGCATTTTCAAAATCGATCGGGTTTACTTTATGCGGCATGGCCGATGAGCCTATCTCGCCTTTCTTTGTTTTTTGTTTGAAATACTCCATGGAAACATAAGTCCATACATCGCGGCAAAGATCAATAAGAATATTGTTGATCCTTTTTATACAGTCGAAATGTGCGGCTAAGTTATCATAGTGTTCAACCTGTGTAGTGAATTGTTGCCGGTGCAGCCCGAGTTGCTCAACAAACTCATTTCCCAGTTTTATCCAATTCACGGTCGGGTAGGCAACATGATGCGCATTGAAGTTACCTGTGGCTCCGCCAAATTTCCCGGTAAAGGGAATTTCAATGAATTGCTCAACCTGGTTTTCTATTCTTTCCACAAAGACCATTATTTCCTTGCCTAACCTTGTCGGGCTGGCCGGTTGCCCATGTGTACGTGCCAGCATGGGAATATCCATCCATTCTTTGGCCAATATCTTCAGTTCTTTATTCAGGTTAAGCAGGGCAGGCAGGTATTCATATTCTACAGCATGTTTCCACAGCAGCGGAATAGCTGTATTATTAATATCCTGGGAGGTCAATCCAAAATGCACCCATTCCTTTGCTTCCTTGCCGCCGCATTTTTCCAGTTCATTTTTTAAAAAATATTCAACGGCTTTTACATCATGATTAGTGGTAAATTCAATTTGTTTTATTTCCTGCGCATCTTCCGGCCCGAAATCTTCGGCCAGTTTTTGCAGGTGCCTGATGACTTTACCCGGTAACTTGAAAAATTTTTTGTTCTCCAGGAACAGCAGGTATTCTATTTCCACCTGTATCCTGTATTTCATCAGGCCATATTCTGAAAAATATTCATCAAGATGCTGCACCTGTTTGCGATAGCGGCCATCAATGGCAGAAATTGAAGTGAGTGCATTTAGTTCCATGGAGAGTTGTTGGTTGCTAGTTACTGGTTGCTTGTTGCTGGTTTCATTATGCAGCGCCTATTTTAAAAACCAGCAACCAGCACCCAGCAACCAATTACAAGAGTTACATTTGTCACAAAGATAAAGAACGCGATGGTAGTAAGGAGAGACAATAACTCCCCGCCAGCCGGCGGGGCCGGGGGCAATAAGATCAGAGTAGGCGTAGTGAATTACCTGAATACCAAACCACTTGTATATGGTTTGGAAAGACCCCCGATAAAAGACCTGATCGAGCTCAAAGGAGATTACCCGGCAAGACTGGCACAGATGCTCATAGATGGTGAAATTGATGTGGGGCTTGTGCCCATAGCCGTTCTTTCACAACTTCCCGAATATCATATCGTAGGCGATTATTGTATTGGAACAGAGGGGGAAATTGCCTCCGTTGCCTTGTTCAGCGAAGTACCCATTTATGAAATAAAAAAAGTGTATCTCGATTACCAGAGCCGCACATCTGTTGCCTTGCTGAAATACCTGATGAAAGAATACTGGGGTATCAGGCCGGAAATAGTGCAGGCTGAAAATGATGATTATCGCCGGGAAATAACCGGAACAACAGCCGGCCTGGTAATTGGCGACCGGGCATTTGAACAACGGAAGATTTCCACGTTTATTTATGACCTGGGATCGGAATGGAGAAAAATAACAGGTTTGCCATTTGTTTTTGCCGCATGGATCAGTATAACAAAATTGCCTGATGATTTTATTAAACTATTCAACCAGGCCAATGCACTTGGCCTGCAGCATATTGATGAGATTGTGAGGGGAGTCCCTTTTGAACTTTTTGATTTTAAAAAATATTATACAATTCATTTGAGTTATCTTCTTGACGAACAAAAGATCAGGGGGATGATGAAATTTTTAAATCAGGTTTCTGCTTTATAAAAGAAAATACCCCGGGGCTGTTAAAACCCTTATCGTTTGGTCGGTGATCAATTAAAGATTTATATCACGGAAAATGGGTTATGAAGGCAACTAGGGGAAAAGTCGGGCTTCAAATCCTGAATTTTTCAAGAAACTCGTCCTTTTTTCTGGATGAAACTTCTACTTCGGAGCCGTTGGCGAGTTCAACATATCCGCCCCGCCCTTTATAATATTTTTTAATAAAGTTGAGATTGATGATATGTGAATGGTGGATCCTGCAAAAAAGAGCCGTGGGTAGCAGATCTTCAAATTCTTTAAGATTTTTTGATACAAGTTTTTTCCCCCCGTCCCTGGTAAAAACATATTTATAATTACCTTCAGCCTGCAAATGAACAATGTTTTCAATTTCTTCAAAGATCCAACCATCAGAAGCAGGCAAAGCTATTTTTTTCAATCCCGGTGATTCATTCCTGAAATTTTCCAGGAGGAATTCAATGCGGGTGTTTATTTTTTTTTCTTCTATTCGCAATTTAGCTCTTCCTACCGCTTTTTTCAATTCCTCAATATTAACCGGCTTTAACAAATAATCTAACGCAACATATTTAAAAGCCCTGATGGCATATTTCTCAAAGGCGGTGACAAATATTACTTCAAATGTTAAAGGCATCATTTTTTCCAGCATATCGAATGCATTGCCAAAAGGCATTTCAATATCAAGAAAAACGAGTTGTGGCTCTGTTTTTGTTATGAGGGCAGATCCTGTTTCTATGTCAGAAGCAGAACCGGTAATATTTATTTCCGGGCAAAACTGCTTCAACAGGTTTTCTAATGCCCCGATATTGTTTTGTTCATCATCTAAAATGACGGCACTAATCATGGTTAATTTAATTTTTCAATAATGGATAGCGGAAACGAAATAACTATTTTTGTTCCCGTCGCAACCCCGCTTTCATTTTTCAAGTCAGTAATCAATGTTGTTATTTTTTTTAAGCTGAACGAATTAAGGATTTCGAGCCGATCCTGTGCTAAAGTAATACCTTTTGACTGGTACTCTATATGCTGTTTGGTTTTGTATTTCGCGGCCTCTTCCCGGCCCACACCATTGTCTTCAATAATGAATAACATGCTGTCATCCGTCTTCCTGATATTTATTTGAATCTGACCAATTCCGTCTTTTTTGTGACGTATTCCATGCCGAACAGCATTTTCTACAAAAGGCTGGAGGATCATAGAAGGTATAAATGTATAATCAGCCTGAATTTCCGGTGGCAGGCTGATCGTGTACTGAAATTGGGAGGGAAATCGCATTTTTTCCAGTTCGAGATAACTCCCCAGGTATTTCATTTCATCGGCAATGGAAATATTAATGCTGGCAGAATTGTCCAGTGTTTGGCGGATCAGGCTGGCAAATTGCGTGATATACTTGTTTGTATGCTCTATGTCATTTATTAATATATAATGCTGAATGGAATTAAGACAGTTAAAAATAAAATGCGGGTTCATCTGGGCTCTTAAAGACGCCTGCTCCAGTTCTGTTATCTTCTTTGTAAGGTCATTCTTTTCTTTCATTCTTTTTTGCAGGTATTTATACCTGCGGCTCAATAAATACCAGGCTATTGCGATGGCTAAAGCAGATATGGCAATCCAAAACCATGCTGTTTTCCAGAATGGCGCAGCAATGGTAAATTGTATGGTGGCTGTATCACTATGTTTGCCAAATTTATTAATAGCGAACAATTGAAGCTTATAATCACCCGGCGGTAAAGAGGGATAAGCCAATGTAGTAAGTTTTGTCTCTTTCCAGTCATCATCCAGCCCGGATAGCTTATACCTGTAAATTATTTCTCCCGCAGATTTAAAGGAAATAGCAGCATAGTCAAATGAAATATTGTTGTCTTTGTAAGATAATTTCAAATCGCCCGTTGAATCTATTTTTTTGCCTGATACATAAACTGAATGCAGATCCAGGATGCAAATTGAAGAATCAGAAATATCCTTTTCCTTAAAGTAGGTGAGTCCGGCAGGCGAACAAACCCAGGTAACACTATCATCGATGTAAACAGCATTAATAATGTCTGACCCAAGACCATCAGCAGTGCTGTATTTTGCAAGGACTTTTTTTGTAGTTATATCAATTTTATTTACTCCCTTATTGGTGCCCACCCACAGATAGTTATCTTTTAAAAAGAGTGACTTACAAATATTACTGCTAAGGCCATTGTGTATATTGATCGCTGTTTCTATCCGGCTGTTCTTATAAAGTACAACACCGTTATCATTTGTTGCAATCCAGATGCCTCCATCTGTAGCTCTGCACATGTCTACAATACGATTGCTGAGTAAAGGAATATCAGTTGTAGTCCGGGTTACGGTTTTTGATGAATCAATAATGATAAGGCCGGTTAATGTTCCAATGTAATAGAAGCCCCGGTCATAAAGAACTTTTGTACCTCTTTCCCGCCAGATGGTGTCAATGATTTTCAGATCAGAACTTCTCAATTTAAATGTAAAAAAGTTTGTGCACACTACTATATTATCCCGGTCTATAATATCAATTGATTTAATAGGTCTGACTGGTGAGATGAGGAAGTGACCTTTATCCAGCTTTGCCAGGTGCGAATCAAATCCGAGATAAAGTGCACCTGAAGAGTCACTCTTAAGGGTATACAATCTTTTCGAACTGGTTTTCACGGATTGAACCGGAAAAGGATATTCATTTTCATAATGGTAGTCTTTAATAACCTGCAAACTGCCATCATTCAACCCTCCGTACAGTCTTCCGTTTGTCTGGGCTATACAAAATGCTTCAAATTTGTCAGCAAAAGTCTTCATGGCTCCGGAGGTAAGCCTGTAAACTCCCTCACCGAGGGTAGAGAACCAAATATTGCCTTCATTATCGGCGAAAGAATAACTGACTTTTTTCCCTTTAAGAAAAGGCCTGGCAGCAACTTTACCATTGATATCTACAGGCCAGGAACCATCTAATGTATTGAAAAAATAGTGAGTACTGTTAATTTTAGATATTGTATTGCAATTTTGTAAAGTAGTTGATTTGGGATACCGGGCTTCCAGGTTTTCATCTATCGTAAAAAAATAGGGGCCTTTGGAAAAATCAGATTTGACTTCTTTCAGATAAACCAGGCTGTCATTTTTAATGACGAAAAGTGAATGCCCGACATATAAAGCATTAGGATCGGGAGCCAGGTAGGGTATATTACCCGGATAAAAATCTGATAACCGAACCGAATATTTTGCTGCCAGCTTTTTATAGTCGGCAATCAACTTGATAGTGCCTGAATTTTTGTAAACGTAAACTCCTCCGGTTGTACAAAAATAATATTCACCATTCCTGCCTTCTCCGATAAAGGAAAAATACGAAGAAAAATTAGTTTGCTTTAATGTACTGTCATTTTTAACGACATATATTTTGCCCTCATAATAATAGCAAAGTGTTTTATTGAAAGGCATAATCCATATTCTACCTTTTGAATCTGAAGTAATAATCAGAACTTCGTTGTCTGTAAGGCCATCTTCTGTTGTATAGTTCGTAAATTTTTTTCCATCAAACCTGCTTAACCCGTTATCGGTAGCAAACCATATATATCCTTTTTTATCCTGGCAAATCCAGTAGACAGTTGAACTCGCCAGACCATCCCTGGTATCATAATGAATGTAGTTGTATTCCTGTCCGGCTGCCCGGAAAGAAAGCAGCAGTAAGATATAGACAAGAAAAGGTTTCATATTGCAAATAAAACTAAAAACTGCAACACAATATGGTGAATAATCTTAATACTATCATTAAATAACAGGCTTCAAAATTCAATTAACCTGTTTCAAACCGCTTTTATCCCATTAGCGATTATTGTTCAAAAAACAGCAGCCCGGGTGATTGCGGAACTTCAAAAAGTCATTCAACGAAATTTGAGGGTATTTGTTATCTTTTTTGGCGCCTGTACAATCAGCAGTTATTTCCCGAATGGATACAGTTATTGGGGAAATTACACAGTTAAAGGAAAATGTTTGTTTTGATCTGATTAACGCAATATTTTTAAGTCGGTGATTTTTTTGATGTAATATGTTTTTCTGTTAAAAGTAACTACCCGGGTTGTCAATGTGCTTTCCCGGAAAAAAGTTAAGGAACTTTTTTATATACAAAGTAAGTGTTTGGTTACATGGAGTTTGCTTATTTTCCGGACGCTGTTAAGCTGATTTTTATTGCAGGGAACAATAAAATAATAATTAAATTTGAATTAATATGATAAAAAACAATACATACTCCAGATATTTTTGCTTTCTATGTTTGTTATTGATTAACAGCATAAATGCTTACACCCAAACAGGCGGCATTCCGACTGGTACCGATACAGCATGCACAAATAGCTTTTTTGTTTACCAGAAGTTATACGGTGGATCAAAAGCTGATTTGGCAGAGTGGCTGGTGGCTACAGCAGATAGCGGCTATATAATAGCAGGGCAAACAAACAGTTTCGGCAATGGTGGATATGACGGGTTGCTGACGAAAGTGAGCAAGAAAGGCAATACAGTATGGAGCAAAGCGGTGGGCGGAGCCGGGAATGATCTGTTTTATGATATAAAGCCCACCAGTGATAACGGGTTTATAGCAGTTGGACAGACAAGATCGTATGGGAACCCCGCCGGTGATGCATGGCTTGTTAAGCTGGATGCATCCGGTACTGTTCAATGGTCCAAAAAATACGGGGATGGAAATGTGAATGGAGATATGGGTTTTGGCGTGACGGAACTGTCTGACGGCGGCTTTGCTTTTTGTGGTTCACATCAGGATGTACCGGGTTCCAGCGAGAGTTTTGTAGTAAGGACAGATAACCAGGGGAATGTGTTGTGGAGTAAACAGTATGGTCATCCTGGCTCAGACCAGGCAACGGGATTAACCGAAGATGGTAATTCTTTGCTGGTGGTTGGTTTTTACCGGAATCCCTCATTTTATGATGGATATGTAATGAAACTGGATAAATCAACCGGGGCGGTACAATGGATAAGAACATATGCTGCGGAAGTTAACCGGCATGTGTATACGTCCAGGATAAGGGTGATAAATTCCGGTTACCAGATGATTACATTTTTAATGGATGATTTTAATGGTACCAATTTGCAACAATGCATCTGGAACCTGAATACAGACGGTACGGTGCAGAATGTACGGAAAATGGTGGTGTCGGGCCTACAAACCAGCGGTTATGGATGGACCCCGTTGGCTGATGGTGGCTTTGTAGTTGCAAATGGAGAAAACAATAATACTGCCGATATAATTTACAGCAAGGTAAACGCAAATGGAACCCTTGGCTGGTCAAAGAAATATCTCTGGGGAGGCAGACAATGGATCAGGGCGATGGTGCCATCGCCGGAGGGTGGTTATGCTGCTGCAGGAATGAACAATATTGCAGGAACAACAGCGGATAGCAATGATGTGTATTTGGCAAGGATAGATAGTTTGGGTAATGCAGGGCTTTGTTCAGGGATAAACACCACTGATGTTACAGTAGTCGCAACGCCGTTCAGCAGTTCAGCTATTTCAATGGTACCCGGAAATGTAACGATCAATAACCCGGTGATAACAGCTGGGGTGCAGAGTTTCATACCGGTAACCAGTATGATATGTTTCTATTGCCAACCCAAGCCAACAGGTACAGAAAGGCCTGCTACAGCCGGGAGGGAGCCGCATACATTAAAAGTATATCCTAATCCTGTTATTGGAGGTACAGTTATTTTATCTATTAATGCAGGTTATGATGACAGGGCTGTCATCAGTATAATTGATTTGTATGGTAATATCCTATACAAATCATCTCCAATAGAAATTAAAAAAGGGCAAAATACTATCAGGCTGAATATGCCCTATAATTTGCAGGCTTTTACAAATTACTTTATACAGATTAGGTATTCCGAATTAACAAGCTCAGTTAAAATCTTTGTAGTAAACCGATAACTTTTAAAATAAGAATCAATGAGTAAAATAAGACTGGCACTTCTTGCTTTTATTTCGTTAAGCACCATCCTTTTTATTAGCTGTAAAAAAACAGGACCTGCAGGTCCCGCCGGAGTTACAGGTCCCACCGGAGCTACAGGCCCGCAGGGCACAACCGGTCCCCAGGGTCCAACCGGCCCCACAGGTCCCCAGGGCCCACAAGGTCCACAGGGTCCGCAAGGACCGATTGGTACGGCAAATGTTATTTATTCAAACTGGACAAATGGCTCAACCTGGGCAATAGATGGTGCATCAGGTCTGAATTATTTTGATATAAATACAACAGCTTTAACACAAGCTATATTAAGCCGTGGGACGATCCTGATCTATTGGGCTGTATTGGGTGACACGGTCACTCATGTAAGGCAATTACCATTTGCAGAAACGATAGGCGCCAATATCTATTTCCATAATCCCAAATACAGTGTTGGAAAAATAAGAATTGAAACGAGTAATCTTTCCATGTCAACCAGCAACAGGTACAGGTATATTATTATTCCCGGGGGAATATTTGGAAAGAATTATGATTACAGCGATATCGATTTCAGCGATTACCATGAAACGATGCGTCGCCTGGGCATACCTTAATAATAACCAGGAAAGTATTGGCTAAGTATAATAAGTACCCGGGTAAAATACCCGGGTACTTAATTTAATGATTTAAATTCTTAAGATCGGCTTCCATCATTTCGGTTATAAGCTGATCCAGAGTGCAGGTAGGTTGCCAGCCTAATTTTTCTTTTGCTTTTGTCGCATCACCAATTAAAAGGTCCACTTCCGTAGGTCGATAATATCGTTTATCAACGCTGACCACATTCTGACCAACAGGCAATTGATATGCAGGATTATTGCATTTTAACACAAAGACTTTTTCATTTTCATCGTGACCTTCGGATCTCAATTCAATCCCACAATGGGCAAATGATTTGATCACGAAATCCCTGACCGTGGTACTGATCCCCGTGGCGATCACATAGTCTTCCGGTTTATCCTGCTGCAAGATACGCCACATGGCATCCACATAATCCCTTGCATGACCCCAATCTCTTTTGGCATTCAGGTTGCCGAGGTATAGTGTCTTTTTTTTGCCGGATGCAATTTCACTGACAGCCCTTGT
>JBGPKR010000137.1:0-9543 GCA_041486045.1 Chitinophagaceae bacterium | reverse complement strand
TACATTTGCAACTCTTTCAATGAAAAGCGGTTTCGTTAACATATTCGGAAGGCCCAATGCAGGGAAAAGTACATTGCTCAATGCGCTGATGGGAGAGAAGCTGGCCATTGTGTCGCCCAAAGTGCAGACAACAAGACACCGCATCAAAGGGATACTGACAGAAAAGGAATACCAGGTCATTTTTTCTGATACACCCGGCATCATTGAGCCCAAATACAAACTGCATGAAAAAATGATGGGAGCTGTGAAGAATGCACTCGAGGATGCCGATGTTGCTCTTTTGCTGGTTGACATGAAAGAGAACTGGAATGAAGCGGATGAAATATTTGCCGCCCTGAAATTAAAAGTACCGGCCGTAGTGGCGTTGAATAAGATTGACCTCGTCAGCGAATCGACAATTAAAGAAGCGATTGATTTTTTTGCTGCCAGACCCTATTGTAAAAAAGTGATCACTATTTCTGCCTTATCAGGGATCAATAAGAAAAAACTGATCAATGCGCTGCTTGAATTTTTACCGGAAGGGGAACCGTTTTATGAAGGCGATGACATCAGCGACCTGAACACCCGCTTCTTTGCCAGTGAACTGATACGGGAAAAGATCTATGAACTGGCCCAGGATGAAATACCTTATCATACGGCGGTGCTGGTCAGGGAATACCAGGAAAAAACAACGCTGGTAAAAATTGTTGCAGACATTATCGTTCACCGGGAAACACAGAAAGCGATATTGATAGGTGATAAAGGATCCATGATAAAAAAGATCGGAACAGCGGCAAGAGCGGATATAGAAAAATTCATCGGGCAGAAAGTGTTCCTGGAATTATTTGTAAAAGTGAAACCGAAGTGGAGAGAGAATGAGATGCAATTGAAGGAATATGGATATTAGTGAATAACTAAAAACTAATAGATAATAATAGTGAGTCTGCTATTTGAGCGACCTTAACTTTTAGTTTTAATCTTTTAGTTTTTATCTGAATAAAAAAGTATGTCATTTACAGTAGCTATAGTGGGAAGACCGAATGTAGGAAAGAGCACTCTCTTCAACCGTTTGCTGGAACAACGCAAAGCCATCGTGGATGATGAAAGCGGTGTGACCCGTGACAGGCAATATGGTGTTACCGACTGGAACGGCAAGACCTATAATGTTATTGATACCGGCGGTTTTGTCGCCGGCGGCGAAGGCGCCTTTGAAAAAGAAATAGCCAAACAGGTACTCGTTGCGGTGGAAGAATCCAATGCCATCATCTTTATGGTGGATGTTGCCACCGGGATAACGGCTCTTGATGATGCCATGGCGGCTGTGCTTCGCCGGAGCAGCAAGCCGGTTTTTCTCACGGTCAATAAAGTGGATGATCATAGCCGTTTGCTGGAAGCATCGGAGTTTTACAGTCTTGGGTTTGAACATATATTTTTTATTGCTGCTGCCAGTGGCAGTGGTACCGGTGAACTGCTGGATGCAGTGACCGCATTGATCACGGAGGATGCATCCGAAGAAACAAAAGAGATGGCGGCCTTGCCCAAGTTCGCCATCATTGGTCAGCCCAATGTGGGTAAATCATCCTTACTGAATGCATTGATTGGTGAAGAGAGAACCATTGTGAGTGAAATAGCCGGCACCACCCGGGATACCATTCACACCCATTACAATTTATTTCAAAAAGAATTTATTTTAATTGATACCGCCGGCATCCGCCGCAAGGCCAAAGTGCATGAGGACCTTGAATTTTATTCTGTCATCCGGGCCATCAGGGCCATGGATGAAGCGGATGTTTGTTTGCTGCTGCTGGATGCGGAAAAAGGAATTGCGGCGCAGGACCTGAACATTTTTAGCCTGGCGGTAAAAAAAGGAAAGGGGATCGTGGTATTGGTGAACAAGTGGGACCTTGTAGGTAAGGAAACAAACACAGCCAGGGAGTATGAGACAAAATTAAAACATAAGCTGGCGCCTTTCAGCGATGTGCCCATCCTTTTTATTTCGGCCAAAGAAAAGACCAGGATATTTAAAGCCATTGAACTGGCGCTTGAAGTGTATGATAACCGGCAGCGGAAAATACCCACTTCCCAGTTGAATGATATTATGCTCAAGGCCATCCAGTCCTATAACCCGCCGGTGGTGAGAGGGAATTCCATTAAAATAAAATTCATTACACAATTGCCCACGGATGTTCCGTCTTTTGCTTTTTTCTGCAACTTCCCGGACGACATCAAGCAGCCTTATAAAAACTACCTGGAAAACCAGCTCCGGGAGAATTTTCCCCTGACCGGTGTGCCGGTTCGCATCTTTTTCAGGAAAAAATAAAAGGAACGACCAGTACTGTATTTCAGTTTGTGCGTAGAATAAACCCTCAATTTTTCAGGGTCTTGTCATGCGACCGGAATGTTTGTCATCCCCATCGGAGTGTTTGTCATGCCGAGGTACGAGGCATCTCAAACGCCTCAACCCTGCTGCATTTTCGCAATCTTTGAGATCCCTCGTACCTCGGAATGACAAGACCCAACCTTGGGAGCAGACCCTGAGAAATTGAAGCTTTTTAATAACTACAAACCGGAATAATAATATAAAAGTAGCCAATCCCTTGATTTCCATCAACGCCTGCCTGCCGGTAGGCAGGAGTTGATATCAGGGGTATAAAAAAGCCCTGTTTGGTTTGGTTATTTGCGCCTCAAATTTAAAAACTTAAAAAAAACAAGTACAATGAAAAAAGTATTCTCCATTTTCGCCATCGCAGCCATCATGGTTGCCTGTAACAACAGCTCAGATAAAAAAACTGACGCACCCAAAGATTCTACCAAAACAGAAACTCCTGCTGCTGACAGCACAAAACCTGCAGCCGATACAACCAAGCCTGCAGCTGATATCACCAAGCCGATGTAATCATTGTTCATTTACAATATTACTTCTTGCAAGAAGCCTGCCTGTCGGCAGACAGGCCTCCCCCCGACCAAAGCGCCGGGGGGATTTTTTTTTCACATACCCCATTTTTTAATGGTTAACACTTAGTTTGCCGGGAATCCTTAAATTGCCTCCTATCCAACATTTCTGAAAACCTTTTCGAACCTCCGTTCCGCTAAAAACAAAATGTGTTTATGAAAAGGTTGTTATTCTTTTTCCTTCTGTTGTTTTTTGTTGAGTCAGGTGTTTCAAGTCAAATCGTTAAATGGACATTTGAAACAAGTATACCTGCTAATTCTGGACCACATGCTGCGGAAATAGGTACAGGTTCAGCTACTGGTTTGCATGCTGATGGTGCAGCCGTCTACACTAGCCCTGTAGGAAATGGTTCAGCTCATTCTTTTAGCTCTAATAGATGGACTATTGGTGATTATTACCAATTTCAATTTAATACTACGGGGTATCAGGATATTTCTATAACATGGGATGCAACAGGGAGTAGTACTGGTCCAAGAGATTTTAAGGTACAATACAGTACTGACGGCACTGTTTTTACTGATGCAACAGGCATAAACAGTACTTACCAATTGACAGGCGAATCCTGGAGTTCTACGACATACAACCCAGCATCAACAAGGACACTTGATTTAAGTTTTGTCACTGTTTTAAATAATAATGCAACAGTTTATATTCGATTGGCTGTTACATCCTCTACTTCTATTGGAGGAGGAGCAGTTGGTACCGCAGGTACGAGCAGGGTAGATGATTTCACTGTAAACGGGTCTTTAATCCCTGCAAATACAATTACAATTACAGGCCTTTCAAGTACTACATTCAACCTGGCAGATTGTTTTGCTACTGCTTCCGGAACTGTTGATTTTATATCAACTGATGTATTTAATGGGGGCAATATTTTTACTGCACAACTTTCTGATGCCTCAGGTTCTTTCGCAACACCAACCAATATTGGTTCATTAGCAGGTTCAGGTACAGCACCAGGTGGTACCATAAGCATTACCATCCCAAATGGTACAGCAAGCGGGACCTTATATAAAATAAGGATCGTTAGCAGTGATCCGGTTGCATACAGCAATCTTTCTGCTGATATAACTATTAACCAGTTTGGAACCTGTGTTTCTTTGGCTACTGATTTTTTCCGCTCAAAAGCTGATGGTAGTTGGAATTCAAACAGTACATGGGAATCTTCACCTACCGGTGTAGTTGGTACATGGATACCCGCAACAATGACACCGACAAGTACTGCTAATACAATTACAATTAGAAACACTCATACGGTTACAATTACATTGGCTGTTACTATTGACCAGGTCGTTATTGAAAATGGGGGTGTGTTGGTACATTCTGTCGGTGTATTAACAATCAACGATGATGCATCCGGAGATGATGTTATTGTTCAAAGCGGGGGAGTTTTCACTCTTTCTTTTCTAAACAATCCTCCTGTATTTTCACCTGCAACTGCTTCAGCAAATATAAATACCGGCGGAATATTACGAGTCTCTGTAGGTGGAATGACAGCTCCGGGAGCCGGAGTCAATGCATCCAATTATTTTTACCAGGATGCATCTATTCTGGAACTTACTACAGCATTTTCTACTGCTGGGGTCACCTATTTCCCAAATGTTAATGCAACTACTATTCCTGTTTTCCGGACTACAGGAATTCTTTCAGTTGGTGCAAATACTACTACTACTTTTAATGGAGTATTTGAGGCCAATAGCTCCATTACATTTCTCAATACAGGGGATAAAATTTTCAGAAATGGAATAAGGGGGACGGGCAATATAAATGGAAGCACATCAGGAACCTTCTTTATCACCGGACAAACAGCTGAGTTAGGAGGAGCAGGTTCTTTAATTTTACCAGCAACTGGTTTACAGATTGGATCAGTTTTAAATGCAACAACTGTCTCACTTATCTCAGATAAAACGATAACGGGGGATTTATCATTGCTCTCGACCAACAACACTTATGTTGATTTAAGTAGTTATAATCTGATTGTTACCGGGACAATTACCGGAGGTGCATTAAATGCCTTTGTGAAAACAAGCGGTGCCGGCGCGTTAACCTTAAATGCAATTGCACCTTCAGCTTTTAAAGATTTTCCTATTGGCAATACTTCCTATAATCCGCTTCGTATTACCAACGACATCCTTAACAGTGCTTCGGATTTCACTGCGAGAGTAGATACCGGGATCAATAACCCTTCCGTTGCTTTTCCAACCCATGGTGTCAGGCGTACATGGTATATCAATGCTCCTTCTTCTATTTCTAACATTATAGTGAGGTACCAGTATGCAGCTGCGGATTTAGGTATTTATATTTCGCCTGCCGACTTGGTGGAAATATTGCAAAGTGATTATACAACATGGAGCATCATTACAGGTAATACAGGTATTCCGCAAGTCGGTAGTGATCCTTATACAGTAACAACTACTACAGCGCTTACTATAAATAATACCGCTGTCCCCTACGCTATCGGCAAAAATGGCGGATGGATATTACCGGTTGATTATTTCATAACTACCCGTGCCCAAAAAATTAATAATACCGGCATTATTAAATGGGTTGTTACTGATGTAAATAATGTAAGAAGTTTTGAAGTGCAGCGTTCCGTCAATAATTCCGGTTTCCGGGCCATCGGCACGGTTGATCCTGTGGCTAATCAAACTGATTTCAGTTTTACCGATGCAGCTTTATCAAAAGGAACTAATTTATACCGTATCAAAGTGAACCGCCTGAATGGCCCATCAAAATATTCCAATACAGTTGCTGTTATCAATGACAGTAAGGGGCTATTCATTACCTCATTGGCTCCTAACCCTGTAATGGATAAAGCTGCTATCAGCATTGCATCAGCCAGGGCCACTGCTGTACAATTTGCTGTGTATGATATGAGAGGTAATATCGTTATGCATTGGTACCAGTCAGTGCCGGAAGGGAGCAGCAACCCGGTTATTGACCTTGGTCGCTTGCCAGCCGGCGTCTATTATTTATCCGCCACTGGTAATGAAAATAAAACGGTGATGAGTTTCATCCGGCAGTAAACTTTTCTTTCTTTTTACATTCTTATCTAAACTATTTTTACCGGAACCAGCAGGGTTCTTGCAGAAACAGTTTTTTTCCACACAGGCCCCAAATTTGCTATGTATCGAACATAGTTAACGAAGAATCCTTAACTTGCCTCTTATCCGGCATCTCTGAAAACCTTTTCGAACCCCCGCACCCCCAAAAAACTAAAAATGAAGCTATGAAAAGGTTTCTGCTGGCTGTTGTCGTACTCTCCTTTGGTTTATCATCACATGCACAAATAATAAAGACGTGGACGGGTGCTGCCGCCCCTGATCTTAATTGGTCCACTGCGGGCAATTGGGATCTTGGTGTTCCAGGAATTCTTGATACCGCCGTTTTTGATGGAAATATAACTACTGGAACTGTAATTGTTGATGTTACACCAACTATCTCCGGGTTAAATTTAATAAATACTGCCAATGTAACTTTTAGCGCCACTGTAGATCAAACTATCACAATTGGAAACTTTGCAAGTATTTTACGGGTTTTTTATATTGAATCCGGCAGTCTGCTTATCTTGGGAAGTGGTTTTGGAGTTTCTATTCAGACCTATGGTAACGGGGTAACTACTACTGCCAATATTGACGGAACCCTCGTTTTTGGACAGGGAAATTCAGCCTGGACCATTAATCAATTACCTGTTGGAGGTACTAGTCTTACCAATGTAATTGTCGGCAGCGGAGGCTTGGTAAGAGTGGCATCTAATAATACAAGTGCGGGTGGTGTTCTGTTGAATAGCACAGTTGCCACTACGCAGTTTCTTAGTGGTTCTGAATTCAGGTGGCAAAGAAATGGAGATGCCGGACCCGAAGCTGATTTCCAGAATGGGAGTAAGATCAATATCAATGTCACAAGTGTAGTAATGAGCACAATGATGTCTTTAAGCAGCTCGGCTACTTATAATGGTCTGTTGATCTGGAATTGTCCAACCCAAACTATTAGTGGAAGTTCTGCAAAGCTACTGCCTGCTGCAAACAGCAGCATGGATAGTGTCAGGGTTGTAAGCACGGGAGCTTCTGATACTTTGCTGCTGTGGAATGAACCTGCAGGATTTACAATTGGTCATCTTGAAGTGCAGGGCGGGGTATTGGAGATAAGTGCACCCGTAAGCGGGCCCGGTACAGGTTCAATTACTAATGAACTGAAAATAACCGGGGGAAGGGTAATAGGAAATGCAACTTTTGCCGGGGATGGAGGAAGCGCTTATCCAATGACACTTACTGTCAATGGAAATCTTACGATGACAGGCGCAACAGATACTTTAAATTTTTCAAACAGGCCCATTGGTAATCTTCCCGGGGGCACTTTTAATTTAATAGTAAAGGGTCATGTAAGCCAGTTTTTACCAAGCTCTATTATAGCCACAACGCCCTTTTCTTCTCCGCAACAGGAGGACTCACTTATTCTTAATGGGGCGCCGGCTCAAAACCTTCAACTGGATAATATGACCGGGAATATCAATCTTAAGGCCGACAATCCCAATCCCAACGGTGTAAATATGCAGAATCATATCATTTTGCCTTATGGCCTTATCCTGGCACAAGGATATGTGGCACCCGGCGGCTACACATTAACCGTTGCTTCCTCATTAATTAAACAATTGGCGGCGACGCCTGCTCCGAAAGTAGTAACCGGTGGGGCCGGTTACCTGAAACTCACGAATGTAACCAGTAATGGTAATTTTTATATAGGTGGCAGTTCATCTTCTTACAATCCTGTATTTATTAGTTCCGGTAACGGTGCTGATTATTATGCGCGGGTGATAGATACCATCACTCCTGCTATAGCTTTTCCAACTTATGGCATCAACCGCACCTGGAATATTTTTGCTTCAGCAAATACTCCAGGTGTTACCGTTACTTTTCAATATGCTGGTACCGATGCAAATCCCTTTTGCACTCCACAGCCACGGCCCATGGAGATATTAATAAATACTGATCCCGTAACTCCTGGCCCATGGAGTATAATACCCGGAAATACGGGTATTATGCCGGTAGGGGGCGATCCTTATACTGTAACAACAGCGACTCCGATAATAATATCTAACAATTCAGAGGTTCATTATGTTCTTGGCAGAGATGGCGGATGGATCTTACCGATCGATTGTATCATTTCAACCCGTGCACAAAAAAGAAATAATACGGGTATCATCAGCTGGGCGGTCAACAGTTCTTCAGATGTAAGAAATTTTGAAGTGCAGCGTTCCGTCAATAATTCCGGTTTCCGGACCATCGGCATTGTTGATCCTGTGGCTAATCAAACCGATTTCAGTTTTACAGATGCAGCATTGGCAAACGGCACTAATTTATACCGCATCAAAGTGAATGGCATTACAGGTGCTTCAAAATATTCCAATACGGTGGCGATTATCCAGAACAGCAATGATCTTATAATTACTACTGTTGCTCCCAACCCGGTTCATAACAACGCTTTGCTTACAGTAAGTACAGGCCGCTCTACTGTGGTTGATTTTAAAATATATAATATGTCAGGCAGCCTCGTCAAGCAATGGCAAACCGCCATTGCCGAAGGCAACAATACGATCGAAATGAATGTTTCGGAATTGGCGGCGGGTATGTACAGCATATTCGCATCCAACAGCGATGCCAATACGGTCTCCCGTTTTGTAAAACAATAAACTAAAACCAACTGCCCGGCCTCTTCCTTTCAAGAAGGAAGAGGTTTTTTTTGTTTGTTGTCATTTCGGGAAAGGAACATTCGATTACCCGGAGTTCTGTCACACCGGGCCTGCCCCTCAAAGCGGGGTCTTGTCATGCCGAGGAACGAGGCATCTCAAACGTCTCAACCCTCCTGCATTTTGCAATCTTTGAGATCCCTCGTTCCTCGGGATGACAAACATTCCGGTAGGAATGACAACAGCCTGGAAGCCCGGGCTGTTTTATTTTGATTAGCGAATAATTCGTAGAACTACGATGTTCTTGGTAAATAATTAGCCAGGATAGCTTGCATAATTAAAGCCCTCTGATTAATTTGGCAGTCCGATCCAGGAGCTGTTGGCCCCTGCAAAATCTATTCCTTCCTGAAGCCCCATTAATTTACAGTATCATTTTTATGAAAAGCGGAATTGCTGATGAATGGATCAGTGATCAACCCATCCACTATTCCTGTTGAACAGCCAAAAGAAAATTTGTAATCACGAATCTGTTCAATATGAAAGTTTTATTTATTCCTGCTATGCTGTTCTGCATTACTGCCGGTCATTGCCAGTTCACAGCCAATAATACCAGTCTGCTTCCCGGGCAGCTAACTTTTAATCATGTGATAAAACCGGGCGCCAACGGTTTCAATACTGTTACCGGTAAAATAAAAGTTGACAAAGCTGATCGCTGGAAACTCGATGGCAATAAACTCCTGACCGGTGGCTTACTGACACTTTCAGGCGCTGCCAAAGGTTTTAATGAAACACTGGAATTCAACTGGAAGGGGTTTGCTGCTGTTTTTCCAAAAGCCAATCCCAAATGGTTTTACCCGCAACAAAGTTTTAAGAACAAATACAAGGATGGCGACCCGGCCAAAGGGGAGAAATTCCCTCTTTCATC
>JBGPKR010000136.1:0-9585 GCA_041486045.1 Chitinophagaceae bacterium | reverse complement strand
TTCATCGGCTGAATTAATACCAAAGTAGTCCATGAAATTTTTTGATGTGGAATACAACAAGGGTTGTCCCGGCGCTTTTTCATTACGGCCGCTGATGATGATGAGTTCTTTTTCCAGCAGTTTCTGCACGGAGTAATCGCAGCTTACTCCGCGGATGGATTCGATCTCACCTTTTGTCACCGGTTGCTTGTAGGCAATAATAGCCAGTGTTTCCAGTGAAGCTGCTGACAGACGTTTAAGAAATTTTTCTCCATTAAGTTGGGCAACGGTCTTATGAAAGGCAGCCCTTGTCAGAAACTGCCAGCCGCCACCGGTTTGCTTCACTTCAAAAGGATAAAAATCAGCGCTGTATTTTTCAGTAATGCCTTCAAGAGCAGATTCGATTTTATCAAGAGTGATTTTGTCATCCGGAAAATCAAGGGCATTATTCACCAACTCAACAATCTCCAAAGTAGTCAATGGCTTATCGCTGGCAAAGATCAAGGCTTCAATATGCGGTATCAGATCTGAAGTAGTCATATAAGTCAAATGGGGTCAAATGGGTCACATAATAAAGTCAAAATGGTCAAATGGTCACATTACTAAGGCAGCAAGATAATAACCAGGCACAAATAGTACAAAACAGGTTATTCACAATTATTCATCTCCTTTATTTCCGATATTTCCGATAGAATTGATATAACCATACATCAAACGAAAATAGCTGTTTAATTTTTGTGAAAGAAGAGTAAATTCTTCTTCCGTGATCAATTTCCTCGTCTTTGCTTTAACTGTAACAGTGAGTGTTTCTTTTGCCGATCCACGGCTGTAATAGCAAAAGTTTTTGTTTTCTTTATAATGAAACCGTCCATAACCTTCACTGATATTCAAGGCAATTGAATCAGCGGCATCAACATACTGTGCTCCTAAAGTCTTTTTCGGAAAATATTCCCATTTGCCAACAACTATCCAAACCAACTCGCCAATTTCCATAGCCACTTTGTATATCTCAAGGTCTTCCAATCTTTATCCTTTCCCCATACCGCAAATTTGATCAGAATGGATTTTTTCAGAAAAGGATTTTCAGCATATTGCCGGGGGTTTTCCTGAATTGCATCATTTAAGGTCTTTCCCACTTGACCTATATGACTCATTTGACTTTTATGACTTATTTGACAGCCCTCTACCCCTGCAGTGCCGCTGCTCCGCTAACAATCTCTGTCAATTCAGTTGTAATGGCTGCCTGCCTTGCCCGGTTGTAAGAGATCTTCAGTGTGCGCAGCATTTCATTGGCATTCTCACTGGCTTTATCCATCGCCGTCATCCTGGCGCCCTGTTCGGATGCATTGGAATCTAAAACAGCTTTGTATAATTGAGTATTGAGGATCTTTGGCATCAGTTCGGCGATCAGTACTTCTTTTACCGGGTCATAAATAAAGTCTGCTTTTACGGCTCCCGCTTTCTTCGCCACTTTGGGAATGGGCAGAAATCTTTCCACTTCAAATTTCTGGGTGGCAGCATTTTTAAACTGGCTGTACACCAACTCCACCACATCAAATTGTTTTTCTTCAAAGGCCTTCATAGCTGCCTGGGCAGCTTTCTGCACATTTTCAAAGGTCAGGTTCAGAAAAATATCTTTGTAGGTGGCATCTGCATGGTACTTATTTTTTACAAAATGCTCGTACCCTTTTTTCCCGATGTTCCAGATGATTACATTCCCTTTTTTAAACTGGCTCTCATATTTCTCAGCAATCGTGGCCTTGGCCAACTTGATAAGTGTGGCATTAAAAGCCCCGCATAATCCCCTGTCACTGGTGATAACAATAAACAATACCTTTTCGACAGGCCGTTCCATGGCCAGTGACATCCCTTCCCCGCCTTCGCTATTGCTTACAATATTGCTCAGCATTTCCTGCAGCTTCCTGGCATAGGGACGCATTTGAATGATAGCATCCTGCGCCCGGCGGAGCTTGGCGGCACTCACCATCTTCATAGCCTTAGTGATCTGCTGGGTGCTTTGTACTGATTTGATGCGGTTACGAACCTCTTTTAATTGTCCGGCCATACTTAAAGTTTATCAGTTTACTGTTCACGGGTTCACATGTTATAGTACTCTGTTGGGATCATCCTGTTTAACTGTGAACCTTTGGAACTATTGAACCATAAATTGGCCGCAAAAGTACGGTCTTGAAACTAAAATTCCATAATCAGATCAAAATAAAACAAGTGCTGAAATCCCATTTATTTTTCGCGTAAATCTCTCCTGATCAAATCAGTCTTCTAAAATAAACTCCCTTTTCAGACCATAAGAAATGGATAACCTCCCTCCTTCCCTGGTCCTGCTTTTTACAGGCCTATCTACTTCTTTTATAAGCTCCAGCTGGATAAGTCCGTTTGACAGGCTTTTCAGATCTTCAGTTGTAATAATGATCTGCCCGTTTTTTATGGTATCCATCCGGTTAACTCCCTCACTCAGAAAAGAAGTATCGGTAAGAATTACCCTGACAAAACCTTCTGCATCCAGTCCATCTACTTCCAGCAATATATTTCCTCTTTTCAGCACTCTTGGTAAAGAGGTCCTTAACTGCAGTGGTTGAAACCTGAATTTTTCCCTGTATTTTTTTTCATTAATACCCGTATAAGTTATAATATGTTCTCCTGCAAATTTTTTTGTTGGTTTCTGTATTTCATAAAAAGCGCCGGTAATTTTTGAACTATCCACAGGAATCAATTCATCATCCAGTTCAACTTTGGCCGGTGTTTCGATGGTCAGCGTGGTTCCGTTCTCACCCCCAAACCGGTATTGCAGCTTCACAGTCAGGTTATCATTAGCTTCCTCACCCCATATTTTATAATCAAAGTAAATAGCTTCAGGGTTTACGTCTTTGATGCTGCCGATCTCATTGCTGTTGCAGGAGGTAAAAAAAATGAACGGGAGAATAAAAAGCAAAGGAAAAAACCTGTTCATTATAAAAGTATTTGCTATTAATTCCGGATGCACAGGAAAGGTACGTTAACAAAAGACAAAAAGGTTGAAGCCCATCACATCCCGATTCAAATTGCCTGTCAATATCTGCCCTGACCGTCGCCAATTTACTCCCAATGCCGACGCTTTATCGGTCGGCATCTCTGACGGAGTCTGGCACTCGTCAGAGTCGTCGGACCCGAACAGCTCCGCTGCTTCGGGACTATGGCTTATCTTTGCCGCCCCCGATGAACCGGGGCGGTTCTGTCAAAATGGCCTGTAAATAGTTCGTAGCATCGTTTTTGACAATGAGAACAGTCATAAAAGTCATATGATGTCATACAAGTTATAAGAAGTCATATAAGTCAAACCGGTCAGGATAATGACTCATTTGACATTTTTGACTCATTTGACCTGTTTGACCTCAATTAACTAATTAACCAATCAACCAATTTTTCATACCATGCTCGGTTTTATTTCAAAAATGTTTGGCGGCAGCAAATCAGAGAAAGATGTAAAAAAGATCGAACACTATGTCGGCAAAGTCAATAAATTTTTTGATGCCTACCAATCCCTGAACAATGATGAACTCCGGAACAAGACCCGGGAATTCCGCCAGCGAATCAAAGAACACCTGACAGAAATTGATACAGAGATCGCTGCAAAAAATGCATCTGCCGAAGAACTTCCTTTCAACGACCTGATGGGCAAGGATGCCATTTACCAGCAGGTAGATAAATTAAAAAAAGACCGGGATAAAAAAATTGAAGAAGCGCTGGAAGAAATCCTTCCTGAAGCCTTCGCCGTGGTAAAAGAAGCAGCCCGCCGGTTTAAAGAAAAAACTGATATCATTTCAACTGCTACTCAACTCGACAGGGATCTGAGTGTAAAAAAGAACTATATCATCATTGACGGCGACAAATCCATTTTCAAAAACACCTGGACAGCTGCGGGTGGTGATGTAACCTGGAACATGCTGCATTATGATGTGCAGTTGATCGGTGCTGTGGTACTGCACCAGGGAAAAATTTCTGAAATGGCAACGGGTGAGGGTAAAACCCTTGTATCCACACTTCCTGCCTACCTCAATGCATTGGCCGGCGAAGGTGTTCATATTGTAACGGTGAATGATTACCTGGCCCGCCGTGACCAGGAATGGAACGGAACCATTTTTGAATGGCTCGGCATCACCGTAGACTGTATTGACAAACACCAGCCCAACAGTGAAGAAAGAAGAAAAGCCTACCTCGCCGATATTACTTATGGAACCAATAATGAATTTGGTTTTGATTATCTCCGGGATAACATGGTGCATACACCGGAAGAAATGGTGCAGCGAAAACACCATTATGCCATGGTGGATGAGGTGGACTCCGTATTGATTGACGATGCAAGAACGCCATTAATTATCTCCGGGCCGGTGCCAAAAGGAGATGATCAGCACTTTCATACGCACAAGCCAAGAATACTTCAATTGGTACAGGAACAGGAACGCATTGTCCGTAATTGTTTGAATGAAGCCAAAAAACGTATTGCCGAAGGTGATGATGATGCCAAAGGCGGTGGCTTGTATTTGTTCAGGGCGCATCGTGGTTTACCCAAATATGGCCCGGTGATAAAATACCTGAGTGAACCGGGGATCAGGGTAAAAATGCAAAAGGCAGAGAATTATTATTTGCAGGATCAGCAGCGGCACATGCATATTGTGGATGAGGATCTGCTTTTCCAGATCGATGAAAAAAATAATTCTGTTGACCTTACTGATAAAGGACTGACCATGATCACCAAATCAGGGGAGGACCCTGAGTTCTTTATTCTACCTGATATTGGTGTGAAGCTGGCTGAAGTGGAAAAAAGTACAATGTCTGTTGATGAAAAATTACAGGAGAAAGAAGCCATCCTGAATGATTATGCACAGAAAGCGGATCGCATACACACGGTGCAGCAATTATTAAAGGCCTATACCTTATTTTCCAAAGACGTGGAATATGTGGTCATGGACGGCGCCATTAAAATTGTGGATGAACAAACCGGTCGTATTCTTGAAGGCAGAAGATATTCAGATGGTCTGCACCAGGCCATTGAAGCAAAAGAAAATGTAAAGATCGAGGCGGCGACACAAACCTATGCTACCATCACCTTGCAGAATTACTTCCGCATGTATCATAAGCTGGCCGGGATGACGGGTACTGCCGAAACTGAAGCTGCGGAGTTGTGGAGTATTTATAAACTGGATGTGGTAACCGTTCCCACCAATGTGAAAATGATCCGTATTGACAGGCAGGATCTCGTTTATAAAACCAAAAGAGAAAAATACAAAGCGGTTATAGATGAAATAGAAAAACTCCGTAATGCCGGAAGACCTTCACTGGTGGGTACAACATCTGTTGAGGTGAGTGAGTTGCTGGGTCGTATGCTGCAGCAGAAAAAAATTCCGCATAATGTACTCAATGCAAAACAACATGCCCGTGAAGCACAGGTGGTGGCAGAGGCCGGATTGGCAGGTGCCGTTACCATTGCGACCAATATGGCTGGCCGCGGTACGGATATAAAACTCGGCCCCGGTGTAAAAGAAGCTGGTGGTCTTGCTATCATCGGTACAGAAAGACATGAGAGCCGCCGTGTAGACAGGCAGTTGCGTGGCCGTGCAGGAAGACAGGGCGACCCCGGAACTTCTCAATTCTATGTTTCATTAGAAGATGACCTGATGCGTATGTTCGGCAGTGAACGTATCGCTTCACTGATGGACAAATTAGGATACAAAGAAGGCGATGTGATCCAGCACAGCATGATCAGCAACAGCATCCAGCGGGCACAGAAGAAAGTGGAAGAAAATAACTTCGGCATCCGTAAACGTTTACTGGAATATGATGATGTGATGAACAAACAACGGAATGCGGTCTATGACAAACGTAATCATGCCCTGTTTGGCGAACGTCTTGCTTTGGACATTGATACTTCTTTCTCCACCGTAGCAGAAGGGTTGATCGGTTCTTTCCGGGAGCAGGAAGATTTTGAAGGATTTAAAATGGCCTGCATTGTCAACTTTGGGCTGGATACAAAAATGGAAGAAGAAGATTTTAAAAAAGGCGATATCAATGAGCTGATCGATAAATTTTATGCGGAAACAACAGAGAATTACAGCCGGCATAAAGAGGACATGAAGAAACAGGCCATTCCTGTTTTCAAAAATATCCGGTTGACGCAGGGCAGCCATATTGAAAATGTGGTGGTTCCTTTTTCCGACGGGAAAAAACAATTGAATGTATTGGCTAACCTTGACAAAACACTTAAAACAAGTGGTGAAGAACTGGCCGGCTCTTTGGAAAAAACAATTACGCTTGTTGTGATCGATGATGCATGGAAGGAACATCTCCGTGCCATGGATGACCTGAAGCAAAGTGTGCAGACAGCATACCTGGAGCAAAAGGATCCGCTGGTTATTTATAAGATGGAAGCCTATAACCAGTTCAAGAACATGAATGATGAAGTGAATAAAGACATTGTATCATTCCTCTGTCATTCCGCTATTCCCATACAGCAACAAGATGTGCCTTTGAAAGAAGGCCGCCAGCAAAAAACCGATATGAGCCGGATGCGGGCCAATAAAGAAGATGTGGAAAATGCCGGCAAAGAATATGGCGCCAATGAAAGAGATAAATTTGAACCGGGTGGTGCTGAACCTGCTGTTGTGGAAAAACAGGCGCCGATTAAAGTGGGACCGAAGATCGGGAGGAATGATCCTTGTCCCTGCGGTTCAGGAAAAAAATATAAACATTGTCACGGAAAAGAGGCTTAATAAGTGCTTTATTTGTCATCCCGAGCGAAACGAGGGAAGCATTGTCATGGAAAGGAAGCTTAAGGACATTCCTATTGTCATCCCGAACGAAGTGAGGGAAATACTGTCATGGAAAAGAATTGTGAGAAACTTAACCCTGTTAAAGAATCAAAAACATTTGTGGAAAAAATAAAATGAAGAAGAATCTTTTTATTGCTTTTGAAGGCATTGATGGCAGCGGCAAGAGCATGCAGGTTCAGCTATTAGCCGAAAACCTTGAGAAGGCCGGTCATAAAGTTTATTCCACTTTTGAACCAACCGATAGCCGGATCGGTTCCATCATCAAAGATATTTTTAAGCATAAGATGGAAGCGGATCACCGGGTCATTGCCGGTCTTTTTGTAGCTGACAGGTTAGATCATCTTTTAAATAAAACAAATGGTATCCTGAAAAAACTGGAAGAGGGCTATACGGTCATCACGGACAGGTATTATTTCTCATCCTATGCCTACCAGGGCACACATATGTCATTGGATTGGGTGATCCAGGCAAACTCGTTGAGTGCAGCCTTGCTTCGACCTGATCTGAATATTTATATTGATGTTTCCCCGGATATAAGCATTACCCGGATACATAACGGGAGGAGTTCCATGGAACTTTATGAGACAAAAGAAAATTTGCAGCAGGTAAGAGAAAAATACCTGGAAGCTTTTGAAAAATTAAAACAGGAAGAAGCAATATATATCACTGACGGTAACCGCCCTGCTGAATTGATCGCAAAAGACATCTGGCAGGAACTTTCTAAAAAAACCAAACTGCAGGACAGCTTTCAATAACTCTTCCACTTTCCCGGCTAAAAATGCAAAAACCGGCCTGGATTACCCTTATCCAGGAATTTCCGGGGAAAAATACTGGCACTACCGGTGGAAATAAGCCGGGATTCCGGGACCTTTTGGTAACCTGTGCGTAAACGGGGACTAAAAATGCCTTTTGTTTTAAAAAATATCTCTACGTTTGTGCCCTTATTTAAAAACTAAAACCAAAAAAAAATGAAAAAAGTATTATTTGTACTGGCTGTAGCCGGTGTAATGGTTTCCTGCGGCAATAAGAAAAAATCTGACAAGCCTGCTGATGGAAAAGACACAACCTCAACTACAACCACAACCACTACCACAACCACTACCACAACTACACCAGGTGATGTTCCGACCTTCTCCGATCCTGAAGTACAGAAATTTGTAACTGACTACTCTGCATTTGTAAACGCATATATGGATGCCTATAAAGGAAAAAATATGACTAAAGTATCGGAACTAGCGGGTAATTACCAGCAGTGGGCAGGACAGATCATGACCATTGGTCAGAAATTAGCCGCCAACCCCGATGATGCCAAGAAGTTCAACGATTATATGACCAAACTGTCCCAGGACTGGGCTAATGCAGCACAAGCTATGATGCCTTCGAAATAATTAAACTGATACAAGATCTCTTCAACCCCGACCGAAAACGTCGGGGTTCTTTTTTGCCAAGACTTTTACCCGTTATTGTTTACCTTAGAACGGTAAAATCAAAAAAAGGGTGTACCACAAAACCAAACAAAAAGTTCACGGGCTGCTGCACCCGGAGATTGTTGGTGACAAACGATGGGATAAGATCATCAATATATTTATTGTTGTCCTCATTATTCTGAATGTGGTGGCGGTGATGCTGGAAACCATGCCTTCCATTGAGAAGAATCCGGGCCTCATGCGTTTTTTTCATTATTTCGACCTGGTTTCTGTAATCATATTTACCATTGAATATGTGCTCCGGGTCTGGAGCAGCAACCACGAAGAAAAATACAAACACAGTTTCTGGGGCCGGCTTAAATATATGGTTTCCCCGCCTGCCTTAATTGACCTGATTGCTATTTTGCCCTCAGGTCTGTTTTATATGCGTGTCTTTGTGGGCATCGATCTTCGGATGCTGCGAATCCTCCGGCTGCTGCGGTTTTTCAGGTTGTTCCGGCTGACGGCCTACACTAAACCCGCCCACATAATCGCCAATGTTTTCAGAAAGAGAAAAAATGACCTGGCGTTGAGTTTCATACTGGCTATTTTCCTGATCATCATTGCTTCCTGCATCATGTATTTTGCAGAACATCTGCACCCGGCGCAGGATGGAGGTCCAAGCCATTTTACCAGTATCCCTAAAACCATCTGGTGGTCGGTAGTTACGCTTACAACGACCGGTTATGGAGATATGTATCCTATCACAAATCTTGGAAAGGCACTTGCCAGCATCATCATGCTTACCGGCGTTGCTTTCTTTGCTTTACCTGCCGGTATCATCACCGCAGGTTTTATAGATGAGTTCCGGTTGAACAGGATAAAGAAAACGCATAAATGCCCGCATTGCGGTGAAAATATCGAACTGGATGAACATGATCATCACAATGACAACTAATAAAAAACCGGACAGTAGAACTGCCCGGCAATAACCTGTTTATCCGGGAGTTTATCAGAATGGTTTCTTTTTCAAATTATATTTCTGTTCATACCTGTCATTCAGCTGTTTTTGTTTGTCGTCAAGATTTATTTTACGACCCTGTATAAAGGCATCTGTAATATTGTTGCTCATCATGTCCAGGATATCACCCGTGCTGATAATGATATTGGCATCTTTACCCACCTCTATACTCCCGGTTTTATCAGCCACACCCATAATTTTTGCTGCACTCAACGTAATAGCTGCCAACGCTTCTTCCTTAGTTAATCCATAAGTAGCAGCTGTACCTGCATTAAATGCTATGTTTCGGCCCCGGGTTTGATTGTCATCATCAGAGATAGCAAACAGCACTCCTGCTTTCTGCAAAGCGGCAGCC
>JBGPKR010000135.1:0-9594 GCA_041486045.1 Chitinophagaceae bacterium | reverse complement strand
TACTGTTTGCAGCATGCAACCAAAAAAGTAAGAACGCTGACAATGACGATGGAATGGCAACATTCAGCGCCGACAGCCTGAAAAAGCATGTGGCGATGCTTTCCTCCGACTCGTTCATGGGCCGCAAACCATTTACCGAAGGACAAACAAAAACGATCGGCTACCTGCAGCAGGAATTTGCAGCAGCAGGGCTTGAACCCGGTAATGGCAACAGTTTTTTACAGGAAGTGCCCATGGTGAATATAAGAGCCACCGCTGCGCCATCCATGCAGGTTCGATCGCCCAAAGGAAATTTTACATTGAAGGCTTACGATGATTACATTATTTGGACCGACAAAACTGATGCAAACATCAGTCTTGATAATGCAGAGCTTGTATTTGCCGGCTATGGTGTGGTAGCACCTGAATATAATTGGAACGACTATGAAGGCCTGGATGTAAAAGGCAAAGTGGTGATGGTGATGGTGAACGATCCCGGGTTTTGGGCGGGTGATACAAGTTTGTTCAAAGGAAAGACAATGACCTATTACGGACGCTGGACCTATAAGTTTGAAGAAGCGGCAAGACAAGGCGCCAAAGGCTGCCTGATCATTCATAACACTGTCGCAGCAAGCTATCCTTTCAGTGTGCAGCAAAACAGTTTTAATACATCGAGGCTGCAATTAGATAACCGTGGCAAAGACATTAAAAACTGTAATGTGATCGGTTGGCTGCCCGAAACGGTTGCCAATAAATTATTCGTAGCTGCCGGTTTTGATTCCAGCCTGCTGCTGAAAGCAAACCAAGGGGGTTTTAAAGCAGTTCCTTTAAACCTGCAACTATCCACCAGCATGAAGGTGCAGGCCAGCTATGATAAATCGTATAATGTAATAGGCAGGATCACCGGGTCAAAATATCCCGATGAAGTGATCATTTACACAGCTCATTGGGATCATTTGGGCATCGGCAAACCGGATGACACAGGCGACTCCATTTACAATGGCGCATTGGATAATGCTACGGGGACATCCGGG
The DNA here is from genome assembly GCA_041486045.1 of Chitinophagaceae bacterium. Classification (GTDB taxonomy): domain Bacteria; phylum Bacteroidota; class Bacteroidia; order Chitinophagales; family Chitinophagaceae; genus JJ008. Next base: position 8,581 of record JBGPKR010000135.1, on the reverse strand, counting down.
TTATTAGAACTTGCACGGGCATTTAAAAGCATGAAGACAAAGCCTGAACGAACCATCATCATTCTGTCTGTTACATCAGAGGAACAAGGGTTGCTGGGGTCGGCCTATTATGCACAGAATCCTGTTTACCCTGCTGATAAAACCGTTGCCAATATTAATATGGATGGCCTGAACCGGTTTACCAGGACAAAAGATATTGTTGTGATCGGCCAGGGACAATCAGACCTGGAGGATTATTTAAAGGAAGAAGTTGAAAAAGACAGTGGTTATATTTCTTTTGACACACATCCTGAGGCCGGCTATTATTACCGGTCTGATCATTTCAATTTTGCGAAAGCAGGCATACCCGCCCTGTATATAAAGACAGGTATTGATGTGGAAGGGAAAGACACGGCATATGGAAAAAAATTGCAGGATGAATACACAGCAAAAAATTATCACCGCCCTTCCGATGAATACGATGCTGCTACCTGGACAATGGATGGCGCCATTCATGAACTGAAACTATTGTTCCGGGTTGGCAAGCGTATAGCATCAGGAGAAAAATGGCCCCAATGGAAAACAGGCTCTGAATTTAAAGCGCTAAGGGAACAAAAGAAATAGCTAAGCAAACATTACATTTTCATAAACGGAATAGGATCACCCTATTCCTTTTTTTAACGATTCATGTCTTTTGCCTGTTAAGAACTTTCCTCTAAATTCGCAGATAGTTATTTTCTGTTACCTGAAAAACAAAAACCTGGTATGCGGATTATCCCTCTTATTGCTGCTGCTGTTCTACTTTCATCTCTTACCATTCAGCCGGTGGCCGTCCCCTTGTATGAAATAAATAATGTCATCCTGCCTGATGTCCTGAATAAACAGGTCTGCATTTCAGGAACAAAATATCTTGACGGCAAACTTTATTTTGCTTCGGAACGCTGCCCGATGATCCTTGTCATGGACCCCGGAAACAACAATGCAATAAACAGCATCCCCTTAATGGTCCCGCAGGAGTTTGAGATGGAAGGAATGACTTCTTACAAAAATAAATTGTACCTGGTTTCAGAAAATACAGTGGCCATTTATGAAGCAGATATTACCAATGCTTCTGTCAGAAAGATCGAAACATCCATTCCTCTTCCTCCCAAATCAAAAGACGGCGACGGCATGGAAGGAATTGCAGCCAATGAAACGGATAATAAATTTTACCTGCTGCGGGAAAGAAACGAGGATATGACAAGATCGCAGATCTATACTTTCAGCATTGAGCCCGGCAGCGAGGACAATAGTTTTTCCCTGAAATATGAATCCATGATCGAACTGCCGCTGCAAACCCCGCAGTGGCGCTATTCTGATATCTGCTATGATAAAGAGAATGACCGCCTGTTATGCCTGAAATCATTTTCCAAAGGGAAATTGAGACAGCAATACCTGGAATCAGTTGAGATCGATAAAAAAGGGATCCTGCAGGCAGGGACATTGAAGAATGTCCCGGTAGAAAAATTTTCTGATATCTCCAACCAATATAAAGACCAGGGTTACAGCATGAACCTGGAGGGAATTACAGTTGATAAAGACGGGAATATTTATGTGGTAAGCGATAATACTTCAGGAAAGGCCCAATGTGATCTGCCGGCAAAAGAGAAAACAATACTGCTCCAGCTCAAAAAGAAATAACCCCGGCCTCATATCATTTCCCCGCATCCTGGATTTTAAAAAACAGCAGGCCGGGTTTTTTTTCAAAAAAATTTTGTGGAACCAAAAGGTTGCATATATTTGTGCAACCAAAAGGTTCCATTTAATTCATGAGAAGAGATGTTTTCCAGGCTATCGCCGACCCGACCAGGAGAGAGATCATCTGTATGATCGCTCAAAAGCCCCTTAATGTAAACGCAGTGGCCGGGAACTTTGAGGTGAGCCGTACTGCCATTTATAAGCATGTGAAGATCCTTACTGAATGTGGCCTTATTGTGATTAAACAACATGGCCGGGAACGGTATTACGAAGCAAAATTGCAGAAACTGAATGAAGTATCGGACTGGATAGAACAATACCGGAAATTCTGGAATGCCAAACTCGATTCACTGGAAGAATACCTGAATAAGTTGCAACGTGAAAATAAAATCACTTCTAAAAATAAAAAACATGGTAAACAAAAATGAAACAATAACTAAACCTGCCGACAGGGAACTCATGATTACCCGGTTAATTAACGCCCCAAGAGAACTTGTTTGGAAAGTTTGGACCGAACCGGAACATGTGGCTCAATGGTGGGGACCAACAGGTTTCACAAATACTATTCATGAAATGAACGTAAAAGCCGGTGGAGTTTGGCGTTTAACAATGCACGGGCCTGATGGCAGGGACTATCCGAATAAGATCGTCTTTATCGAAGTGGTAAAACCAGAACGCCTGGTTTACAGGCATAGCGGCGACGAAGGAACTGAGCCGGTGAGTTTTCATGTAACAGTTAGTTTTGAAAAGCAAGACAACAAAACTTTACTTACGATGAAGTCGATATTCGGATCGGCTGCTGAATTGGAAAGATTGGATAAAGAGTATGGAGCCCGGGAAGGTATGAAGCAACATGTTGGTCGCCTGGAAGAATATGTAGCGAAGACGTCTATTTGAAACCTGACTATAAACAAGTAAAAATGAAAAACGAACCATTTGTAATAGAACGGACATTCAATGCGCCCGTTGAAAAAGTATGGAAAGCTATCACCGATAAGAACGAAATGAAAAAATGGTATTTTGACCTGGCAGAGTTTAAGCCTGAAGTGGGATTTGAGTTTCAGTTTTATGGCGAAGGAAAAACAGGTGAAAAATTCTTACACCTGTGCAGGATCACGGAGGTCGTGAAAAATAAAAAACTGAAGCACAGCTGGCGGTATGAAGGCTATGAGGGAAACTCCTTTGTAACCTTTGAATTATTTGACGAAGGAGAAAAAACAAGGTTGAAACTTACTCATGAAGGGCTTGAAACATTCCCGGTGACTGCTCATAATGATTTTGCAAAAGAAAATTTCGCAGAAGGATGGACCTATATTATCGGAACGGCACTGCAAAAATTTACAGAATCATAGTTTATGAAAAACAAAATACTAAGCATTCAGCCTTTACATGCCGACCTTGGCATCCTCCTGCTCCGGTTAGTATTCGGCGGCCTGTTCATTTATATAGGTTACGGGAAGATCGAACATTACCACCAGTACTTACCTATGTTCAAAGACTATATTGGTCTGGGTGTCAAAACATCTTATAACCTCGTCATCTTTGCCGAGTTTTTTTGCGGTATCCTGGTCAGTATTGGTTTACTGACAAGGTTGGCCGTGATCCCGGTACTTATAGCAATGATCGTGGTGGTTTTTATTGCCCTTAAAGACAAGGGATTTAATGACAAACAACTGGCATTCCTCTTTTTAATATTGTCATTGGTCATATTTGTACTGGGGAGCGGAAAATATTCAGCAGATGCCCTGTTGTTCAAAAGAAGGGATAAGATCTCCTAAAGCATTTGCTTCATTATAAACTCTTTCATCCCTTCAAGATCCTGCGGATGAAACCAGGTGATTGATTTATCTTTCCTGAACCATGTCATCTGTCTTTTGGCATACCGGCGGGTATTTGTTTTAACCTGCGAAACTGCATCATGTAAAGAAACATCTCCCTGTAAGTGATCAAACAATTCTTTGTAACCAACCGTTTGTAAAGCGTTCAGGTTTTTATACTGTAATAATCCTTTTACTTCTTCCGGTAGACCGGCTTCCAGCATCTTGTCCACTCTTGTATTGATATTCCGGTGAAGCTCTTCTTTGGGCAGTTCCAACCCGATGTTAATAATGGCAAAATCTCTTTTTGCCTTCACTCCTTTCCGGAATGAAACGATAGATCGCCCCGTAGTTTCTATCACCTCTAAAGCCCGCATCATACGCTGCGGGTTTTGCATCTCCCCTGCTTCATAAAATTCCGGGTCTTTTTTCTTTATTTCATTTTGCAGCCATTCCAGTCCCTTGCTTCCATAGTTGCTTATTATATTTTCCCGGATGGCCCGGTCAATTCCAGGAATAGTATCCAACCCCTCCCTGAAAGCTTTAATATACAAACCGGTTCCACCAACCATTACTATCACATCCTGTTGCTGAAATAATTCAGTGATTTTTTGTAATGCATATTGTTCAAAAACAGTTGCGGTTACTTCTTCATGAATGGAATGGGAAGCAATGAAATGATGCTTTACCTGCTTCAGTTCTTCCGCTGATGGTCTTGCTACACCAATATTAAGTTCTTTAAAACACTGGCGGCTGTCGGCAGAAATAATTTCTGTATTGTAATGTTTAGCTAATTGAATTGCTACGGAAGTTTTTCCAACTCCAGTCGGGCCGCAAATAATGATAACTGTCTTTTGTTTGGAATTGTTCAAAAAATATTCAGTTTGAATATTCAACAGAAGTGGTCAGCTGACTCCCGACTAACGACTAAAGACTAACGACTCTTTTACACCTCTTCTTCACCGCCTTCTGCCGCTACTTCATCGTCTGCAATGCCCAGGTCCTCACCTTCTTCATCTTTTTCACCAAAACCATCACCCACCGGCACTTGTGTCAGGTCATACTTCTCCTCTATATCTGCAAATTTCTCACCCAGCAAACCTTTGGTTCCATATTGGCTGGGACCAATGCCTTCGGTCCTTATCATAGAGGGATAACTTATTTTCGGATTTTCTTCTTTGGATACATTAATTAATTCCAGCAAAAAATTCCAGTTCTTATTAAAATCGTACAGGTAAGTAAACCGTTGATTGGGATTCCTGATCTCAGAACCAATGTTTGTTTCACTCATGATCAGTGGTGGCGCTTTATATTCCTGGTCATATTTCTCAATGGAAATTTCCCGGCCCCGCTGCCAGTGGTCATTGCTGCGGAAAAATGTCGCCTGGTGCCTGTTGTCAAATTCGTACGCCTTTAATATCGCTTCATGCAGATCAAAAAAAGATTGTGTGTGCCGGATGACAACATCACGGTACACCGTTTCATCTTCTTCAAAATAAACCCTGAATTTCAGAATAGCCATAAGCAAATTTAAGGGTTCTTTACTTTCAAACCCATCTCCCCGGCTTTCTTAATAACAAATGCCAGCGCCGCTTCTCTTGTATTGGGTATTATACCATCCAGCATGGCGTCTTTTAAAACATCTTTTAAAATACCCACCGGTTTCGATGGTGGCAGGCCAAATAATTCCATGATCATATCCCCGCTTACCGGCGGCTGCCAGTTGCGGATATGATCTTTTTCTTCCACGGCTTTACAGCGCTCCCTTACCAGCTGAAAATTTTCAAGATAACGTTTGACTTTTGTTTTATTCTTTGAGGTAATGTCTGCTTCGCAAAGCAGCATCAGTGAATCAATGTCTTCACCCGCATCAAAAAGCAGCCGGCGGATAGCTGAATCAGTGATATTTTCCTTTGTAAGACTGATGGGCCGCAGATGCAATTCAACCATCTTTCTTACAAAACGCATTTTTTCGTTTTGAGGCAGTTTTAATTTGCCAAATATCTTCGGCAGCATCCTTCCTCCCACTGCTTCATGCCCATGAAAGGTCCAGCCATGCCCCTCCTCAAATTTTTTGGTTGCCGGTTTGGCAATATCATGTAACACTGCTGCCCATCGGAGCCACAGGTCATCTGACTTTGCAGATAAATTATCCAGCACCTGTAAAGTGTGGTAAAAATTATCCTTGTGTCCTAAACCATCTTTGTATTCAGCGCCGGCCAGGTCTACCATTTGCGGGAAAATAATTTGCAGTAAACCGGTTTTGTAAAGCAGATCAAACCCAACAGAAGGCTTTGGGGAAGCAATAATTTTATTCAGCTCATCTGTAATTCTTTCCTGGGAAATAATTTTTATACGTTCAGCTGTATCTTTAATACCCTGCCATGTTTTTTCTTCAATTACAAAGCCTAATTCGGAAGCAAACCGGATGGCCCTCATCATACGCAACGGATCATCACTGAATGTCAGAACAGGATCAAGGGGCGTCCGGATGATCTTATCATCAAGATCTTTCACTCCGCCGAAGGGGTCGATGAGTTTACCAAAATTGTCCTTGTTCAGGCTAATGGCCAATGCATTCATGGTAAAATCACGGCGGTTCTGATCATCTTCCACCGTTCCGGGAACCACTTCCGGTTTGCGGGAATCGGACCGGTAACTTTCTTTGCGGGCGCCTACAAACTCCAGATCAAAAGCCCCCTCAGCCTCCCCTAACGAGCTTCGCTCCTTCCCTTCGCTTAGCTCGGGAACTCGCAAGGAGGGGACTTTCGAAGAGTCATCATTATTTGAAAGATTTAAAATAAAATGAGCAGTTCCAAAATTCTTAAAAACATCTATGTGGGGAACAGGATCAAAATGTTTCGCAACCTTTTTTGCCAATTCGATCCCATTCCCGATACAAACAATATCTATGTCGTTGGTAGGTCTTCCCAGAATTTTATCTCTTACGAAACCTCCTATCAAATAGGTTTCCATTTCCAAAGCTTCTGCGGCCCTGGCGATCTTTTTTAAAATTTGCAATTCCTGTTTGGTGCAGTTTATTTTCATCCCGGGGCAAAGATAAGAGTTCGGAGTCCGGGGTCAGTGCCGGAGTACCTCAACAGTTCCGTTATTCCATTTAATAAGAGAAGATGGTTCGGCAATATTATTATCATCCTGCCGGTAACGGACAATATAATCAACTCCTTGTTTTATTTCATCCGTCATTTCAGCAAATGTCTTTGCAACTGGTTTGCCGGAGATATTGGCTGAGGTTGAAACAATTGGCTTCCGGAATCTTTTGATAAGTTGCCGGCAAAATGATTCGTTGCAGATGCGGATGGCAATACTTCCGTCCTTACCGATCAAATTATCTGCGAGGCCTATTGCGCCTTCATAAATTACTGTTGTTGGCTTTTTTGTTTTTTCCAGATAATCAAATACCCGGAGGTCGGGGGCCGCCACATGGTTCAATATATCTTTTTCAGCAGCCACCAATACGATCATTGCCTTTTCATCGGAACGTTTCTTGAGTTTATAAATTTTTTCTACCGCTTCTGCATTCGTCGCATCACAACCTATTCCCCAAATGGTATCAGTTGGATATAAAATAAGACCGCCGCTTTTCAGCACCTGCAGACATTGCTCAATATCTTTTTCAAGATTCATATACTTCAGGGCTAAAGCCCCGGCATTTAATTATTCATCTACTCCACACTAAAGTGCGGAGTTATTAAGATCTACCATAAACTTTTATATACATTCATTACAGACTCAGCGCTTTTTTGCGGGGTAAATTGCTGTGCATACTGCAAGCCTTTTTCAACCATTGATGCAGCCAGAGTTTTATCTGAATATATTTTTATCATCCCCGCTGCAATTTCTTCTGCACTGGCAGGATCTACATAATAAGCCCCATCACCTCCTGCTTCCGGTAAACAGGAGACATTGGATGTAATAACAGGCAGTTTACTCCACAAAGCTTCCAGCACCGGAATGCCGAAACCTTCAAAGAATGACGGATATATCATAGCAACAGCAGATTGGTAAATAGCAGGAAGATCAACCGCTGATTGAAATGATCCGGATGATTTCACTGATGGGTTTTCCGAAAGGAATACAACTCTTTTCTCTAATCCATTTTGTTTTATATAATCCTGAACCAGTTGCTTGTATTTTCCTCCCCCGCCTATGACCACAAGAGGAATATTGATCTCGTTGCGAAGAAGAAAAACAGCTTTGCAGATATTCAGCAGGTTCTTTCTTTCGATGATCGACCCGACGTATAAAAAATATTGCTCCGGCAATCCATACAGTTCTTTTACTTTCCTTTTCTCTTCATCACTTACCATTTTGCCAAAAGCCGGGTTGCAGCTTTGATAACAAACAACGATCTTTTCTTCTGCTGTTTTATAAAATTCAATGATATCCTTTTTTGTCTGCTCACTAATCGCAATTACTTTATCAGCATGTGCACAGGCATGGCGGAATTTTTTGCTGTAAATTTTTACATCAATGGCATTGTATTGCTCCGGGAACCGTTCATGTACCAGGTCATGGATAGTCACTACTGATCTGATACCTGTCTTATGGATCCCGACCGGTATTTCATGACTCAGGCCGTGATAAAGATCGATCTTCAGTTTTTGCAGGTCCTTTTTCACCCAACTGCTGCGCCAGGCTGAAGGAAATAGTTTATCTAAAAAAACCTGCGGTAAAATTTCGTGAAGATTATTGCCCTTCAGCTGAAACCTGTTTGCCGGTTTGGGGTTAAATAAATAATACTGATGTTCCGGGTAATACTCCGACAGGGAGTGCAGCAGGTTGCGGCTGTAATGCCCCAGCCCCGTGCCATTGTGATAAGCCCTTTTTGCATCAAACCCGATGTTCATGAAACAAAAATAGTCATACGGGTCAAATAAGTTCAATTGGTCATAAAAGTCAAATAAGTCATATTGGTCACATTCGAAGCCATTTGACCTATATGACCTTTTTGACCTATTTGACTTATAGTCTATTTTTGCATCATGAAAGAACTAATCCTTGAAGCATGGGCCAACCGCGAATTG
>JBGPKR010000134.1:0-9730 GCA_041486045.1 Chitinophagaceae bacterium | reverse complement strand
ATTTAAAAACTTTTTTTATCCGTTGCATATTTTTGCAATAGCGGGCAGTCCCCCTGTGTGTCCGGGTCCACCATAATATAATAAGTGGGGATTTTTGCTTTCAGCCAGTTGTCAAGTGTTTTGCTCTTCTTTTCTTCCAAAGCAAACTGTGATATTTTACTGTAGTCATCGTGCAGGTTCATCCGGTGTGGTTCGGAACGGGATTTCAGGTGAACAATTCTTACTCCCTGCTTCCCCTGCTCTTCTGTAAAAGCAGTGGGCTGCGAAAATTCTCCCACTTTCATTTTACTGAGCATCCCCACCATGTCTTTATCCAGTGCATCAATGGTGACATAGGTTGAACCATCCCTGTTGGTGATACAAGGCCCGGCAAATTTTGCAGTCTCATCATCACTGTATTTTGATGCAGCAGCATTAAAGCTTAATGTACCGGCAATAATTTTAGACCGCACGGTATCCAGCTTGTTAACAGCCTGGCTGATCTCGGCTTCAGTTACCGGGGGGATCCGGAGAATATGGCGGATAATAGCATCATCACCATTACGCTGTATCATTTGTATGATATGATAACCAAATTTTGTTTTTACCGGCGATGATATTTCACCTTCTTTTAACCGGAATGCGGTTGACATGAAAACAGGATCCCAGGTTTTTTCATTCCGGTTGATCTGGTACTGGCCACCACGTTCTTTACTTCCGGGATCTTCGGAAACTTTCTTAGCCAGCAGGTCAAAAGTTGTTAGTTTGGATTCAATCTGCTTTTTATAATTGTTCATTTCCCCGATGATATATTGTTCCAGATCCCTGGATGCTTTGGGGTAAATAACGATCTGGCAGATCTCCAGCTCTGACTCATAAAAAGGGAGACTGTCCTTGGGTATCTTATCAAAAAAAGCTTTGACTTCATTGGGAGTGATCCGGACATTGTCCACAATCTTTCGCTGCATGGCCGCTGCCAGTTTTTGCTCCTTTACAGATTCTTTTGCATCATCCTTGATCTGGTAAATGGTTTTGCCGGCCATTTCTTCCAACGCTTCCTGGCTGCCCAGCTGGTTAATATAATATCTTATCTTTTGATCCAGTTCCGCTTCTACTTCTTCATCCGTTACCGGTAATGAATCCTTTTCTGCCTGCAGCATTAATACTTTTGAGATAAGGGCCTGTTCCATGATCAAACATTCCCCATTTTCAGGCACAGTTCCTCCCTGGCGGATAATATCGGCTATAGAATTTTTGACATCTGACTGGAGAATGATCCGGTCGCCAACAATTCCGGCTATTTTATCGGCCACCACCTTTGCAGATTGTGACTGGGCTACAGCAGAAATTGTCAATAACAGCAGGCAGGCAGCCAGGATCTTTTTAGTATAAACCATAAGCTCAAAAGTACTTTGACGGGTATAACTTAAATATTTTTTGGGGGTATTTAACAAAAGTTTGATGGAGGGAAGCCATTAGCCTTTAGCTGTTAGCCTCTAGCTAAAGGCTAATAGCTAATAGCTAACAGCTAATAGCTCAAAGCGTTCTCTTCACTTCCTCTGTCTCATACGCTTCCACCACATCTCCCACTTTAATATCACTGTAATTCTTAATCGTTAAACCGCATTCCATACCCGATTGAACATCTTTGGCATCATCTTTAAATCTTTTCAATGATCCCAGTTCAGCGCTGGCGCCTTCACCGGTTGGATAAATAACGATACCATCCCTTATCAGGCGGATCTTTGAATCTCTTTTGATTTTACCATCCATGACATAACATCCTGCAACAGTGGCTTTGTCAAATTTGAACACTTCTCTTATTTCCACATTGGCCACAATTTTTTCCTGCACTTTTGGTTCCAGCATTCCCTCCATTGCACTCTTTACTTCTTCTATTGCGTTATAAATAATAGAGTACATTTTAATTTCGATGCCTGCATTATCAGCCAGCCTTGATGCCTGCAGGGATGGACGAACGTTGAAGGCAATTACGATAGCATCTGATGCCTCGGCCAGTACAATATCACTTTCGTTGATCTGTCCAACACCTTTGTGAATTACACTAACCAATATTTCGGGTGTGGATAGTTTTTGTAAGGAGTCGCTTAATGCCTCCACTGATCCATCCACGTCGCCTTTGATGATCACTTTCAGTTCTTTGAAACTGCCCAATGCCAGGCGGCGGCCGATCTCGTCAAGCGTAATATGTTTTTTGGTACGAATACCCTGTTCTCTTAATATCTGGGCACGGCGATAGGCAATTTCTTTTGCTTCAGCTTCGTCTTTATACACTTTGAATTTTTCACCTGCCTGTGGCGCACCATTCAATCCCAATATCACAGCCGGGGCAGAAGGACCTGCTTTGTCTTCTTTCTTATTTCTCTCATTGAACATGGCTTTTACCCTGCCAAAATGCTGACCACTCACGATCAGGTCGCCGGGATGCAGCGTTCCGTTTTCAACAAGCAGTGTGGCTACATAACCACGGCCTTTATCCAATGATGCCTCAATGATGGTTCCTGTAGCTTCTCTGTTAGGATTTGCTTTCAGATCCAGGATCTCTGCTTCGAGCAATATTTTCTCCAATAGTTTATCAATATTCAATCCTTTCTTGGCCGCAATTTCCTGGTTCTGGTATTTACCTCCCCATTCTTCCACCAGCAAATTCATTTGTGAAAGCTGTTCATATATTTTTTGCGGATTAGCTCCGTCCTTATCAATTTTATTGACAGCAAATATCATGGGTACACCGGCGGCCTGTGCATGGCTGATGGCTTCACGGGTTTGTGGCATCACGGCATCATCAGCAGCAATGACTATGACGGCGATATCGGTGACCTTGGCGCCTCTTGCTCTCATCGCAGTGAAAGCTTCGTGTCCGGGTGTATCTAAAAAAGTAATTTCTTTTCCATCGGGCAATTCAACCTGGTAGGCCCCGATATGCTGGGTAATACCCCCGGCTTCACCGGCTACTACATTGGCGCTCCTGATATAGTCAAGTAAGGATGTTTTACCATGGTCAACGTGACCCATGATGGTGACAATGGGTGAGCGGGGTTGCAGATCTTCTTCATTATCCTCATTATCACTTTCCTCCATTTCCATTTGCTTTTCCATATCAATGAACTCAACAGTATATCCAAATTCGCCGGCCACCAGTTCTATCACTTCCGCATCCAGCCGCTGGTTGATGGAAACCATGATGCCGAGACTCATACATTTGCTGATCACTTCTGCAAAACTTACATCCATCAGGTTGGCCAATTCACTTACGCTGATAAATTCGGTTACCTGTAGTTTGTTATCATCCACCATTTCGCCCTGCGCATCGGCGGCTTCATGTCTTTTTTCACGGCGAAGTTTTGCTTTCAGGCTTTTACCCCTGCCACCGGCTCCGGCCAGTTTGGCCTGGGTTTCCCTGATCTTTTCCTGGATCTCTTTTTCGTCAATCAGTTTATCTTCTCTTCTTCCACCAGTTCCTCTGTTATCCCGGCGACTAATAGCCGGGCGACCACGGTTGTCCCTGCTAAAGCCGCCACCTGGTTTTTTATCTCCTTCTTTATTGATGAAAAGATCCCGTTTAACTTCCTTTTTCTCTATCGGGATACGTTTTCTTTTTCTCTTCTCGTCTTTTACCGGCCTGGTATCACTATCAAGCGGCAGTTCAATTTTACCAAGGATCTTAGGGCCGGTGAGTTTTTCAACTTCAATATTTTCAATGACCGTTTGATGTTCTTCAATAGCAGGTTCTGTTTTTGCTGTTATTTCCTCTTCAATTTTCGGCTCTTCTTTTTTCCCTTTTTTAGCTTTGCCTTTTACCGGTTTTTCTGCTTTTGCCGGTTTTGTTTCTTCCTTTTTGGCTTTAACTCCTTTTTTTGGCCTGGTTGATGAATCAATAACAGAAAGGTCAATTTTCTTGAGCACTTTCGGACCTTCTATTTCCGGAACATCTGTCTTTATTACTTCCTCTGTTTTGGGAGTTTCTTCTTTTTTTGTTTTTTCTTTTGCCGGTTTTACTTCTTCAACGGGCTTTACTTCCACTTCCTTCTTTATTATTTTAACAGCCGCCTTATCATCTTTTTTGAAAATGATTTCTTCTTCTTCTTTTTTCTTCTTCGCTTCTATCACTGTTCCTTTTGGCAATTCCAGCTGATCACTTTTCATTTTTGCAGCCTTATCGGTTTGAAACTCGAGTTGCAAAGAACGATACATCTCTTCTGTAAGCTTGGAAGTGGGCTTCAGCTCATCTTTTGGAAATCCTTTTCCTTTCAGGAAATCAATAAGGGTATCCTGGCCAATGTTAAACTCTTTGGCCGCGGCTAATAATCTCGGAAGTTTTAATTCTGCCATTCAAAAATTTTAAGTCAAATATGTCATATAGGTCATACAAGTTAAATGAGTCATATAGGTCAGTATCTTCATTTGACTCATTTGACCTATATGACTTACTGACTGTTCATTACTCTTTTTCAAACTCAGCTTTCAGTACTTTCCTGACCTCTTCTATAGTTTCTTTTTCCAGATCGGTTCTTCTTTCCAGTTCTTCAGGTGTAAGCTTCAACACACTGCGACCGGTATCACACCCTATCCTCTTTAATTCATCGATCACCCATGTTTCTATCTCGTCACTGAATTCATCCAGGTCAATATCAAATCCTTCTTCCACCTCATCTTCCGCATCCCGGTAAACATCCAGTTCATAACCGGTCAGTTCACAGGCCAGTTTAATATTCACGCCACGACGGCCGATCGCCAGGGAAACCTGGTCGGGTTTCAGGTAAACATTTGCATGTTTTCCATCATTATCCAGCTCCATACTGGTAATCTTGGCCGGGGTTAATGACCGCTGTATCAGCAACTGAATATTATTGGTCCAGTTGATGACATCAATGTTTTCATTTTTTAATTCCCGGACGATACCATGGATCCGGCTGCCCTTCATACCAACACAGGCGCCAACGGGATCAATGCGGTCATCGTAAGATTCCACAGCCACTTTTGCTCTTTCTCCGGGATCCCGGACAATTTTCTTTACTACGATCAGTCCGTCAAAAATTTCAGGCACTTCGATCTCCAGTAATTTTGCCAGAAACTCCGGTGAAGTTCGTGAAAGAATGATGACCGGGCTGTTATTTTTCATATCTACTTTCTTCACTACTGCACGGATGTTTTCTCCTTTTTTAAAATAGTCCTGTGGTATCTGTTCACTCTTGGGAAGTATCAGTTCATTTCCTTCTTCATCCAGCAGTAAAATTTCTTTTTTCCATACCTGGTACACTTCAGCGCTGATGATCTCGCCAACCCGGTCGCCGTATTTTTTAGCCAGTACATTTTTTTTCAGGTCGCTGATACGGCTGGCCAGTGTTTGCTTGGCAGCAAGAATGGCCCGGCGGCCAAAATCAAGCAGGTCAATCTCCTCATAGAGTTCTTCTCCTACTTCAAAGTCAGGTTCAATTTTCACCGCATCGGAATAAGCTACCTGTGCCAGCGGGTCTTCCACCTGCCCGTCTTCAACAATCATCCGGCGGCGGATTATTTCAAGGTCGCCTTTTTCTGCATTCACGATCACATCAAAGTTCTCATCACTGCTGTACTTTTTACGCAGCAGGGTTTTAAATACATCTTCCACCACTTTCATCATAGTGGGGCGGTCAATGTTTTCCGCTTCTTTAAAATCCTGGAATGCATCGATCAGATTAATACTTGACATAACTCAAAATTTTGAAATCCTGTTAGGTTAAAATTTAATTTGAATCCTGGTCATCTTTATATTCTCAAATGGAATACTGTACTGCGCTGTTTCCCCGTCCGAACGGTTCATCCGGGCGGGCATTTTCTTGCCTTTCCCCTGCCCGACTTCCTTATTTTTATTTTTGCCGGTCAGGCGGGCCTTTATTTCTTCTATTACAATGTCAGCTTCTGTCACACTTATCAACTTACCCTCTTTTATGACACCTTCTTTATCTGTTACTTCTACATACCTGCCAATATTTTTCAGATACTGGCGATGCAATTTCAGTGGTTCGTCCAATCCCGGCGATGATACTTCCAGTGAAAAATCGCCGTTCGGAAACATATTGCTTTCTTCAATTTCTTTATACAGCTTCCGGTTGTATTGCACCAGTTTCTCTATGCTAATTCCCTGGTCCCCATCAATAAACACCTTAATATTATTTGTGGGTTTAACCTTCAGTTCTACCAGGAATAACTCCGGTTCGGCACTGATCAAAGTCTCCATTTTATGTTTAACAGCCTGTATTTGCGTTTCTGTGTTCATGGGGTATAAAAGAAGAAGGGAACGGTCTTCGTTCCCTTCCATCATCTATTTCCGATGCAAATGTAAGGTAAATACCCTTTATCTGCCAAATACAATCTCAGTAATTTAATGTGGTTAAAAATCCGGTAAACTGCCGGTAATTGCCGGCAACAAAAAAACCGGGCTTCTTATCTTTACAGGGTGAAATATGTCTTATTTGCCATACTGGTCTATGTCTTGTACCAGTTTATTTTTAACCTGGTGATCCCGGTATATCAAACCACCCGGAAAATAAAAAAAGGGTTCAGGGAAATGAACACCCATATGAATCAACAGCAGCAGCATTCATCCCCATCTTCGTCGCAGGGTTCCGGTACAAAAGCAAAGGCAGGAGATTATATTGATTTTGAAGAAGTGAAATAACTCCTCTCTATCCACCATATTTTTTTATTTTTGCGCCCCGGAGCAATATCTGCAGATATTATCAAAACAGGACCCTTAGCTCAGACGGTTAGAGCACCTGACTCATAATCAGGGGGTCGTTGGTTCGATCCCAACAGGGTCCACAGATAAAATGAGAAATAAGGAACAGAAAAATAAGGAATGAGGAAGTAACCCGGATTCAATTACATTCTCATTTTTTATTTCTCATTTCTTATTTAACCGGGTTCTTTAACCTTTTGTTAACCGGGATGAAAATACATTTGTCCACTACTTAAATATTATATGAAGAAATTTTTATCACTTTCCATTTGTACTCTTTTTGCTTTGGCTGTTTTTGCCCAGGATACCAAATCCACCCCGAAGAAAAAAAACACCATTGACCTGTCCAACCGTGCCAATGACCATTTCCTGCTGCAACTGGGATATACGAAATGGGCGGGTATTCCCGACACAATCAACAACAGTGGTTTTTCAAAAAGCATCAATGTGTATTTCATGTTTGATTTCCCCTTCAAGACCAATCCCAGGTTAAGTATGGCTTTTGGTCCGGGTATTGCCAGTGATCATATCCTCTTTTCAAAAACACATGTCGGTATCAAGGATAATACGCCTACCCTTTATTTTACTAACCAGGGCGATACCAACCATTTCAAAAAAACAAAACTGGCTACGGCATACCTGGAAGCGCCTATTGAGTTTCGTTATTCTGCTGACCCGTTGACCGGCAAAGGACTGAAGGCGGCCATAGGAGTAAAAATTGGCACCCTGCTTACGGCACATACCCGTAACGCAAAATTTGAAAACAAATCCAACACCGTTATTAACGATTATGTGATGAAAGAAGCCAGTAAGCGTTTTTTTAACAAGAACCGTTTATCGGTAATGGGCAGAATAGGCTATGGACATTTCAGCCTGTATGGATGTTACCAGCTCACTCCTTTAATCAGGGATGGGTTAGGCCCGGTAGTAAGACCGTTTTCAATCGGGCTGACATTAAGCGGCCTTTGATGCCCCCAGCCCCTAAAGGGGCATATTTAATTTTTATAATATGCGATTCAATAAAATGAACCGCTTTTTTATTTTGTACTTCGAAGTATTATCGACTCACAGTCCCGGTAGCTATCTGATGAATGACGGTAATCGTAGAACTATGTTTTACATTTGCATATCCTCCTGTTTGAAGCGGGAGGAGTTTTTATTATTATGATTGATAAAAGAAATAGTATTCAAAAAGAAGAAAGAGCTGTTCTGGTGGGACTGGTGAATAAAGACCAGTCAGAACCCCAGGTGCAGGAATACCTGGATGAACTGGCCTTCCTGGCAGAAACAGCAGGTGCTGTGGCCGTAAAAAGGTTCACACAAAAACTGCCGCATCCCGACAGCCGGACATTTGTGGGCAAAGGGAAATTAGAAGAGATAAAAAAATATGTTGAGGGAAAAAATATACGCATTGTGATCTTTGACGATGAACTCAGCGGCGCCCAGATCAATAACATTGAAAAAGCCATTGATGTAAAAGTCATTGACCGTTCCGATCTTATTCTCGACATTTTTGCCCGCAGGGCAAAAACCGCACAGGCAAAGGCACAGGTGGAGCTGGCACAATACCAATATATTTTACCGCGACTGCGTGGTATGTGGAAACACCTTGAAAGGCTGGGTGGTGGTATCGGTACAAGAGGCCCGGGAGAAAGTGAAATAGAAACTGACCGCCGGATCGTGAGGGATAAGATCTCTTTGCTGAGAAAGCGATTAGCCGAAATTGACAGGCAGGCTTTCACACAACGAAAAGACAGGGGAGAATTCATTCGCGTGGCATTGGTGGGTTATACCAATGTGGGCAAATCAACACTCATGAACCTGCTGAGTAAAAGGGATGTGTTCGCTGAGAATAAATTGTTTGCTACACTTGACACCACTACCGGCAAAGTGGTTTTTGAAAACACTCCGTTCTTATTAAGCGATACAGTAGGTTTTATCCGCAAGTTGCCGCATCACCTGGTTGAAAGTTTTAAAAGTACCCTGGATGAAGTCCGGGAAGCGGATATCCTGCTGCATGTGGTGGATATTTCACATCCTGCCTATGAAGAGCAGTTGGGTGTGGTGAATAAAACATTACAGGAACTGAAAGCTTTTGATAAACCTACGCTTACGATTTTCAACAAAATGGATCTGTATGAAGAAAACACCTTTGACGAGTGGCTGGAAGAAAGCAGCAAAAAAGAAATACTGAACGACCTGTATGAACGCTGGCAGCGTGAAACCAATGGCAATGCTGTCTTTGTATCCGCCATTGAAAAAAGAAACCTGCCTGCCGGCAGGCATGGCCTTGATGTGCTTCGTAAAAGCATCCTTGGTAAAGTGAGAGAAATGTACCGGGTTCGTTATCCATACAAAACAGAACTCTTGTATGCCCCCTTTCCTCCTAAAGGGGAAACATAGGTCATGTTTTCACTATGGCTTGTGAATACTTCGAAAGCAGAAACTGATCTGTGTTAACCTGCCTGCGGCAGGCAGGTCTGTGGCTAATAATCATGACAGAGAAAAAATATAAATGGTATAAGATCGCCGGTCATATAAATGAACTCAGCTTTGCGGAAAATAATATTGCCGTGGCGGATATGGATGGAAAGAAAATTTGTATCGCAAAATTCAAAGAAGGGGTCTTTGCATTTGCGTACAAATGCCCGCATGCAGGCGGTATGCTGTCCGATGGGTATATTGATGCCCTGGGTAATATTGTTTGCCCGCAGCACCGGTACAAATATGATATGACGAATGGCCGTAATGTCAGTGGTGAAGGATATTATTTAAAGCATTGGCCGGTGGAAATAAGGGATGATGGCGTGTTTGTTGGGATTGAGGAAAGCAGGGGTCTTTGGAATATTTTCCGGTAAAATAGCAGGCGAATCCCTTTCCTAAAAGCTAAAATCCTTATTTTTGCTGCCCCTAAGGGGTAAGGTTCCCGGTTTTGAGCCATGGTCAATGAGCCATGAGCCTTTAGCTATTAGCCTTGAGCTATGAACTCTAAGCGACAAGCTAACGGCT
>JBGPKR010000133.1:0-9737 GCA_041486045.1 Chitinophagaceae bacterium | reverse complement strand
GAATTGCTTTTATTCCAATGGTGACACCTATTCTGGTATCTTCAAAAAAGATATACGCATTGGGGGTCTTTTTATTTATAAAAATGGAGATGTATATAATGGACGTTTCGAAAATGACAAACCCAATGGCTCTGCCGAATTTGTGAATGCTATATCAAAAGAAAAATTCACCGGAACCTTTAGAGATGGACTAAGAGACGGCGAAGGAACATTGTACTTTGCAGATGGCACGTCAAAAAAAGTTAAGTATATAAATGGGCTATTGCAGCAATAATGAGAATAATTAATTTATTCATTAAACCCAATAAGCTTTTTGTTTACAAATAAATATGATAGTCTCTGATCAAAATTACTACCACCAACAAAAGTATTTGCAAAAGCAGGGCTAGACATTGTAACATCAGCCATGTGCAAGCATCGGCAGTGGTTCGGGCTCGACGTTCAATTTTCAGCTTTAGTTCATAACTTCAACAATATATTTTCAATTGGGCATTTGTACCGGGCTGGACGTTCAATGAATTCCCTGCCTTCGCAAATACTCGAACGTTGTAGTTAATTATCACTGATGCGAAATTTACTTCCTATTTTATTGGCCTTATTCAGTCTTCAAAGTTGCGGACAAGGCGACGGCTTAGTGAAAGCTGACAAATTGAAAAATTGGGAAATTGATGACTACACAATTATTTATTCAAGAAAACTGGGACCTGCAGGACCGCCTTATTATGAGTATGACATTTATAAGGGTGACAAATATCTTTCCTATGCTGCTTATATAGTAGACAATGACAGTTGCAAACTTCTTTTTAGGGAGCGGAATGAATATTATGTGACTTTCAACCTCTGTAATAAGACCAAGACAGTATTATCGGCTGACAAAATCAAACTTGACCTTAATGACATTGACTCTGTTACTATAAGACCTTACAATGCAATAAGACTAAGATCGAGGAGCTCCTATGTTGGGCCAGCTTTTGACACAATAATTACAAAGAATTTTGACTCCACTGTTACAAAAAGATTGACTAATAATCAAGTAAAGACATTTGTAAAAAGATGGAACACAGCAACTGTTAATGGTTATGAACGACTCGGAAAAGGGTACCATTACCTTGTAACGGTTTATTCAAAAAATTCGACTAGACGCATTAAGACATTAAATGCCTTTGTGACAGAAAATGAATTATGGTCATATGAGACAAAAGAAAATACATTTTTTGATACCATTTGGTTGGACAAAGAATAAATGCCTACACAACGAGGTTTGCCGCAACATTGTGCTGAAATTCTTTTGTGTTTGTAAATTTTACCCGCCTACATTTTGTGGCTTATGCCTTCTGGCACGTCACAGTTTAAAAAGGCATTCAAAGATTTTCCTGAATAAAAAAACTCCCCCGTATCACGAAGGAGTTTTTATCTATTAACTTTTATCTATCCACTATCATCCGAATTACTCTCCCCAGATATTATCCTTACCAGCCAGCCATAACTTCACTAAATCTGTTGTCACCGATTTTGGTCTTTCTAACGGGAAGTTCAATACCCTGTCCCAGCAAAGGCTGGCGAGAACACCGAGAGCACGGCTTACAGCAAACAACACAGTGTAATATTCATATTCCACCATACCGTAATGCACAAGCAAAGCGCCACTGTGTGCATCCACATTTGGCCAGGGGTTTTTTATCTTACCCATGGTTTGCAGGATCGGTGGCACCGTTTCATAAATATCCCATACCGTTTTCACCAGCGGATCATCCGGCATATGTTTTTTCCCAAATTCCATCTGTGCTTCAAACCTCGGGTCCGTTTTGCGCAGCACTGCATGACCATATCCCGGCACCACCTTTCCTTCGCTCAATGTTTTCTTTACATACTCCGATATCTGTTCTTTGGTAGGTGATTCAGTTTTTAATGCTTCCCTCATTTCAAATATCCATTTGACCACTTCCTGGTTGGCAAGGCCATGTAAAGGACCCGCCAACCCATTCATCCCTGATGCATAACTTAAATAAGGATCGCTTAATGCAGAGCCAACGAGGTGGGTTGTATGTGCGGACACATTGCCACCCTCATGATCAGCATGAATGGTCATGTACAAACGCATCAGTTCTTTGAAACTTTCATCCCCATAACCCATCATGTGTGCAAAGTTGCCCGCCCAGTCAAGCAAACCATTGGGCTGGATATGATCGCCGTTCTTATATTTTCTGCGATAGATATAGGCCGCTACCCTTGGTAACCTGGCGATCAGATCCATGGTATCATCAAAGATGGCTTCCCAGTAGTCTTTCTTATTCATTCCGGCCGCATAATTCTTGGAAAAATGAGACTCCGTTTGCAAGGCCATCACCGCTACCACAAACTGCGTCATAGGATGTGTATTCACCGGCAATGCTTCAATCGTTGCGAAAACATGATTGGGCACATGGCTGCGTCGCTGCCAGACAGAAGTGAGATGATGAACATCGTCATCCGATGGCAATTCACCTACCAGCATCAGGTAAAATAATCCTTCTGGCAGTGGCTCAGAGCCACCGGGAACTTTGGTTAATTTTTCCCGCAGTTCCGGGATCGAATATCCCCGGAAACGGATGCCTTCCTGTGAATCTAATAAGGATGTTTCTGTTACCAGCCCCGTCATGCCCCGCATGCCATGGTATATTTGTGAAAGCTGTACTTCGCCGATTACTTTGTTGCCGTGTTCTTTCAACAGGTCTTTTATTTCAAGAGCAACTATATCGGCTTTTGCTTTGAACCTGTCTTTTACAATTCCCATAATGATTGATTTTGGAAAATTTTGAAAAAATATTTCAGTGGCGTAAAGTTACATGAAGCATGCTGGTACAGCAAAAACAAACATGAAACTTTCATCAAATAATGATATGATATTAATCATTTTGAAAGCCCGGTCATCGGCCGGGAAAACAAACTACTTAGGTGTCTTTTTGTAAAGCCAGTAGGCCACTGCAGCAAATGCGATATCGGGAAGCCATGCAGCAATGAAAGGTGGAAAATTTCCTTTGGTGGCAAATACAGTCGAAAACCTGTCGGATACTATAAACAATGCAGCAATCGTGATGCCCAAAGCCAGGTGCATACCGCTGCCCCCACGGTTCTTACGGCTGGCGATCACAGCGCCGATCATCGTCAGCAATAAAACAGCCGCCGGTGTGGCCGTACGGCGGTAGCGTTCCACTTTATATGTATTTAATCCTTCGGTACCCCGTTCCTCTTCCTGCCTGATGAACGCAATCAACTCAGGAGTTGTTAATTTATCTTTCAGGTAATCATCTTTTCTCAGCTCGTTGGGCTTAAGGCTGATGTTCATGGTCATGGAATCATACCGGTTTTCCTTTTCACCGGTGCTGTCAACTATTCGTTCTACAACATTTCTTAATTTCCATTTCCGGATAGTTGTGTCCCAGTTAACGGGGCTGCCACGAAGGTTATAGACGATTTTATTGTTTTTCACTTTTTCAAGGAAAAAGGAAGTGGCGTATTTGCTGGCAGTATCATAACCTTTAATCCCAATGTAAGTATTCGAATCAATCCGCCGGTAAAAACACCGGTCACAGGTGTTTTCAACCCGGTTCTTGGTAGGATCATGGGCGTCCACAAATTTAGTTTGAAAATTACTCCGGATAGTATTGGCCCTGGGTATCCAGTAGCGGTTGCCCACCCAAAGCAGGGCGGTCAATAATACACCACCGATCAGGTATGGCCGCAAAAACCGGTTATAGCTGGTGCCACTGGCCAGGATAGCTATAACTTCTGACCGGGTAGCCATCCGGCTGGTAAAAAAAATGACAGCAATAAATACAAACAAAGGGAACAGCAAACTCCATATCCAGGGAACAAAGCCCAGGTAATACCTGGTGATGATATCACTGGTGCTCAGGTTGGCCTTTACAAAATCATCTGTTTTTTCGCTGCTGTCAACTGCTACGGCAATAACAGTGAACAACAGCATGCAAAAGATAAAAGTGACGATGAATTTTTTCAGTATGTACCAGTCAATCTTCCTCATCTGCCTGCAAAGAAAGAGAATTATCCGCTAAAGGGACTGTGAAAATTAAGTACCTGCCAAATCACCCGGAAGAAAAATCCGGAAATGCATGAATCAACACAACACCTTAACATTTTCTTTTTCAATTAGAAAATTTTTCTCTTGAACTTTCTTTATTTTTAATACAGGTTCATTCATAATTATATGATTCACTAAATAAAATAAATATGAAAAAATTATTCCTTGGAGTATTTGTACTCGTTTCATTCAGCAGTTTCGCACAGGACACAGCAAAAGTGGAACAATACTGCCGCCTCGTGGCATTCAACAAATTATTATCCAATAAAGTCAATATTGATGTTGACTTTGGACAAGAAAGAAAATTCTTCAGCGATAACAGGCTGAGAGATGAGGAAACCGGCAAGATCAAAAAATTCAATACGGTAACGGATGCCCTTAATTACCTGGGTTCGGAGGGTTGGATGCTTGTCAATGCTTACCCGGTGACCGAAGGTTCTTCCAGTGTTTATTATTTCTATTTTAAGAAACTGTTCAGGAAAGAAGATGTTCGTTGATAATTGTAATAAGGGCTAACTTAATCTGTATATGTTACAGTTTAGTCTGTACACGGGGTAATATCTCTTTTTTCCAACCGGTAAAATTATCTCCCCGGATATGTTTTCTTGCTTCAGCTACCAGCCACCCGTAAAAGGCAAGATTGTGAACACTGGCGATCGTCAGCCCGAGAATTTCTTTTGATTTCATCAAATGCCGGAGATAGGCTTTACTGTAATAATTGCTCACTTCGCAATCAAATCCATCATCCAATGGCGTGAAGTCCTTTTCCCATTTTTTATTATCAATATTTATTACTCCTTTAGTGGTAAAAAGCATCGCATTGCGGCCATTGCGGGTTGGCATCACACAATCAAACATATCAACCCCCCCGCTGATGCATTCCAGGATATTCCAGGGTGTGCCTACTCCCATCAGGTATCTTGGTTTATCTTTTGGTAAATGATCGCAACAATATTCACAGATTTCATACATAACATGTTCCGGTTCGCCTACGCTTAACCCGCCAATGGCATTGCCGCTTGCTTGTTTTGCTGAAATGTATGCACATGATTGCTTTCGCAGATCTTCAAAAGTTCCTCCCTGTACGATCGGGAAAAGATTTTGTGTATAGCCATATTTGGGTGAAGTGGAATTGAATTGCTCAAAACAACGGTCGAGCCAGCGATGTGTCATCTCCATGGAAGTCCTGGCATATTTATATTCGCTCCCTCCCGGCGGACATTCATCAAAGGCCATAATAATATCCCCACCGATAGCCCGTTGTATGTCCATTACATTTTCAGGGGTAAATAAATGTTTGCTGCCGTCAATATGCGATTGAAAGGTTACTCCATCTTCTTTTATCTTCCTTGTTCCGGCCAATGAAAAGACCTGGTAACCGCCGCTGTCGGTAAGTAGTGGCTTATTCCAATTCATGAACCGATGCAGTCCACCTGCATTTTCAAGCACATCCAGGCCGGGCCGTAAATACAAATGATATGTATTGCCCAGGATGATTTGCGCCTTTACATCATTCTGCAGTTGTTGCTGGGTTACGGCCTTCACGCTGCCCACGGTACCAACCGGCATAAAGATGGGAGTAAGTATATCACCGTGATCAGTGGTTATTTTACCTGTTCTCGCTTTTGAACCCGAATCAGTCGCCTGTAGCTGAAATGTTAGTGCTGCCATGAAAGTGCAAGATAGAATGAGAATTGAAAAATGAGAAATAAGGAATGATAAAGTTAGGGTCCTCTATTTTCTAATTTCTCATTCCTTATTCCTTATTTCTCATTTACTTTGCCGTTATGCCACCGATCAATTGGGGAGAAATTATTTTTTATTCTTTCACCGCCGTCACTACTATACAGGTTTTCTATTATGCATGGTTTTTCAGCCGTATCGCTTTTTATAAACTCAACCCTAAAACCCAATCCCAACAACACCCGGTATCTGTAATTGTTTGCGCCAGGGATGAAGATGAGAACCTGGCCCGAAACCTGCCGGGCGTGCTGGTACAATCATACCCCAGCACTTATGAAGTGGTGGCTGTGAATGACAATTCTGTGGACGATTCAAAATATATCCTGCAGGAACTGAAGAAAACATTCAAATCACTGAATGTGGTGGAACTGACACAGGAAGCTAAATTAATATCCGGGAAAAAATATCCTTTGTCCATCGGTATAAGAGAAGCTAAGCATGAAATACTTCTTCTTACTGATGCTGATTGTGTGCCTGCCAGTGAATATTGGATCGAAAAAATGCAGAACGGCTATGATGAAAATATTGAAATCGTTCTCGGTTATGGCGCATACCACAAACGAAGGGGATTACTGAACAAACTGATCCGTTTTGAAACTTTTCATACTGCCCTGCAATACCTGTCTTATGCCCTGGCTGGTATCCCGTATATGGGAGTTGGAAGAAATTTGTCCTACAAAAAAAGTTTGTTCTTCCGCAACAAAGGTTTTTCCTCCATTAACCATATTCCCAGCGGTGATGATGATCTATTTGTTAACATGACAGCAACGAAGAAAAATACAGCAGTTGTAATTGATCCCGATGCCATCACCCGGTCCATTCCCAAAACAACCTGGGGAAGCTGGCTGCGGCAAAAATCAAGACATTACAGCACCGCAAAGTTTTACAAACCCAGGCATAAATTTCTTTTGGGTTTATATTTCGCCACCCAATTTATTTTTTACCCGCTGCTGGCTGCTGCAATTATTTTTTATGACTGGAGATATGTACTGGCTGTATTTGGTATTCGTTTCCTGCTGCAGGCTTTCATTTTATTTAAGGCAATGAAAAAGATGGGTGAAAAAGATCTGTGGCCCTGGTTTATCTTCCTGGATATGTGGATGTTTTTTTATTACATCATTTTTGCCCCGGCATTGTGGAGAAAACCAAGAAAAGACTGGTAGCCCTGCCGGCAGGCAGGCTCACCCCCAAACCCCCTCCCCAGCAGTGGAGGGTGAGTGAAGAATCTTTTATGGAAATAATACTCAAATACTTTACTGAATTTTCTGAAGAGCAACTCAGGCAATTAAAATGGCTGGAAGGATTGTATAGAGAATGGAATGAAAAGATCAATGTTATTTCCCGGAAGGATATTGATGGTTTATATGAAAAGCATGTATTACATTCCCTCAGCATTGCTGCTGTTTTTGAATTTGCAGACGGTACGGAAATAATGGATCTGGGAACAGGAGGAGGTTTTCCCGGCATACCACTGGCGATCTATTTTCCACAGGTAAAATTTCACCTGGTCGATAGGATTGCCAAAAAACTAAAAGTGGTTGAAGCCATAGCAGAAACTATCGGGCTGAAAAACCTGACTATCCAACATGGCCGGGCAGAAGATCTAAAGAACCGGAAGTTTGATTATGTTGTTTCAAGGGCCGTGGCTCCATTGAAAGATTTATGGAGATGGAGTAAGCCTCTTTTAAAAACACAAGGGAATCCCCGATTCCCTCCCGGCCTTATTTGCCTGAAAGGTGGCGACCTGGCTGATGAAATACAGGAAAGCAGAACAAAGCCGCGGTTATTTGAAATAGCTGAGATATTCCCTGAAGATTTTTTTAAGGATAAGCTGATTTTATATATACCCCGTTGAAGAAATACCTGTTTGTGGTATTGCTGGAAATGAAGGAAATCCCATCTTTGCCATAATGAAGGAAATTTCCGTCTGTATAGTTGAGGACAATAAAGAACTCCGTAATGCGCTGGAAGAGATTGTCAGCATGTCGGAGGGGTTTAAATGCGTTGGTACCATTGGAACAGCTGAGGATGCTGTAAACCAGATCCCTTTGTTAAAGCCCGATGTTGTATTGATGGATATCAACCTGGGTACACCTGAAAACGGGATTGATGTAGTAAGGATATTGAAACCCCGGATCCCTGCCATCAATTTCATGATGTGTACAGTATATGAAGAAGATGAAAAGATATTTGAAGCCCTTAGTGCCGGTGCCAGTGGTTATATATTAAAAAAAACCAATCCGGCCCGGCTTTTAGAAGCCATCCGTGAATTATATGAAGGCGGGGCTCCCATGAGCAGCCAGATTGCCAGGAAAGTAGTGGCCGCTTTTCAACAACAATCAGATAACAGCAATGAACAGCAAAACCTTGATATGCTTACCGCCAGGGAAAAAGAGATCCTGGAGTTTCTTTCACGGGGCTTAATGTATAAGGAAATAGCCTCCCAATTGTTCCTCAGCCCCGAAACAGTACGTAAGCATGTTTATCATATATATGAAAAGCTGCATGTAAACAACCGGGTGGCTGCTGTCAACAAGTTTTACGGAAGATAATTTTTGCAGGTTTTTGCGTCCAACCTTACCTTTTTGAAACAAAAAATACCACGAATGGGGTATTGTTGGAATAGATAAGTCCGTCTATTTTTAGGCAGTCAGCATCAAGATACCCTGTACCATTAACCATTAACCTTTCCTTCGCGTAGAAAACAAGGGCCTTGATCAAAAAAAGCCTCCGGTGGTAATCCATCGGAGGCTTTTCAATTACCGTTGTAGTTCTACCATTTCAATTCAAGCCGGTTATTTTTTCTTTCCACATCTGCCATACGCTGCGAGGCATCGATCTCAATGATTTTAATATCCGCCAGCTTTCTCTTTGTTTCAATTGTATAAGTGCTGTGTGTCCATTTCCATGGCTCATATGTTTTCCGGGGAATAGTTGAATCTTCTACTGGTTTTTCTCCATACATCAGGTTCATAGGAACATAATGCAGTTCCCTGCTTCCGTCTTTGAAAGTTATCTGCAGATCAACAGGCATAGGCATCAGGCCAATACGGCTCAATCTTACTTTGGTTTTACCACCTTCCTCCCAAAGACTGTCAATACTGTAATCAATTGTTTTGGTTGAATTGATCCAATATTCTTTATACCAATCTAATTTCATGTTGCTTACTTTTTCTGCCACACGAATAAAATCTGCAGCATTGGGATGTTTAAACCTCCACAAACGGTAATATTCAAGCAAAATTTTATCCCGTACAGGCGCCCCAACTATATAACCCAATTGTTCAACAAATACAGCTCCTTTTGAATATACTGCTGCTCCGTAGGCAGCATTCAGATCATAGTGATCGGCATGCGTTGTAAGAGGTTCTTCTTTTCCGCTTTTAACAAGGGAATAATATCCTTTATAATCTCCATCATATGCAAAGCCTTTGTCGTTTTTCAAAAAGGCAGTTACCCTATCCTCTGCATAAGTGGTGAACCCCTCATCCATCCAGGCATATAAAGATTCGTTTGTGCCAAGCACACCGTAATACCAATTGTGCAACCACTCATGCAACCATGCGCCGGGCCCGATGCAAAGAGTAGCCATCGGGTATTCCATTCCCCCGTCGCCGCCGTGAATGAATGAAAATTGTTTATAAGGATAAGTTCCAAAAGTTTTTTCAATAAATGGCAAAGCTCTTTCGGCATTGGTGAGCACTTGTTCCCAATCCTGCGCTGAAGCATTTGTGATTTTGTATAAAAGATGAAAAGTAAGACTGTCTCTTATTTTTTTTGTTTTGTGAATAAATTCAGGATCGGCTGCCCACATAAAATCATGCACATTGGGTGCAATGAACCGCCATGTTAATTTGTCCCCTGCCGGCTTCTTTACTTTTACACCCGCATCTTCATATCCAAAACCTATCTG
>JBGPKR010000132.1:0-9745 GCA_041486045.1 Chitinophagaceae bacterium | reverse complement strand
TATGAAAACAAAAACAATACTAGCGACACATAATACCAGGCATTTCATTCGTAAACTATTTTTATAAAGTTACTACTGAACCGGAGGACAAGGTGCCCCATTCTGCATAGCAGTGCATCCTCCATTATTATTCACTCTAATCCAAAAGATATAATACATAGGCGGGCAATAGGTATAGCATGTTCCTTCAGTGTTTGTTATTGGGTCCCAACATTCAGTGCCATGATAAGGAGTACAAGTGGCTTGACTCCATCCCCAAAATGGTCGGTGTTCTCTTAGTAATCCACCCGAGTGGGATGAGTTTGGATTCCTTTCTTCATATGCAGAAGAGGTTTGTACCATAAAAGGTCCTCTTGGTGTTATTTCAGTCACCGGATCTGTAATAAATTTATTCATTGTATTTGCATTATAAACTGGTCGGTAAGCTACCGGTAAGTCGCCACCGCCAGGGCATGAATTTGCATCCGTTTCTTCATATCCGGAAGGAGTTTGTGCCATAAAAGTTGATATTGATGTTGTTTCTGTCACGGGATCTGTGGCAAATTTATTCATTGTATTTGCATCATATACACCACTTTCAAGGTAACCATAGCTGGTGCTGTTTAAATTAGCGGGAGTCATTGTTAAGACAAATTCCCAATTTACAATACAATCTCTTGGCCCTACAGGCCTAAAAATTATTCCATCTGTCTGAAAAATCCGTGAAGCATTCATGACATAATCAATTGCCTCTTCCTCAGAAACTGTTCCGGCTGAAGAAGTAGAATATTTGCTGGCCCCTAAACTTGAAAAACCTAAGGAATCCTGCAGATATTGTTGGATTTGAGCATGAGTCTTTCTTGTTACAAAGTTCTTAAATTCTTCTAAATCTGTCACTGAAGGAAACACTAAGAAGCCATATTCGTTTACACTCCAATTGTGTTCAGTGGGTCGTTTATTAAGCTTTAGCTGTTCCCTGCTATTAATGTTTTTATCTGAAAAAAATTTTCGAAAACTCAGGTTTGCCATTATTAAGGTGAATAACCCTAAAATCAAAAATATCTTTTTCATGGTAATTTTTTTTTCCTGCCTACTCTCTTTAAAATCCCGGTTTTCGGCATACCCGGCTCATCGGCCAATGATGAACCGAATATACCAGTGCCACAAAACCATAAACAAGGGCATTCTCACAAAAAAGAGTAAGATGTTACTCAATTTATTGTGTGATTTTCTATAATCACCTCAAAGAAATAAAGTAACCAGTATCAACTTCTTATATCATTCCACATTCAAAGAGCTCAGTCAATCATTAAAATTACATTCCCAACCCGAAATAAAATTGTTGTTTTTCACAAAAAAAGGTTGAAAAATTTCACAAAAAACCGTGCGGTTTCTCACAAATATTCATTTACCTTACACAATAACCTTTTACAATGAAAATTTATTCCCCCCCCTGCCATCGCCGGCTATTCCGGTCATTATGCTTTCACCGGTAAAACCTGAACCGCATGTTATACATCCACGGTAAAACACTTATAAAGATTGCCGTAGCGGATGACCACATTCTGTTGCGGGAAACCTTGTGCAATGTGATTGACACCTGGGAAAACTGTAAAGTGATGCTACAGGCGGATAATAGCAAACAGTTTATGGCACAACTCGACCCAAAGAATTTGCCCGACCTGGCATTAATAGACCTGGAAATGCCGGAAATGAATGGCTATGAAACAATAAAAGCGGTAAAGAAAATTTATCCTGACATAAAATTTATGGTTCTCTCCATGTACCAGAGCGAAGAAGCAATAATACATTTAATACATGTGGGCGCCCAGGGTTTTTTTAATAAATGCGACCTTACGGTACGCTTTAAAAATTCTGTTTATGAAATGATGCGAACCGGTTATTATTTTGCCGACCATGCCGCTTCCCGTTTGGTGAAACAGGCAATAGAAAACGGCAAGCTTACATTAAAAAATGATTTGTCTGATGAAGAACTGGCCTTTTTAAAGAACATTATTACAGAAAAGACCTACCAGGAAATTGCTGATAACATGCACATCCCTCTTCGTCACGCTGAATATATCAGGGATAAGATGTTTGAAAGATTTGATGTACTAAACCGGGTTGGATTAGTCACCCGGGTGATTAAGAAAGGATTGGTTGTTTGAGTCAGGAAAAACTCTTCATACAAAAACCAATTATTCCCTTAAGAAAAACTCAACCGAACCATTTTGAGAATAATTGCTGGAAAGTGTAATCAGGTAGCGATTGTTCCGGGTCGTAATGATCAACAAGGCTGTATTAGGAGGGATGGAACCCAGGTTATCAGCGAACAATTTAATTTTTTGAATCCTTTTTGTCTTATCAAATGATAGATAAAACTCTATAGGCTGTGCAGATAACCTTTGTTTTTCTATTATCAATGAATCATTTAAATAAACAGACGCCGTATCATTATCAATTTCCCCGTTATCATAAAGGGCACACTTTACTGAATCAATTTCATCCAAAGACAATTCTATTACCTTTTGAATATCTGTTTTCCTGATCTCAGATGAGTCGGGGCAGGCAGGATGACATGCTCTGATCCCACTCGCTACTAGCTACTCCCCCACTCCCTTCTTATTCTGCCCAACTCATAACGTAATTCCGATTTTCGATCTCTAAAGCCTGTTTGGTAAGCATCAGCGGACGAAAAGTATCCACCATCACGGCAAGTTCCTTGGTTTCTTTTGCACCGATACTTTTTTCCACGGCTCCCGGATGCGGGCCATGTGGGATGCCTGCGGGATGCAGCGTAATCATTCCCTTCGTGACATGCTTGCGGCTCATGAATTCACCTTCCACGTAATAGAGCACTTCATCGCTGTCAATATTACTATGATTGTACGGGGCAGGAATTGCATTGGGATGATAATCATACATACGCGGAACAAATGAGCAAACAACAAAAGTGCTGGTTTCGAAAGTCTGGTGAATGGGAGGTGGCATATGCACACGGCCGGTGATGGGCTCAAAATCATGAATGGAAAAAATATACGGATAGCAGCAACCATCCCAGCCGATCACATCAAAAGGATGCGTGCCATAATGCAAACCATAAAGCATTCCCTTTTTCTTTGCTTTGATCAGGTAATCTCCTTTTTCATCAATGGTTCTCAGATCCTGCGGAGGACGGATATCTCTTTCGCAATAAGGTGAATGTTCCATCAATTGCCCAAACCTGCTCATATATTTTTTTGGAAATCGTAATGGAGTAAATGATTCAACAATGAACAAACGGTTCTTGTCATCCCTGAATTCGATCTGGTAGATCGTTCCCCGCGGCAACACGATATAATCGCCGTAGCTGAACGGCAGCTCGCCGTACTGTGTATGCACCGTTCCGCTGCCCTCATGCACAAAGATCATTTCATCAGCATCGGTGTTTTTGTAATAATAATCTTTCATGCTCTGCTGCGGCGCTGCCAGCACAATATGACAATCGCTATTGACCAGCACCGGCACCCGGCTTTCCAGGAAATCCTTTACCGGTTTGACCTTGAATCCTTCAAGGCTGCGGTGCTTCAGCATTTTTTCTTCCGCCACCTGCGGACTTACATCTACCTGTAGCTCGGTCCTGATGATCTGGGTGGGCGGATGACAATGATACAGCAGGGCATAATCATCACTGAAGCCTTCGGTAGAAAATAATTGTTCGCTGTACAAGGTTCCATCCGGCTTACGATACTGGGTATGGCGTTTATGAGGAATAGTTCCGAGTTTATAATAATGGGGCATGGTTGTTAGTTAATTAGTTAATTGGGAAATTGGTTAATTGGTCTCACAGGCTGAATAGTCTTTATATGTTGATCATTTATCCAACTCAAGAGAAACCATCAGGAAATAGTATTTCCCCGTCCGACCGGGTCATCCGGGCGGGCATTTTCTTTTGTCAATATAATAGGTGAAGTTGCGGTGAAAAGGCATAATCAAATCGTTGATTAAAATTAGGAATAATCACTTTAACACCGAATTTTGCTTTTTGCAAATATTCACCGCGGAGAACATGAGTAAAAAGAGTTTTCGCAGAGAGCCTCTGCGTTATCTTAGCGTTCTCCCGTTCTCTGCGGTTAAAAAAGATAAATGACCCGTATCGGCCTTATATCGGATACACATGGCTTCCTGGATGAAGCAGTTTTCAAACATTTTGAAAACTGTGATGAAATATGGCATGCCGGGGACTGGGGGGATGGAATAGTTCAAAGGTTTAAGGAGTTTAACAGGTTTAAGAAGTTATCAGGCGTATACGGAAATATTGATGACCAGAAAATAAGAGTGGAATTTCCGGAACAACTGGTCTTTATGTGCGAAGAGGTGAAAGTGCTGATGCGGCATATCGGTGGTTCAGCGCCAAAATACAATCCGGCAACAAGAAAAGAACTGGCCATTCACAAACCACAGCTGTTCATCTGCGGGCATTCACATATTTTAAAAGTGATGTATGATGATGCTATACAGTGTCTATATATGAATCCCGGCGCTGCCGGGAGGCAGGGCTGGCAAAAGCTGAGAACCATCATCCGTTTTGTGATTGATGGAAAAGAAATGAAAGACTGTGAAGTGATAGAACTGGGAAAGCGTTGATAAAAATCTTTTTCTCAGATTTAAAAATAGCTGTAGCTTTTCTGAACTTAATTCATTTTTATGCCAGAAAATTCTTCCCGCCGCCAATGGATCAGGAAAACAGCCGCTGCAGTGGCAGCTATGAGTATTGCCCCTTCCTTGTTTGCAACGGAAAGGGAAAGATGGCGTGCAGCCGGAATTATTTTGCTGAATAGCAATGAAAATGCTTACGGCCCTTCTGAAGCTACCAGGAAGGCAATGGCTGAAGCGTTGGGAAATTCCAATCGCTATCCCGATGAGCAGATACCGGTTTTGAAAAAAGAAATTGCTGATTTCTGGGGTGTGGGAAAAGATAATATCCTGATGGGAGCCGGCTCCTCCGAAATTTTGGGTCTTACATCACTGATGGTTTCATCAACCAAAGGACATGTGATCACAGCGGACCCGTCTTACCGTGTCTGGAACAGCCAGGCCGAATCGTTCGGACTTTCGTTCAAACGTATTCCATTAGCCAATGATAAAACGCATGACCTGGGAGAAATGATGTCAGCGATTGATGCTGATACAAGAATGATCTATGTCTGCAATCCCAATAATCCCGTTGGCACTTATGTGGAAGATCATTTGCTCCGAGCTTTTGTAACTGAATGCAGTAAAAAATGTATGGTGCTGGTGGATGAAGCCTATACTGAATTTGCCGATCTTCCTACATTGAAAGATATCGCTGCTGTAAATCCCAATGTTATTGTGGCAAAGACTTTTTCCAAAATTTACGGTTTGGCGGGTGCAAGAGCTGGTTATGCTATTGCACATCCGGATACCATTAAAAAATTGGGCAGCCTTCAACCATGGAATGATGTCAGCGTAAGTGTGGTTACGGCAGCTGCCGCTTCAGCAGCATTAAAAGACCAGGCATTTGTAAAGGATTGCAGGGAAAAGACAAGGCAGGCGAGGGAAATGTGTTATGATTGTTTCAAACAACTGTCGCTCGGCTATATTCCTTCTCACACAAGTTTTATTTTATTCAATATTGATAAGATCGGCGCTGACTTTTCACAAAAGATGCAGGCCAAAAATATTTATGTGCAATTCAGGGAACACTTTGGAGGCAAATGGTGCCGGGTGAGTATGGGGACATTGGAAGAAATGAAAATGTTCTGCTCAGCATTAAAAGCAATTGCTGGCTGACATAACCCCTTATTTGGCCGCTTTCATCAGTTCCCTTATCCTGGCATGATGTTTCTCACTCACCGGCCAAACAGGCAAACGGAAAGTGTTTTTGCAAAGTCCCATTTCACTTAAATAAGCTTTAACACCACTGGGGCTTCCTTCGGCAAACATGGAAGCAATAATATCAATGTACTTGTAATGTAGTGGTTTTGCCATATCAAAATCTCCCTGCAGGCAGAGACGGACCATATTGGAATATTCAAGCGGGTAAGCATTGGCCACGACGGAGATCAATCCTTCTGCACCGGCAGCTATCATTTGTAAGGTGATGGGATCATCGCCGCTGATGACCATAAAATCATCCGGTTTGTTTTTGATGATTTGGTTGATCAGATCAAAATTGCCACTGGCTTCCTTGGTAGCAAAAATATTTTTCAATTCATGCGCAATGCGTAATTGAGTATCCGCTGTTACACTCTGTCCTGTACGGCCTGGGACATTGTACATAATGATGGGCAAAGGCGTAGCAGCGTTCAATGCTTTGTAATGCTGAAAAATTCCTTCCTGGTTGGGTTTGTTATAATAAGGAGAAACTGAAAGAATGGCATCATAGCTGTTAAGGTCAAATTTTTTGAAACCTTCGATCACTTCATGCGTATCATTACCACCAATTCCCGCCACCAATGGGCGACGGCCCGCTACTTCTTTCGCAACAAATGAAAATACCTCTTGCTTCTCTTCGCCATGAACGGTGGCGCTTTCCCCGGTGGTTCCGAGAACAACAAGGTATTCAACCTGTCCCTTTATCCAGAACTCAATCAATTTGCTGAAACTCTCCCAGTCTATTTTTCCGTCAGGATGAAAGGGAGTAACGATTGCAATTCCTGTCCCGGTGAATTTATCTCTTAATGACATTTGGCAATTAAGAATTATTAATTAATGATTATTAATTATTGCAAGTTGCGAAAAGAATCCTGAAGTCTGCCTATCGATAAATCCAAAATAAACTGCAAAGGACGATGTACACAGGACTAATGACTCCCGACTAACGACTCCCGACTAATTATACTTCTTCCCAAAACCCCATCTTCCCGAATTTCTCGATCCTTGTATTCACCCTTTGTTCTGCTGATGGTTGCTTTAATTCCTTTAGCACAGGTACCAGGTAGTCTTTGAGGATCTTCGCCGCTCCGTCATAATCCCAGTGTGCACCACCAACAGGTTCAGGAATAATACCATCGATCAAACCAAAACCCAGCATTTTAACCGCAGTAAGCTTTAACTGTTCAGCCGCCATTTCCTTTTTATCCCAGCTGCGCCACAAAATGGAGGAACAACTTTCCGGTGAGATCACGGAGTACCATGTATTTTCCATCATATACACCCGGTCGCCCACGCCAATACCCAATGCACCACCACTGGCTCCCTCGCCAATGATCACAACGATTATAGGTACTTTCAGACGAATCATTTCATATATATTCCTGGCGATGGCTTCTCCCTGGCCTCTTTCTTCCGCTTCCAGTCCCGGGTAAGCCCCGGGAGTATCAATTAAAGTAATAACAGGCTTGTTGAATTTTTCAGCCAGTTTCATCAGCCGGAGCGCTTTGCGGTAACCTTCCGGATTTGCCATCCCGAAGTTCCGCATCTGCCTCGTCTTTGTATTAATGCCTTTCTGCTGTCCAATGATCATTACAGTTTCTCCATTTATACTGGCAAAACCACCGATCATGGCCTTATCATCTTTCACATTCCGGTCACCAAACAATTCCACAAAGTTTTCAGTCATCTTATCAATATACTTCATCGTATAAGGCCGGTCGGGGTGGCGACTCAGTTGTACCCGTTGCCAATCGCTGAGCTCCTGGGTGATCTCTTTCCTTTTGTCCAGTATGCCCTGCTCCAGTTTTTGAATGGTATCACTGAGGTCCAGTTTGGTTTTTTCCTGGCGATGCTTCATGCTGGCTATCTCATCAATCAGGTCTTTGATGGGCTTTTCAAAATCGAGAAACTGTCGGTTGGCATCTGATGGCATAGGAAGTAAATATGTCCGAAGGACTCCTTCGGAGCGGCTAAATTAAGGATTAAATAATAATGGTTGTTTTAACCGGGATGGGTTGATATTCAGCAGTTAAAACAAAACCCCGCAAAGATTGTATTTGCGGGGTTTCCCTGCGGACCGGACGGGACTCCACCCGTTCCCATATAGAGTTAATAATCAATTCAATTTGTCCCTGAAAAATCTTTAGGTCACCCCCCAGTTCACCATTACCTCATTTTACCTTCGTGCCAAAGAGATGTGCTGCACAAATATAACGATTCTAATTGTTTAATAAGTATTCTAACTAATAAAAAAAACGAATGATTTTTGAAAATAATTTTACGCAATTTTTGGTAGAGAAGTCCATGCAATAAAATCGTTTTATACCCTATATACTTTCGATTTACGGACCTCAATTTGGAATTCGAAAGCCGAGTACTACCGGGGGGTACATGGCAGATCACTTTGCAATGGCGGCCGTATGGTTGGGTGGGGTTTAGACTACATTCATAAGGTGGATTCCTGGTGGGATGGTTCAATGTTGCTTCACACCAACCACCCGCAATTTAAAATGCTCAAGTATGAAATAACGAACTTGGGGATTAGGGTGTGGTTGGTCCAGGTAAGGAATTCTATACCCGAATAAGATACTTAATAAGGTCAGAAATAACCAGCTACAACTGCTGGAAATAGTCCAGGAGGGGATAATAAAATGTATCTACCCCACTCACCCATCAACCCCCCATGTAATATGGCGTAAGTACGAAATAACGTATCTGAATGCTATATT
This sequence comes from Chitinophagaceae bacterium, assembly GCA_041486045.1. Lineage (GTDB taxonomy): Bacteria > Bacteroidota > Bacteroidia > Chitinophagales > Chitinophagaceae > JJ008. The sequence continues at coordinate 1,160 of JBGPKR010000132.1, read as the reverse complement.
CTGTAGTATTGGTGATACACCAGCTATTCAAGTCAAATTAGGTGGAAAGGGGGTGGGTGGAATGTACCTGATCCGCCCACTCACACTGTTTTCCGTGTTGTGAAATGATGAAGTACGAAATAACGTACTTGGGATTGTAGGGTTGGGTAGTACAGGTACGAAATATCGTACTTTGAATGCTATACTCAGTAGTAATAGAAATAACCGAAATTATTTTGCTGGGGAGGTTAAAACAAGCCCTTTTCATTCACCTTCCTTATTAAGCATACACAACTGATTTTTAATTGAAAAATTATCATCGTTTTTCATTACAATTATTAACATATTGAAAAAATCATCACCGATTTTCGTTACAATTTTTTGGAAGCCCTGTTTTTTCCCCATCCCCTTCGCCACCTGGATTGCCTTTTAATCCTTACTAAGCAAAAGGAAGTAATCAATACCCAAAATTCAAAGGTAAAAGCGATTTAAGGTTATCAAAAGGTTAGGCTCTTTGGTAAGGTTGGCTTTTGTGCCTTGCAAATGTGCCTGACTTGGTGCGTTGGCTGTCGGGGTCTGTCCACCTGATTGGGCAATTGTTGTGCAATCAATGTGCAATTTGTGCAATTAATGTGCAATTCATTTTAGCTGATAAAAAGCCCCCGCACCCTTTACATCACTCGGTTTGAAAATGTCCCTTTGTACTAAGTCAGCAAGGTCATTACTGGCAGTGTTTCTTGAACAGTCATTTAATTGTTGGTAGTCTTTGTTGGTGATTTTTCCTTTCTCTTTCCCAAACAAAACAGCTTTAATCTGTCTGGCGTTAAGCCCTAACTTTGTGAGTTGTTCCTCTGTCAAAGCATTTTTGAAAAGAGTAATATTAAATCCGCCGTCTAACTCCTGCATTTCAGGTTCTGGTAATTCTGCTTCTTTACAAGTGTCAATAATTTTTATAGTACCACGACCCCATGCGTCAATGTAACCACCTTTGAAAGCAACATCAGCAATGATGGGGTTTCTTGGTCTCGAAGAATGAGAACGTTTCAAAGCAGCAAGTGTCAACCCTTCGGGTAATGTACCTTCATTCCAGATACTTATTTTGTCGTCATATACTCTCAGTTGAATAGGCGCTCCCATATAATTGCGATGTACCAAAGCATTCAATAGCATTTCACGGATGG
>JBGPKR010000131.1:0-9851 GCA_041486045.1 Chitinophagaceae bacterium | reverse complement strand
TGCCGGTAAAACGGTGGCTGAAAAGCCGGGAGCCAATTCCTTTAATCCCCTTGTTATATATGGAGGAGTTGGTTTGGGAAAGACCCACCTGGCCCAGGCCATTGGAAACGAGGTAAAAAGAACTAACCCCAATAAGGTGGTATTATATGTAAGCTCGGAGAAGTTTATCAACCAGTTCATGGACCACAGCCGGAACAATGCTATTAACGATTTTATTCATTTTTACCAGTTGATTGATGTGCTGATCATTGATGATGTGCAGTTTTTTGCAAAGGCTGAAAAATCACAGGATGCTTTCTTTGCCATTTTTAACCATCTCCATCAATCAGGCAAACAACTGGTATTAACTTCTGATAAATCACCCAAAGACCTGGAGGGGGTGCAGGAAAGATTATTGAGCCGTTTCCGCTGGGGGCTCAGTGCAGACCTGCAGGTACCCGATTATGATACCCGCATCGATATCCTGGAAAGGAAAATGAAGAATGACGGGTTGGAAATGCCCAAAGAGGTGGTGAAGTATATCGCTTATAACATCAGTAATAATGTAAGGGAACTGGAAGGGGCATTGATATCATTGTTGGCACAATCTTCGCTGAACAGGAGGGAGATAGATCTAGACTTAGCCAAGAAAGTGTTGCGAAATTTTGTAAAATCATCCAGTAAAGAAATTACGATCGAGACCATTCAAAAGATGGTTTGCGAATACTTTGATGTGGCCTATGACAAGCTCCTGCAGAAAACCCGCAAAAGAGAGATCGTGCAGGCCAGGCAAATTACCATGTACCTTGCAAAAGCCTTTACCAAAAACTCATTGAAAACTATCGGTGAGCATTTTGGCGGCCGGGATCATACCACTGTCATCCATTCCTGCCAGACCGTGAAGGATCTGATGGATACCGATGGAGTATTCAGGGAAAATGTATTGGAACTGCAGCAAAAAGTGCAACTGGCTGCGATGTAATCTTTAAAATTCCAAATTATAAAATCCCAAATTCCAATCGAAGCACCTGGAATTTGGGATTTGTTTTTTGGGATTTCTTGCAGCTAATAGTACTTTTGTTTCCCTTAAACGGGAGAGGTGCCTGAGTGGCCGAAAGGGCCGGTTTGCTAAACCGTTGTACGGGCTTAAACCTGTACCGAGGGTTCGAATCCCTCCCTCTCCGCAAAAAGAAAACAACGGTAGGCTCCGCAGTAGCGGAGCTTTTTGTTGGAGCGAACTGTGCAAAGCTTGCTTTGAAACAGGGAGCGACAACAAAAAAGCGTTAGAACTACCGTTGTTTTCTTTTTGACTCCCCTTTCGCGGATCACTGAAAGTAATCCCTCCCTCTCCGCCTTCGCCTGCCGAAGCTTTCTTCGACTGCCGTAGCTTAAGCGAAGGCATGTAGCGTAGGCAGGCTTCGCTTTTTTAAGTACAATGCTTTCATTTCGGGCAGGGTCCGGCGAACGAAGTCCGCAAATATTTCCTTGTTATTTCATAGGCCCCGTAGAATTATCTTTATCCATTAAAAATTATTCTATGCATTACGTTTATATTTTAGGATATAATGATGTCTCTCTTTATACAGGTTGTACAGAAGATTTTAAAGCGGGATATCAAAGACATATTAATGGCCATGTACCCGCTACAAAGTCAAGATTACCTGTGGAATTGTCTTTTTATTGTGCCTTTAAAGACAAGTACAAGGCATTTGAATTTGAAAAGTATCTTAAATCGGGTTCCGGAAGGGCATTTATAAAAAAAGGATTCCTTTAAATGAATATATAAGTATAAACTAATTGCCTTAAGTCACTTATCTTCTTTTAAAATAAGCAGCAATTAAGGCAGAATGCCGTTATATTTGCACTCCCAATTCGGATCGGGAAGTAGCGCAGGCCGGTAGCGCACCTGGTTTGGGACCAGGGGGTCGCAGGTTCGAATCCTGTCTTCCCGACTTTTATGAAAATCCTGCCAAGCGGCAGGATTTTCTATTTTGTGACATATTTCTTTTCCCTTATGCATATTCTTGTTACAGGCGGAGCAGGTTTTATCGGCAGTAACCTTATCAATACTTTATTCAGGAACAACCCGGGAATAAAAATTACCTGCATAGATAATTTTGACCCTTTTTATTCTGCCGATATCAAGCAACTCAACATAAGAAATTTTAAAAGCAATCCCGATTTTCATTTTTTCTATGATGACCTTGCCACTGTATCATCGAAAGAACTTTGTGAGCTGATCGATGATCCGGTGGATGTGATCGTGCATATTGCTGCCAAAGCAGGGGTAAGACCAAGTATCCAGGACCCGTTAGCGTACCAGCAAACAAACGTGATTGGCATGCAGCAGCTGCTTGAGTTTGCAAAAGAAAAAGAAATAAAGCAATTTGTTTTTGCATCCAGCAGCAGTGTGTATGGGATCAATGATCATTATCCCTGGAAGGAAGATGAACAACTGATGCCCATCAGCCCCTATGCCATGACAAAACTGGCGGGGGAAATGCTGGGACATGTATATAGTAAATTATATAATATCCGGTTTATTGCTTTACGGTTTTTCACGGTTTATGGTCCTTCCCAACGGCCGGATCTTGCTATTCATAAGTTTATCAAAGCCATTTTAAAAGGTAAACCTGTTACCATGTATGGCGATGGCAGCAGCAGCCGTGATTATACTTTTGTTGACGATGTGGTGCAGGGTGTTATCGCTGCCATGCACTATGATAAAACCGGGTTTGAGATCATTAACCTCGGTAATAATTATTCTGTATCGCTGAAGGAACTGGTTGCAACAATTGAGGAAGTGACAGGAAAGAAAGCAAGGATTGAACTACTTCCCGAACAGCCCGGTGACGTATCCAAAACATTTGCTGATATCAGCAAGGCAAAGCAACTTCTTGGGTACAATCCACGAACAGATCTGAGAGAGGGTTTGAAAAAATTCTATGACTGGTTTTTGCAAAATGAAGAGCTGCTGATGCAATAATTATACCGATTGTGCATCCGTAACCTGCCTTTGCCGGCAGGCAGGTAGTCCACCTACGTTGGCCTAAACGGCTGCTACATCGGCATTATACCGGAATCAGCTGGAATAATTTAGAAATACAATAGGTATTACATGGTTATATCAGAAACATGGGTTACTTCTTTTTTCGCATGATAAACTTTCCTCACGTTATACGTCTTCTTATTCTGTGATTCAAAATAAGTTCTTGTATTAATGTCGGCAATGATACCAATGGTGATAAACTGGATACCACCCAGCAGCAATATCAATCCTAATATCAGCAAGGGCTTCCCCCAGATATCATACCCCATTAATTTTAAAACGAGCAGGTAAATATTGATAGCGGCACCTATGCCGAAACTGATAAAACCAATAGTGCCGAAAAGATGCATGGGTTTTTGCATATACTTCCGCATGAACACCATCAACACCAGGTCACTCATTACTTTAAAAGTGCGGTTGATGCCGTATTTGCTTTTTCCATGTATGCGGGGATGATGTTTTACATCTACCTGGGTGATCCTGGCGCCCTGCAATTTGGCCAGTACCGGGATGAAACGATGCAACTCGCCATACAATCCTAATTCTTCAGCAATTTCTCTTCTGAAAACTTTCAGGGTGCAGCCATAATCCCGGATATAAACACCGGTCATCCGGCGAATCAGTGCATTGGCAATTTTGCTGGGTATTTTGCGGAGAAAAAAACCATCTTTCCTGTCCTTCCTGTTGCCGGCCACCACATCCCAATCTTCTTTTTTCAATAATTCGAGCATGGCAGGAATATCGGCCGGATCATTCTGGAGATCTCCATCTAATAAAGCCACATACTTGCCCCGGGAATAATCAATCCCGGCGGTCATGGCCGTACTCTGCCCATAATTCTTCCTGAGTTCCACTAATATGGTTCTCTCATCGGCATGTTCCAGTACCTGTTGTTTGGTTTTATCAGTTGAGCCATCATCCACCAGCACTATTTCATAGTCAATGCTACTTAGGGCTGAACGTAATGATTCAAACAGCGGCTTGATATTATCCTGCTCGTCCCTTACTGTTATGACAACTGAAAGCTCACGCATAATATCCCTGGATTGGGGCAAAGGTACATGTTCAGTACTAAAGGAGGGATCAGCCACAATAAATCAATATAGCCTGATACCAGGTTCAATAAATTTTGACGGTGTAAAAAGTAATTTAAGCAAATTTGCCGGTAAGATCTTTCCAGAACCGCCTGTTCTTTTGCAAAAGATTTATGAAATGCAGTTCAGTATTGTTCGCTTTAGACTTTACCAGTTTAATAAATTGTTTTTTTTCATGGTTATTCCATGCAGAAAGATCCAGGTTTGCCCGGGCGAGCAAACTCCATTCTTCCAATACTTTTTTTTCGGCAGTACTCCATGTTGAAAGACTTTTGATACCTAAAGCCTGCTTTGTTTTCCCGGAACAATCAGCCATTGCTTTCTTCCTGTCTCCATTATATGTCCTGATAATAAAATTGGTTATGGCTTCACTGACTACCGAAGCATCATAAAAAGGAACCGGGTCCTTGCCCAGGAGAAGCTGAAGGTTGGCTGCAGTAAATTTTTTCAGTGCGTGCATGGAGGTTCGGTAACTATTATCTGCTTTTTTCTTTTCCCATTCTGCTTTGGCCAGCTTTTGTATTTGTTCTTCTTCCGGTCTGAAACCATATTTATAGTAAAACCAGAATGCCCCGGATTCAAGCCCTTCTTTATTGTTCCTTCCAAACTGGTAGGGCTTTACAACGAAACGTTTTGCCCCGTAATATTGAAAATAAACCCGGATCAATTGCGACATGATATAGGCTGATTCGGCACCCCGGAAAGGTTCAGGTATATTTATTCCAAACTGGCATCTTTCCCCGAATATCCAGCCTCCGCCATAGGCAACAGGAATGCCATTTTTAAAAACCAGATACCCGATATATGATTCAATGGACAAGCGATGCTCTTTTTTCAAACTATACAATACAATGGAGTATCCCTTTTCAAGATCAAAACATTTCAAATCCCCGGCCGAAGCAAAAGTGAAGGGATCTGTTTCCCGGTATAGAAAGACCAGGGTCGCTTTTGCAACATTCACCATGTGTACCTTCTCGGTTGATGTAAGAAGGGCAGGCGGGGGAAGTCTGCGTGATAAAATATTTTTGATTTCAGCAATTCTTTCCAGGTTTTTGTGATAGAATATTTTTTTGCTAGGGATACCCAGGCAAGTGCGGGTGAATGCAGTACGATCCAGCTTCCATGTAATAAAAATTTTTAACTCATTAAATACAAAATCTTTAACTGAATCCGATAATGAAGATTGTTCAAACAGCATCATCAGCCATTGAAGATCAGTTTGGCTGCTTTTGCCTTTCAACTTTTTGATTCGCCGTAGTGGAGGAAGTTCTCCCGAAAAGATTGCTTCATATTCTACCCTGGGTAATAGTTGCCGGAAAAAAAGTTTTATTGTTCCCGGCGCAGCATCCCAACTGTGGAGCATTACCGATCTGCCAAATTCATTCAGCAGCCATCTGGTAATTTCATAACTGAAATGCCCGGTTATCTCTGAGCCGGCGATTCCGCTTCCATTCAGTTTATAATCCAACCGCTTTTCAAGAGGCATCCTTTTTTCCAGGGCTGAAATTAACCTGCTCATCGCCTTCTTTGTCATGTTGTATAATGTATTGTTTTCAGGCCAGGCAAGCATGGTTAAAAGCGTATCATGTAAAAGATGGAAACCTTCCGCTGTACAATTTTTTAAATCAGGAACCGTATTCAATAACCTGGTTTTTTTGGATCGGTAAGGCTCTCCGTATAGCAGGCTGATGTTATTGAGTTGTTCGCAAAAAGTCAATAGGTATTTTTGTTTGGGATTCACTGGGTAAATAAACTTAATTGCTGAAAATATGGATATGATTATACACCCCGGGTGGATTGATTTCCGTCAGTTGCATGTCCTTTCCGGTTTTTTCTGACCCGCTTGTGAAGAAGCGATATCTTAAAAAAGGTCGGTGAAATAGTATCTTCGCAATCCTTATAACTATGGCAAGAACGAAGAATAACGGAACAATCAGTGAAGAGCCCATCAATCATGATCTTATTGAGGTGTTTGGCGCCCGGGTGCACAACCTGAAAAATATAGATATTGCTATTCCCAAAAACAAGCTGGTAGTCATCACAGGGATCAGTGGCAGTGGAAAATCCTCGCTGGCTTTTGATACTATTTATGCAGAAGGGCAAAGACGTTATATGGAAACCTTCGGCGCCTATGCCCGTCAGTTCATTGGTGATATGGAACGGCCGGACGTAGATAAGATCACCGGCCTATCACCGGTTATTTCTATTGAACAAAAAACAACCAATAAAAACCCACGATCAACAGTCGGAACTGTTACCGAGATATATGATTTTCTCCGTTTATTGTTTGCAAGAATCGGCGAGGCCTTTTCTTACAATACCGGTAAAAAAATGGTGAAGTGGAGTGAAGAAGAAATTGTTGAAAATATTTTCAAAAAATTCAAAGGGAAAAAGATTGCATTGCTGGCTCCGCTGGTTCGTGGCCGCAAAGGACATTACCGTGAATTATTTGAAGAGCTGAGAAAAAAAGGGTACCTGAAAGTGAGAGTGGATGGTGAAATAAAAGACCTGGTTCCCAAAATGCAGGTGGACCGGTATGTGATCCATGATATTGAATTGGTAGTGGACAGATTGCAGGTAACAGATGAATTAAAATCCAGGTTGAGCCAGAGCGTGCAGCAAACATTGAAGATTGGAAAAGACCTGATGTTTCTGGAAGTAGATGGAAAAGGGGTTGTTTCTTTTTCCAAACTTTTAATGTGCGAAGACACCGGCATCAGCTACGAAGAACCTTCGCCCAACGCTTTTTCATTTAATTCTCCCTATGGCGCTTGCCCTTTATGTAAAGGTTTGGGAAATGTATATACGATCGATATAAATGAAGTGCTTTCGGATACTTCAAAAAGTGTAAAGGAAGGAGGTATTGCTCCATTGGGGGAAGAAAGAAATGCCAGTGTGTTTCAGCAGGTAGCTGCATTTGCAGCTAAGTATAAAATTAAATTAGACAAACCGGTAAAAGATCTTCCTAAGGCACAGTTGGATCTGCTGCTATATGGCGATAAAAATATTAATCCATCACTTGACGTAGATGTGGATGATGAAACAGTTCCGCATGAATATACCGGTAGCTATGAAGGCATTATTCCCATGCTTAAGAGATGGTTTTCTTCTTCTTATAGTACAGATGGTCTTCGGGAATGGGTACAGAAATTTATGACCTTAAAAAATTGTACTGCCTGTAATGGAGCAAGATTAAAAAAGGAAAGCCTCTGGTTCAAAGTAAACGGAAGAAATATTGCTGAGCTCAGTAATATGAATCTCGACAACCTTGCTGCCTGGTTTGATGGCATTGAACTGATGCTGGAAAACAAGCAAAAGACAATTGCCAGGGATGTATTGAAAGAAATCAGGGAACGGTTACAATTCCTTTTGGATGTCGGATTAACTTATCTCACTTTATATCGTCCTTCTAAAACACTGAGTGGCGGAGAGTCACAACGGATAAGGCTGGCCACACAAATTGGTTCGCAGTTGCAGGGCATTACTTATATTCTTGATGAACCATCTGTTGGTTTGCATCAAAGAGATAATCACCGGTTAATTGATGCATTAAAACATCTCCGGGATATTGGCAATAGTGTCCTGGTAGTTGAACATGATAAAGACATTATGCTGGCAGCAGATTATCTGATTGACATCGGACCGAAAGCGGGCTACCATGGGGGGAAAATTGTAGCCGAAGGCGAACCGGCACATATTCTGCAGTTAGATACACTTACTTCGGGATATCTCAATGGTCGCCACAAAATTGCTGTTCCAAAAGAAAGAAGAATGGGTAACGGCAAATTTCTTGAACTCAGCGGCGCCAAAGGAAATAACCTGCGGAATGTGGAAGCAAAATTTCCATTAGGAAAATTTATCTGTGTCACGGGGGTCAGCGGCAGCGGCAAATCAACATTTATCAATGAGACGCTGTATCCTATTCTATCCAAACATGCTTACGGTTCCAAAATGACAGCGCTGGAATATAAATCAGTGAAAGGGTTGGAACACATTGATAAAGTAATTGAAATAGACCAATCGCCCATCGGCAGAACACCGAGAAGCAACCCTGCCACCTATTGCGGCTTTTTTACGGAGATAAGGACTTTGTTTGCTTCTATACCTGAAGCAAAGATCCGTGGTTACAATGCCGGCCGTTTTTCTTTTAATGTAAAAAGCGGCCGTTGTGATGTTTGTGAAGGAGGCGGCATGCGGGTGATTGAAATGAATTTTTTACCTGATGTATATGTGCATTGTGAAAAATGCGGCGGTAAACGCTACAACCGGGAAACCCTGGAGATCCGTTATAAAGGAAAATCCATCGCCGATGTGCTGGAGATGACGGTGGAAGAAGCAGTAGAGTTTTTCCAGAATGTTCCTTATATCTACCGGAAAATAAAAGTGCTGGAAGAAGTGGGACTTGGTTATATCACCCTGGGTCAATCCGCTGTAACGCTGAGCGGGGGCGAAGCACAACGGGTGAAACTTTCAACCGAACTTTCCAAAAAAGATACCGGTAAAACTTTTTATATTTTAGATGAACCGACAACCGGTTTGCATTTTGAGGATATTCAGCATTTGCTGGATGTGCTGAATAAATTGGTGGACAGGGGCAATACAGTATTGGTGATAGAACACCAGATGGATGTGATCAAAGTTGCGGACCATATCATTGACCTGGGCCCGGAAGGTGGTGATGGCGGAGGACGGATTTTATTTGAAGGATCCCCGGAAGAACTGGTAAAGAACAAAGAAAGTTATACGGCCCGGTTTTTAAAGTATGAGTTGCAATAAATAAAAAACCCTGCCGGGTTAAAGCAGGGTTTAAAATAGTTTTTTTATTATTTGTTTGCCGGCATTTTTACCATACCCCAGACAAATAATGCGCCGATTGCTCCTACTGCGATTGCAATAAATATTCCAAATGAAAGGTAATGCATATTTGCCAGGAGCGTAATCAATGCGAAGGCTGCTGCACCTGCGAAACAGGCAGCAGTGATCATTTTCACCTGGCCCTCAAAAGGCTTACTCTTGTCACCCATTACGAATGGTACAATACCTGCGCCAATAAATGCAATAAATGCCACAATCCCTAGTTTATGTAAACCATTTACGGATACTCCGCCGCCGCCAAAACCGCCATAACCTCCGAATGAAATGTGCCACCAGGGCAATACGCAAGAAATAATTCCTACCGCAGCAATAATTACTGCATACAATTTCTGTTTGTTTAAACCTGCAAGTGGGTTTGACTGTGAATTTTGTTCCATAATAAGCTGGTTGATTTTGGTTTTACCTACTCGTATGGCTTTTCGGCATTCGCCCCTGTTTTTTGGATTCAGGTCCCCCCTTTATATTAATTTCGAAACCAATATAAGACAGTTTTTCAAAAACAAAACAGGGAAGCCCAATTATTTTTTTAAACCAGTTAGTAACAATAGGTTAAAAGGAGAGAAAGGTCTTTTATTTGCCCGGCAGGAATTATAAGACCCGCAGGTAAGGCAGGAAGTGATTGAAAAAATTGACAGTATGGGTCCGGCAATTAAGCGGTTTTTCACCCGGATACCGGATTTTAGCAATTTTCCCGCCTCTACGGGTTTCTTAGTTATGACAATTAAAAGAACTCAACGTTGAAAAGGAGCCCATAAGCTGGGCAGAGAGTGTTTAATAAAATAAATACTAATGAGAATACCAATAGAGAACGGATCAGGTTTTATCAACCAGGTATCAGATTTTATTAAGCTCTC
>JBGPKR010000130.1:0-9980 GCA_041486045.1 Chitinophagaceae bacterium | reverse complement strand
TTCTCTTTTATCAATGAACCATAAACAGAAGTCTAACCAGACAAAGCCTATACAAATGCCGGCTATAACATCAGTGGCATAATGCACCCGCAGGTAAATACGGCTAAACCCGATGGCTGCAATGACAAGTAATAAAAAAAAGATAACCATTCGCCGGAGCCATTTAGTGCTGATATAGATCGTGGCGTACCATATCAGCAAACCATAAAAAGCTACGCCCATAAAAGCATGACCGCTGGGAAAACTATAATTGCTGATTCCGGTTACAAGCGGATCCGGGGGGCGCTGGCGTTGTATCAGGCTTTTCAGAAGCGACATAACTAAAAGGCTGCTTAGTAATACGGCGGCTGTTCTGATGGCCATCCATTTATTTTTTTTGAATAAAAAAAAACCGATCAGCAAAAAAATTACCGGGATTAAAAAAGTATGTTTCCCCAGGAAGGAAATAAAACGCATAATCCTGGTACGGCTTTCTGTAATATGCGGATTAATAAGACTAAATGTTTTTTGATCAAAAGAATTACTGCCATATACAAAAACAACCCAAACGAGGAAAATTATAAGTAACAGCGCTACCGCAAGAACGATTTTTTTTGCTGCGCTGCCCCGCGCCGGCCATAACGATGATTTTGTTTTCCTGCCTGGACGATGTAATTCTTTCATTTCAGGTATATCCCTGAAAGATAAATCAAATTTTGAGGGCAAATAATTCAATACTCTCATTTTTCCCCTTTAGATCCACCATGCCCATACTCTCACTTTGCCAATCTTTCATATTGAGCAGGTCAATAAATTCTTTGGATACAAGAAATTTCTGGTTCAGTTCCGTACAGGCACTCCGGATCCGGGCAGCTGTATTAATCGTGTCTCCGCTGATTACAAGATCTTTTTTTGTTATTCCCACCTGGCCCACCATTACATTACCTGCATGGATGCCGACTTTATATTCAGGTATAATATCATAACCCCGTTTAAATATTTCTGCATTTTTATTCAGTATTTTTCTTGCCTCAAGGAGAGAATTGACACATTTTCTTGCATTGGCCGGCGTGTGTGGCCACCAGGCAACAATTTCATCGCCGACATATTGATATACACGACCATCATATTCTGCTATGCCGGCCGACATACAATAAATTACATCCCGGATAAATTTAAAGTATTCGGTATGTCCCAGTTTTTCTGCAATGGGAGTGGAGTTCTTCAAATCAATAAACATGATGATCCTTGTTTCATCCCTTGGATGCAGGTATTTGCCGACAATAATATTAAAAAAGACACCCTGTGAATAATTGTTATTGATCTCTAAGGCGAGTTGCGTTACTATAAATAATAAAAACCATTCAGGCATTTTCTCCAGGAGCCACTTGCTTTCGAATGTATTTTCAACAAACTTATTAAAAGCTTCAGCAACGGGATGTTGTTCAATAAGCAGGCTATACGTAAAATAAATAAAAAAATTCATAGCAATAGCCACGAAAAGAAGCAGTAGCGTTTTGATGGAAAGATTTAACCAGGGAGGTCTGTTATGCAGAAAATTTCTTAAAACAGATATAAGAAAATAGCCAATGATAAGGCTGAAAATAAAAACATTCAATTCCCGGAGTAAAATAGTTTTAATGGCGCCGGCTTTAGTGCTTTCATATTTTGGCGTATAGGTCTCTGTTGCAAACCGGACAATAAAAATCAGGAAATCAATGACCGTCCATGCTATTGCGATGGTCAAAATGAGTTTGAATGCCTTTTTTTTTACGACAGAACGTTTCGGTAGTATTATTTCGGTCGTTTTCATGATTGTAAATTAATGGCGCTGTCTTTCTGCCGTAAAATTAAAATGTAAGACCAATCCTCGTGCCTAAATTAAAGCTGAGTATTTTGTCTTTGCCTGAAATTCCTGCAGTACCTGAGATCATAAACTGGTTAAACGGGATAAAATAAAAACCGCCTCCGAAAGCACTATGCCATTGGTGGGAACGTTCTCCTTTCAGCCATACCCTGCCAAAATCAGAAAAAACCGTAAGTCCAAACGGACCGGGCAAAATATAAGAGGTGACATCAAACAAATTGTACCGAAATTCCAGGCTGGCATAGGCGGTTGAAGTGCCGGCATACCTGTTTTTCCTGAAGCCATGTAAGTTGTCGTTAGCGCCTATATCCAACGCCTGGAAAAATTCAAAATTTTTACTGAAAATATGACCATATCCTAATCCAAGTACGCCTATCAGCCTTGGAGGATCACGATCACCCTGGCTGACGTATACCGACATATCCGAAGTGAAACTTGAAAAATTATCGCTGCCTTTTTTCATACCGATCACGCCGGTGAATTCATTGTCCCAGTGAATACCCCGCGTGGGGAAAAGATCGCTGTTCCTGTTATCAAGATGAAGCGCCAGTTTGCCGCCCAGGTATGCTTTATTGCTGAAGATATCGGCAGAGTCAAGGTGAACCAATTGAGGCTTTGCCAATACGTTACCGGTATTGTCTTTATACCGGTTAGAGTACTGGTAATAATAGGGGCCCAGCATCAGGTGGAATTTTTCAAAATATCGCTTACGAAAAAGCGCTTCCATCTCGAATGATTTATAACGGTTTCGGTAAAAATCATAATTTTTTGTAGGATCGGTCTTTGTATTGTTTCCAAACCCAAAGAAATTCCGGAGGGCCGGGTCTAAAAAATTAGCCTGTACAAGCAGATCGGTATTGCGGGTAATATGGTTGAACTCGCCCCGGTAATACAGCTGGTAGGCGCCACGCACAGAATACAAAGCTGCAAATTTTTGGTAGGTGGCATAAGGAAGATTTCTGAATCCATGGGTTGTTTTTGAAAAACCCAACCCGGTCAATGCGCCATCATCAGAATTATAACTGAATACCAGTTCCGGGAACCTGCTTGTATTATAATCAAAACCTGTGATGGTATTTTCGTTGACCGGCGGATCTAAGGAAAAACGATTTTTGGAACGGCTGTAATGCTTGATGAAGTTGCCATTACCCTCTTTCTTAAGGTCATATAATAAGTTTACAACATTACCCTTTATATCAAACGTATCTTCTCCCTGGCCGCCAATGATACGTAGTTTGATCCTTGAAGAAGCAGTTGAATCTATCTGAAAGAGGTCATTATCATTAAGTCCTAAAAGCCTGATCTCTTTTGTCACCGAAGGGTTGAAAACACGGTCATACATGATAAAGCTTGTGTCGTTTCCTCTTTCCCTGGCATAAACCCTTACCCTTAATCCGTCCCCGGTATTGCTTACCCGGAAGTATTCTTTACCATTACTGCCGATCACATTCACTTTTTTTGAAATAAAATTATAGTAATCCATTGCCCTTTTGGGAAGGAGGTCCCGGCGGCTGATCAGTTTTTGAATGATCTTTTCTCCGCTAATGGCAAAAACCTCCGGAGGTAGTTTATGCACGGCATTACTGATAACGGAATCTGTAAGTTTTTCTTTAAGATCAGCAATTGATCTTTTCCATTCGTCAGCATCTACCGAGGAAAGAAAGATGCGGTCAAAATCTTTTGCAGTATATCCAAGCCAGTCTACATCAGGGATATCATGCCTGAAACCTTTTAAGAAAGGCATGACCCTGCCGCTGACCAGTTTCATCTGCAGACCGTCGGAATAGAAAAAAGCCTGGTCCCTGTCTTTGGGAATAGGATCATAAATCTTGCCTTTGCCTGTATCTGTTACGATCCATTTCCATTGATCAAAATGCCTTTCAAAATCACCAATAAGCATATCCAAAAGTCTTGCTTTCAATACGGCTGGCTCATTGGGCTGGTGATCATTCTCATACAGCATTTTATTAAAAACGGTCGCCGTGTTTTTTGTATCTGAGCCATCGGGTGAAGGATTTTTTTCCTCAAGCATGCAAACCTGGCCGGCAAACAATCGCCTGTAAAATCCAAAAGCAGGATCATCAGGTACAAAAAACAATTCAGGATGAGCAACAGGTATATTCAGGGGCCTGGCAAGAGAAGGGATAGCAAGCGCTGCATAAGGATGGGCGGCGGAATTAAAATCTTTCATCATCATATCGGGTAATGCGCCACGATATTCTTTCGGGATAGCGGGGTTATCATTTTTGTCTACCGTGCGCAGTATCCATTTTCTCCCTTTCTTATCACTTAGGGTCAGCGTTTTTGTTTGTTTCCCGCCTCCCAGGCCTTCGGGGTCAATGGTAAAACCGCCTTTTTCTTTTTTAATATTAAAGACTTTCATATTTACCGGTACCGACCACTCACGCCGGTAGTTTTGTCCTGTAAAAATTTCTCTTAATCCCCCTACAACTTTAAAATTCTGGCTGGCAGGACTGGTAACGGTATCCTTATATTTCAAAAAAGGATCATCTCCCTTGAAGCTGGAAGAATCAACCAGGAACCGGTTTGGGATCGTGGAGAAATTCAGAAGATTGGCTGTATATACTTTTGTTACACTATCCGTTGTTGCCGTGTAAAAAGTAACTGATACATTCTTATTGGTAGAAACTTCAAGGACCGAAAAACCCTGGTTAGGAGAAGTGAAAAGCCCTTTCCTGGTTGATGAAACAACACGTTGCTTTTTACTTCCGCCCCCGCTAATGATATAATCGTAGCTGCTGTCCTTTATATGTTCAAGATTGTGTTCATGACCGGAAGCAAATATGATATAGGGAGCTGCATTCTTGATCCCCCTGGATATTTGGTCGATCATATCTTTATACACGGGATGATGCAGGTCCTGTGGTGTGCCAAATACCTTCCGGGCCAACGGGTAAATAGAACCGATAATAGGCAATGGGATATAAGCGGAGTGAAACAGATCGGTAAAAGGAAACAAGTGCTGTGTTAAGGTAAAATAACCACCGTGTACGCCATAGCTCTTGAAGGGATGGTGGCAAGCCAGTATCACCAGTTTTTTGGCATTACGGGCTGCTATCTGTACTATCTTATCCACCAATTCATCTTTTGTTTTGCAGGGACAGTCGGATTCTATATCGGGCTTATCATAAGGGTGTAACCACCATTGACTGTCAAAAGCGATGATAACGACATCATCGCCCACTTTTATTTCTACGGGCCCGGGACAACCATCTTCCGGAAAGAATTGTACCATTTGTTTGCCAAGGGAGTCCAAATGGAAGTTCACATAAAACTGTTCCCGGAGAATGGCCTCATAACCATCACGGCTACCATTTTTCCAGTCATGATTACCGGGTATCATGAAAACTTTTGCAGCTGTGCCGGCAGCTATTGAGAGCTGTGAATCCAGAACTGCCTTGTATTTGCCGTACATACTGAATTCTCCGATTGGCAAGCCGTTAGGGTATATATTATCACCCAGGAACAGGATCGTTGTTTTATTGTCCAGGGGTATCAAGCTTCTTACTGCATCCACCACGGGGTGCCTGCCATTGGTCAGTTGCCCTGCATCACCTATCAATACGATCCGCTGGCTGATAGTATCTTTTTGAGCATAAAGGCTCTGATTCAGCAACAGGAACAGACCAGCCCATACAATATTTTTATTCATTCCCACCCGTAATAATAACTTGGTTATATCCTTATTTTTTTCATGCAAGTGTAGTCAATGCGGCAAAGGCACTGTAGCGTCTGCACGGCAAACCCGGGCTTGCTGCCCTGTAAAAGCTTCCAATTTACACAAAAGTTTTTCCCGAATAGCTGCCAAGATAAAAAAATATGTTTGAAACTACCTGAATCCGGATTTACTGGTTTGGCCTAACCCGTATCAATAGCTTTTTCTGCAATTGGTCATTTTTTATAATTTCCGGATAATTTGCTTTTTTTTCAAAAAATCGTATCTTTTCAAATTGTGACCAAACTGTTATTTCCTTAAACCAAAACTGCAATCATGAGAATGTATCTGTTACTAGTATTGGCTTTCCTGCTGTCAGCACTAAATAATAATACTACAGCCCAGGTAAACGGGGACTCAGCAACAGCAGCCGGGGGCAATTTTAACACCAGTGGCTCCCGTGCTTTCTGGATGGGTACCAATTACCGTAAGGAATGGAACGCACAGATAAAAGTGCCTGTTCTTAACCTGTCCACAGAACACGGGGGGTTAACTCCCCTGAAACGTGGCGGGGGTAAACAAACCAAATCATTAAGACTGGCAGACCCTACAGGAAGAGAATACACACTACGTTCCATCGCTAAATTTATAACCAGTAAAACATTACCGGGTGATCTGCAGAGTGAAGCAGCAGCCGATCTTGTTTCAGACGGAGTATCTGCATCATATCCCTATGCATCTTTATCTATTCCAATACTTGCAGAAGCGGCAGGCATACCACATAGCAGCGCCAAACTGGTTTATATCCCTGATGACCCGAAACTGGGTGAATTCCGCCAGGACTTTGCCAATATGATGGCCCTGTATGAGGAAAGACTTCCTGATTCAGTTGATAAAGGATACAACACGGATGAAGTGATGGAAAAATTAGAAAAGGATAATGATAATGATGTGGACCAGGCAGCATTACTGAAAATACGGATCCTGGATATGTTTATCATGGACCTTGACCGCCACGAAGGGCAATGGAGCTGGGGGGCTTATGAACAGGGCAAGGGTAAAGTGTTTTATCCGTTAGCTAAAGACAGGGACCAGGCTTTTTATATCAACCGGGGATTATTACCCGGTATTGTCAAAGGCAAGTCACTTGTACCGCAATTGGAAGGATTCAAACCAAAAGCACATGATATTACCCGGTTTAATTTTGCAGCCCGGAATTTTGACAGGGTATTCTTAAATGAATTAAGTGAACAGGATTGGCAACAGGCCGTTGAAAAATTTGCACCCCAAATGACAGATGCGGTCATTGACCAGGCGATGGCTCAGCAGCCGGCTGAGATAAGGGACATTTCTGCCGGTAAGATTGCCCAAACATTAAAAGACCGGCGTAACTACATTGTTGCGGACGTAATGCAGTATTATCGTTTCCTCGCAGAGATTGTCAGTGTCACCGGCTCTGAGAAAAAAGAATTATTTGAAATTAACCGTAATGATGACGGGTCTGTATTGGTGCAGGTTTATAAAACCAATAAAGACGGAGAAAAATCCGTCAAAATGTATGAAAGAAAATTTGATCCGGCAGTAACCAGGGAGATCAGGTTATATGGTAAGGACGGAGATGATAAGTTTTTAGTGCAGGGCGCCAATGACAGGATCAAAATAAGAATGATCGGCGGTGATGGCAAGGATATGTTCGAAAACACTTCCAAATCCGGAGGCGGGGCGATTGTATATGACAGAAGAGATGGAGGTAATACGGTCACCGGTTCATTCAGAAACAAGATGGCAAATGACTCAATCGTGAATTCGTATAAATGGGTCTATTATAAGTATCCTTTATTTTCTGTTTTTGGAACCCTTGGCTATAATCCGGATGATGGTATATATCTCGGCCCAACATTTAAAATTGTTACCCACGGCTTCCGTAAAGCACCGTATAAATCCTTTCATCAGTTTAAAGGCTTGTACGCTTTTTCCACCAAGGCTACAAGGCTATCCTATAATAACGAGTTTATCGGTGTGTTTGGCCGCAATACAGATATAACTACTGAAATAGATTACAAAGGGCCCAACAATACCACCAATTTTTTTGGCTATGGAATGAACTCTGTATATGACAAAACAAAGACAGGCAAATTCAAGTTTTATCGTATCCGCTATGACCTGGGGGATATTACACTGCAACTGAGGCATCGCTTTTCAGAAAAAGTAATGCTGTCTTTCGGCCCCACTTTCCAGTTTTATTCTTATGACTCCACCGACCAGTTTAATAAAGCAAGAAATGTGGAGCTGAACCCACTGAGCGGGCTCAACCAGGGCGCCTTCGATAAACGACAATCCTATATCGGCGCCAAGTTGAATCTGAACATAGATACGAGGAACCACCCTGCATTGCCAGGCAAGGGCTTTTGCTGGAACACTTCCTTCAGTTACTTATCTGGCAACAACAGCAAGAGTTATAATAGTGTATCGCAATTGTACTCCGAGTTTTCATTTTATGTGAGTCTTGTAAAAAACTGGCTGGTATGGGCCAACCGAACCGGCGCCGGTGTTACTATGGCAGACAATATGAATTTTGAGTTTTACCAAGCACAATACCTTGGCAGCAAAGAAGACCTGAGGGGTTACCGCAAGGAGAGGTTTGCCGGAAAATCCAAATTCTTCAACCAGACAGAACTGCGATTGAAATTAGCCAATCTGAAAACCTACCTGTTTCCTGCTTCTTTTGGCATGTTTGCTTTTTTCGATGCAGGTCGTGTGTGGGCCCCTGCACCGTATGACACCGGATCAATGGGTACAGGCTTTGGCGGCGGTTTCTGGATTGCACCGCTGAACCGACTTGTTATTTCGGTCAGTTATGCTGTATCAAGTGAAGACAAAATACCGTTGTTTGGATTTGGTTGGAAATTTTAATTAAGAAACGAAATAACTTAAAATAATAAAGCCGTCCCGATTCATCGGGACGGCTTTATTTATAAAAAAGAAGAAGAAATTATTTTCCCAGTAATTGCTGAGAGGTAGTCTCAGATAGTTCAACTTTTTTTTCCGGGGACAGGTCATCAAAATTTACATCCACCCTGAGGGCTTTTAAGCCGATAACCCCCTGCAATTCTTCCAGGTCATGTTTTTCAATACCGGGCTTCAGGAGGTTCTTGCTTTGCAGGAACTCGATATATTCCATGTATTCAGCAGCATCTTTGGCCTGGGAATACACAACAGCTATCTTGCCCGGCTGGGTAAGCCGTTCATTGGATTCTTTGATACGGACTTTATCAATACGTTTTTTCACGATCTCATAACGGGTATTGTAGGCGCCATCCACATCAAATTTTCTTTCTTCGGTCCGGAAACTGATAGAAAGCGGCTGGCTATGTACCAGTATCAGTTGCGTGGTGCGAAGAGGATGACTTAATTCTTCTTCCAGTTTGTGCGTAATCCTTGCTGCTTTGGTCAGTACGGTCAGTTGCCACATCTTCATATTCTGCAGGTATATCTCGTCAAATTTTTTGCGGGGTGTGATGGATTGCCCCATGTGAATATTGAATTCAAGGCCATCGGTTATGAACCGTTCAAAGTAGTGGGGATATAGTTTTTGCGCTGCCACCTGTTCTTTATCAATAAACCGGGCCAGTGTATCATTGATGCGGGAAATACTCTGTTCATATTCCTTCCGGTGATGATACAAGACACCGAGCTGAGGATCCAGTGAAGCAAAATAATGCTCTACTTCATTTTTCACAGAGGGCTGGGTACTGTGCAGGTGATTGAATATGGATGCCACCTGCCCCTGCATGAAGTCGTGGATGATCAACTCTTCTTCTGACTGCAAAACATCTGATGCCGCAGCAATGTGTTTTTCAATTTTAAATTCTATTTCCTGTAACAGCGGGAGAGGCATTTCAGCCTGGGCTTTACTTACTACTTTTTGCGCTATCTCCAGTTGTTCAATTATATCAGCCTGTATGGATTGAGATCTTTCGGTGGAAGAATTGCGGATATCAATCGAGCCGAAGAGCGGATGCACATCATTGAATGCAATACGTTCAATTTTTGCTTCCGGGTTGCCATGCTTGTTTACAATATAGTTAAGCGCTGCTTCCGTAAACCTCCATTCAACGGCAGGCTGCACAGCCGTAAATTTTTTCTTGATGACAGTATCCACCTGGTTATTGAGCTGCTCAAGATTTTTTTCAAGCCCAAGTGTAAACAATGGTATAGCTGCTTCAATCTTACTTACATGAACCGGTTTTAACTGCCCCGGAGTTTTAGAAATGACTTCCAGAATGCCTATAAGCCCGTCGTGCTTTTTCAGCGGGCAAAGAATAATGCTGCGGGCGCTTTCTTTAAAATAATACTGGAGACACTGGACATCGGCCAATAGCTGTTCAGTCAGTGTTTCATATAGAACAGGCTGGTCGTTGTCCCGGAAAAGCAGTTTGCAGTAATCGCTTATTTCAT
>JBGPKR010000129.1:0-10050 GCA_041486045.1 Chitinophagaceae bacterium | reverse complement strand
TTACCTGTGAATGCAGGGATCAAAGGAGGAACCGGACAGTATTGGCCTTATGCGCACTAAAGCTGACTGGCTTTCTCTTCCGGCAATTTCATATCCGGAAACAAAGCTGAAACCATCATAAGAATGGAAGCTGCCAGCATCAGGTAGATACCGGTTTTTTTTTCCGGGCAATCGCCTCCCTGGCAGGCAGAAATGATGAAATAATTCCGGATGGCCCAACCGAGGTTAAGCGCCGTTATTAAGAGATTGGCCCTTTTGGCACCGACTTTTTGAATAAAACTAAATAACAGGAAAATGGCAATCATGAAAAAATGAAAGTAACCCGGCTTGCCAAACCTGGTACCCGTGGCATCAATGCCGCTAACAGTGATATTCCTGGATTCAATAAACACCCAGGGAATAAAACAGGAAACAATTAATAAGACAGCAGCAGTGGTCCCGATCCATTTCATGTAGCGCATAGAAGAATTTGAAGGGCTGCAAGATAAATGATTTACCACAGTCTGCGTGGGTTCATGAACTCACTACTCACCCATTTACATCCCCATTGAAAAAATAAAGAAATGCTGTCCTTCCCATGTAGTAAGCGATTGATTGTTTTTCCCTGCTACTTCAGTAAAGTTTTTCAACCCTTTTTCTTTCAGTTGCTGAATCCGTTTTTCTGTATCCAAACCAAAATAAGTGATGGCGGGATAATCGAAATCCTTTGTCTGGTGCAGGCCGATGATCATCAGGCCATCGGTAATGATAGCATGCGGATAGGGAGCAGCCTCCTGGTATTTTGAAGTAAATCCAAGCTTTTTCCAGAAAGCGATCGATGCAGTAAGATCAGTGACCGGGTGACAGAATTCTCCAAACACACCGCACTGTTTATTGGGATATTGTTCTGCTTTTGAAAAATCGGCAGGCTTCATATCCAGTATCGTCGTTCCGGTTGGTTGCTTAAAGCCGCCAAGATTGGAGGCCAGCATGATATTGAATCCATCAGGGCTCTTGAAATAATATCTTTTGATCGGGTCGCCTTCTTTTGGTTTTTGGGTAAATACAATACCGTCTTTCTCTAATTGTTCTGCAGTTTTTTCTATCTCCGTTACATAATAAGTGAGACCGATATACGGCACAGCATCTTTTCTAAGCATGATGAGCAGGCTGCCGTCGCTTACCTGTGCCCAGGGAACAGGAAAATTATTGGAGCCGGTTTTTTGAAAGCCCAGTTTTTCATACAGCGCTACTGAAGAATCGAGATCGGTTGTGGTCATATATACACAAGCCACTTCACCAAGTTTGGATTGGGAAAAACCGGTTCCTGCAAGCAGAATAAAAAAAGGAACGATGATAAAAATTTTTTTCATACCATAAATTTTACAATGATCGATCAGGCATTATTATACAGTTTTATTACAGGCTCCCTCAGTGCCGCTGCTTTATCTGTACAGTAAAAATAAATAACTTCTGCAATGGCTTCGGCTGTTACCCATTTGCTGAAGTCCGCATCGGGCATGCTTTTCCTGTTTGACGGCGTGTCAATAGTGGAAGGAACCAGCACCGTGGTTACCACATCAGTTCCTTTTGCTTCATCATTCATTAATTCAGCCAGCCGGAAAATAAGTGATTTGCTAAGCCCGTAGGCGACCATACCCTTGCTTTTATGCATGTCAAGTCCCGGCCTGGAACCTACCATAAAAATCCTACCACTACCCTGTTTCAGCATTTGCAGGAAAACAGGTCTCGCCAGGTTATAAGCCGTTTCAAAGTTCAATTGGTATTGCCTGGCAATATCCGT
Organism: Chitinophagaceae bacterium; assembly: GCA_041486045.1. Lineage (GTDB taxonomy): Bacteria > Bacteroidota > Bacteroidia > Chitinophagales > Chitinophagaceae > JJ008. Next base: position 8,267 of record JBGPKR010000129.1, on the reverse strand, counting down.
GGCTCTGGTATCAGCAATTTTTCCCATAGCAAATCCACCCGCCGTAAGTACGGCTGCATCAATATTCCCCTGACGGGCCAGCAGTTGCTCAGTAAATTGCCCTACAGCAACTTCATTCGCCAGGTCAACGATAGCAGTTTCAAAATTTTTGCTTTCAATATTTATCTTAACAGTGTCATTGGGAATGAGCGTTCCGATCACAAAATAATTTTCCGCCAGGAATTTTTTGACCACCGCCTGCCCGAGGTTTCCCGAAGCGCCGGTTACAATAATTGTTTTCATGAAATTTTCTTAGACCACTAAATTACGTAAATCTTCCGCGGACTGTTTAAACGGGTACTGACTGTTTTTTCCTGAAAAATTATTCCCGCATTACCCTCCTGCCCTTCTAATTCGTTGCCGCTTTTTTATTCTTTCTTTTAAAATAAAAATAAAAAGGAATGCCGATGGCTGTGATGACAAGCCCTAACAATGAATTAATGACCGGCTGTTTGTGTGCCAGGTAATTACTGACATCATTCCATATCGTTGTGACCAGGTAGAAAAATGAAAAACCTATAAAAAGAATGGTTACAAACGGGTGCCCCCATATTTTATAGGGTCGTTCTTTATCCCGCATTTTTTTTCGCAACATAAAAATTCCAACAGCGCCCAATCCATAAGCGATCCATGTTATGAATACAAACATATTGGCCAGCATATCAAAAGAGCCCGTAATGATGAAAAGGGATGTCCAGATGCCATGCAGCCACAATGCATTTCCGGGAGTTTGAAACCGTTGATGCTCTTTGCCGGCCCAGCCGGCAAAAACCTTATCCTTGCCCATGGCATACGTAATTCTTGTTGTAGCCATCACGTTGCCATTAATAGCGCCAAACGTACAGATCACGATCATCGCGGCTACAATAGCCCCGCCGGTATTGCCCAATGCTACTACCATCGCATCGGTAGCAACAAGGGATGATGTCGCCACTTTCTCCACCGGCAACACATATAAATAAGCCTGGTTCACCAGTACATAAACAGCAATGCAGGCAAACACTCCAACAACCAGGCTCCGGGGAATGTTTTTTTGCGGTTGTTTTACTTCACCTGCCATAGAAGCAATGTTGATCCAGCCATCATAGGCAAAGAAAGCACCCGTCATGGCAGCAATAATGCCACTTAATAAGGCAGCGCCATGTTTTGGCATATCTGCATGGAAAAAATTTTGAATGCTCCCATGACCGGAAAGAAAGATCCCAAATATCAAAGCAGCTATGACGGCCATTTTAAGAAATGTGGAAACGACCTGGAAATAAGAACCGGCCTTTACACTCACATAATTTAAAAAGGTTAATGCGATCACCAGGGTTACCGCCAGCATTTTTACCCCAAAATCCCTGAGAGGATACAAGTCCCCGATAAATGGAATATGCGATATATTATTATTGACTATTACTTCAGAAAATTCTGGCAGATGCAGAAAATAGTCAGCATAATATGCACAAACAAAAGCAATGGCAGCCACAGAAGCCGTATTAATGACCGAAAAGGCAGCCCAACCGTAGAGATAGGCCACAAAGTCGCCAAACATTTTCCGGAAATAAACATAGATGCCTCCTGTCTCCGGAATCATAGCACCCAATTCAGCATAGATCAATGCGCCGAATAAAGAAAACAAACCTGCAATTACCCATACTAATGTCAGCCAGACAGGCGAACCCAACTGCTGCGCCATGTCGGATGGGTTTTTAAATACACCCGAACCTATGATACTGCCGATAATAATGGAGGTAGCAGACCAAAAACCGATTTTCCTGGCAAGGGATGAAGTCGCAGACATAATTAAACAGCCCGCCTCCGATTTGATCGGGGTCGGACGGGGAAGATAAGAAAGAGTAATGGAATGATTAATGCAAATGTAAATATCCCTGAATTGTTATTAAGCTGTTATTTGATCATTGCATTGACTTTACTGCTAACAGTTTTCCCGGCTACTGTTTATATTTACATGTTGATCTTGCACCAGGCAACTGATATTTATATGCGGGCAATTCTGTTATTCATAGCATGTGCTTTTATCTCTGTTCAATTATCTTCACAGGCTGTTGCTCCATTGGGACAATCTCCGCCGCGGTTGAAATGGAAACAGATTCAAACCCGTCACTTCCAGGTCATTTATCCATCAGAAATTGAAAACGATGCGCAACGTATCGCTAATGCGTTGGATAACGCTTACGGGGATGTAGCAGCCTCTTTAAAATCATTGCCGAGAAAGATCCCCATCGTAATGCAGAACCAGACAACCGATAATAACGCATTCGTATCTTCAGAAGGCCGACGGGCTGAATTTTTCTCTACCCCACCACAAAATCCCAATAACATGGGATTGAACAACTGGTATGATGAACTTTCCCTGCATGAATACCGCCATGTAGTGCAAATGGATCAGACAAGAGTTGGTTGGGGTAAATATATTTTTTACCTGTTTGGAAATTCAGGCACATCCGTTATGCAGGGGCTTACCAATCCCTGGTGGTTTTGGGAAGGTGATGCCGTTGGTTGCGAAACTTCGATGGGTTTTGGAGGCAGGGGTCGTATCCCTTCTTTTGATCTCACATTCCGGACGCAACTTTTAACCCGGGGAGCATTTCCCTATATCAAAGCTGCATGCGGTTCCCTGAAAAATGCCATTCCCAATCATTACCTGCTGGGTTACCTGATGACCACCTATGCCAAGAATCATTACGGGGCCGATGTATGGAGCAAGATCCTCACTTACACGTATAAAAAGCCTCCCTTACCATTTTCATTTTCCAGGAGTATTAAAAAAATAACAGGCTCCGATGCAGAAGGTCTTTATAATAAAATGACTGCTGAATTAAAAGAATTATGGGGTCAGCAACTGGATTCTGCGCAGGATGCAAACGTTTCCTGGTTTGATACAGGTAATAAAAAAGTTTTTACCAATTATAAATTCCCTCAATGGCTCCCCGGGGGAAACATCCTGGTGCAAAAAGCCGGGCTGGAAACCGGAAGTTTCCTTGCCTATAAATCAAGCATTGTTGATCAGTCGCAATTTGTCCTGCTGACCAAAAAGGGAGTTGAGAAAAAAATAGCTATATCCGGTGTGTTGGATGATAATGCAATGCTCAGCACAAACGGCAATAAGGTTACCTGGAGTGAATACACGTATGATCCCCGCTGGGGCGCCAGGAATTATACCGTCATCAAAACGCTGGATACCAAAACAAAAAAGATCAGGCAACTGACCCATCGCAGCCGTTACCATGCGCCCTGCTTTTCCCCGGATGGAAAAATGATAGCCACGATGGAAACAACAACCAGTAATAAATTCAACCTCGTATTGCTGGATGCAGAGACCGGAGTAGTCATTAAAAAATTTGACAACCCAGGCAATAAACAATATCTCCAGCCTCATTTCACCCGGGACGGAAAAAATATTCTGCTGGTACTTGCTGCACCCGGGTATAAGAGCATTGTAAAAGTGGAAATCAAAACGGGATCTATCACCACTATATTAAACCCGGTTGCAGAAAACATTTCAGCGCCGGTTGACTATGAAAATTATGTTCTTTACAATTCAACGCTGACCGGTATTGATAATATTTATGCGATTGATACAACTAACCGTAACATTTACCGTGTAACGAACAGGAAATTCGGGGCCTTCAATCCCTCCATCTCAGCAGACAATACAAGAATTTGTTTCCAGGATTTTACAGCGGATGGTTTCCGGGTAGCCGTCATGCCGCTGAAACCAACTGAATGGAAAAAGATTGATGGCAACAGGGAAGAAGAAAAAAAAGTTGAATATTTCAAACCATTTGCCGGGCAGGAAGCCGGTAATATCCTGGCACATATCCCTGATTCGGTCTATCCGGCCACTTCCTATAAAAGAATTTCCCATGCGATAAAAATTTACGGCTGGGGTATTGACCCTATCAGTAATCTTCCGGAGATAAGTCTTGGACTCAGGTCCGTGGATATGCTGAGCACCACTACGCTTGAAACCGGTTTCCGGTATAATAATGATGAAAAAAGGTTTGGCAAATATTTCAGGCTAAGTTACCAGGGGCTGTACCCGCAATTCTTTTTTTCTTATTATGATGAAAGAAGGAAAACGATTTTTCCCAAAAAAGAAGGTGAAACAACGCTCAATAATATTACTTATGACCTCATCAGGTCTAAAAATCTTAACCTTGGCATTGGCCTCCCATTTAATCTGTCCGGCGGTCCTTATACCCGGAAATTAAATTTTTCCGTACAGGGAAGCTATACCGATTTTGCTGCGTTGAACCGGCGTTTTGGAAATAACGGATTCAACAAAGACAAACTGGGCAATTTTTATTCCATGCAATATGATGCCGCCTGGGATATGCGGTTGAGGCAAAGTCTCAGGGATGTTGGCCCCCGCTTTGGCACAACACTGCAATTCACTTTCCGGAATACACCATTCGGAAGCTTTTTCAATGCCCGGCAAACTGCCATTGATGCCGGCATTTATGTACCGGGTTTCTTCAAACATCATTCTGTAAAATTGCGGGCTTGCTGGCAGGAAGATGATAACAGTAATTATCATTTTGAAAACCGGTTTGATTTTGTACGCAACAAGAGTAACCAGTTATTTCATCAGTGGAATTTATGGTCGGTGGATTATAAATTACCTCTATGTTACCCTGATGCATCCCTGTTCAATGGATTCTTTTATTTTCAGCGGATAAAAGCCGATTTTTTTGCAGAGTACGGTATTGGTAAATTAAGTTTTCCTAATTCTGCAGAGCAAAGCAGGCAGTATAATAATTATGGCATTGAGCTGACGGCTGATGTAAACCTGCTTCGGTTTCTTCTTCCCTTTGATATTGGAATACGCTGCTCCTGGCTGGCGCAAACACATTCTTTGAATTATGGCCTGATATTCAAAGTGCCCAATATATTTTAATAGTTCTGAAAGTCTCCTCCTTACAACCTGTTTTGAGTACCAGTTTCAAACTTCTCTTCATATTGTTTTCCCATCCTGCTTTTATTGATCCCGGCAGAAGATCAGCGGCAACCCCGGGTAACGACTTTCCGTTTTTCTTAAGTTAATATCTACCTTTAAGTAAAATCTCAAACTTCGCCTGTGCAGCGGCCCGTCAACCAAAATATTAAAATCAGTTATTCCTTTCCCGGAAAGCGAAAGAAAGTCCTGTGCCTGTTATCGTTCAGCTTGATTTCTTGCATTATAAATGCCCAGAATTGCCCGCCAAATATTGATTTTGAAAGAGGCGATTTCAGCGGATGGACCTGCTATATTGGAGCTGCAACTGCAGTGAATGGTCAAAATGTGCTTGATCTTTATAATGCAGGAGGGCCGGTTTATGACAGGCAAACCTTGTATGCTGCAAACTCCGGCGAACTGGATCCTTTTGGAGGTTTTTCAGTCAATTGTCCTAATGGCAGTGGCTATTCTATCCGGCTGGGCAATAGCGAGGCCGGGGGTCAGGCTGAAGGGATATCTTATGAATTTATAATTCCGGCGGATCAGCCTGTTTACTCACTGATCTATCATTATGCCGTGGTGTTCCAGGATCCTAACCACGAGGTGTATCAACAACCAAGGATGGTTACTGAAATTACAAATGTTACAGACGGTATACTTATCGATTGCTCTTCTTTTACTTTCATTCCTTATGGTTCATTGCTGCCCGGTTTTTTTGAATCACCTAATCCAATTGATAATACGCCCGTTTGGTGTAAAGACTGGTCGGCTGTTTCAATTAATTTAGATGGTATGGCAGGAAAAACCATCCGGCTCTTTTTTAAAACTTCAGATTGCACGTTCCGAAGGCATTTTGGATATGCTTACATTGATGTAAACTCCGAATGCAGCAGTGAATTTACCGGGGCTACCTACTGTCCTGATGATACAGCTGTTAATGTTATTGCTCCATACGGATACCAAAACTATACATGGTACAACAATACATTCACGCAGGTTTTGGGAACACAGCAAACCCTCTATTTACACCCACCTCCCCCACCCGGTACTACCCTGGCCGTTGAACTGGTCCCTTATGCCGGGTACGGTTGCCTGGATACTTTGTATGCCAATATGGTGGATACATTATCACTTATAGCAAATGCAGGGCCTGATGTGCTTTCCTGCAACAATAACCCCGTTAACATCGGAACAATACCAAAACCAGCTGTTAATTATTCCTGGAGTCCCTCAACATGGTTGTCAAACCCTCTTATCGCAAATCCAAGAGCAAGCCCGGCTGTCACTACCCAGTATGAACTCACCGTCAGCAGCTTTGGCGGTGGTTGTATTAACAAGGATATCGTTGTTGTAAATGCTTCAATTATTGATAGTTCAATGCAACTGACAGGCAAATCGCTTTTCTGCATCAATACCGGCGACAGCGCTGTATTGACGGTGCAGCCAACTAACAATATACAGTGGTTCAGGAATGGCGGTCCAATTACAGGCGCCAACCAGGCCAGTTTTAAAGTAAATCAATCGGGCAGGTATTATGCAACACTTGTCAATACGGATGGTTGCAGCATCTCAACAAGAACGGAGGAAATTGTAATTGAATCGCCAAGACCGGGCATTACTTACCCGTTGCAGTATGCGATAATAAACATCCCTGCAGAATTACAGGCAAGAACATTTGGTATATCTGTGTTATGGGAACCATCCGTCTATCTTAATGACCCGGCGATCGTGAATCCTTTATTTACTGCATCCGCAGAACTTGAACAGTTATACAGCATCAGTATAAAAACAACCGCGGGATGCACAACGGTAGACAATCAGCTTGTAAAAGTTATAAAAGAAGTGAAAGTGTATGTGCCCACAGCTTTCACACCTGATAACAATGGTTTGAATGATTATATCCAACCCATCATGCTTGGCATCAAACAACTGAAATACTTCAGGATCTATAATCGTGGCGGGCAACTGGTGTACGATCATCATCCCAACCAGCCCGGATGGGATGGTAAGATCGGTGGTCTGTTGCAATCAACAGGAGTATATGTGTGGATGTTCCAGGGGCTTGGTTGGGATAAAAAAATGTATACCCAAAAAGGAACGCTGGCTTTGATCAGGTAGCATTCTTGAATGGTGAATTGTCAATAGTGAATTCTTCCTGCACAAGAAATCATCTTTCTTTTCGTTCTTAATTTACATGCGATCAATTATCATTTGTGTTTTATTCACAGCTGCGATTAAAACTTCAGCGCAGATAAATATCATTTGCCCCCGGCTGACAGATAGTACACTCAACTATTTTTATATTGGTGTAGACAACCCGATAGAGATCGTAGGGCTTAAAATATCTCCGGATCATACTATCGCTATTTCCGGAGGCGGGATTACCATTTTTCCTGCAGACAAAAGTAAGTATACACCCGGTACTTCCATTTTTACAGCAGGAGAAAACCGATATATAGTCCGAACGAATACATATTCCGATAGTTGCTTCATCCGGATCTATAAAGGGAAAAAGGAAATTTTCAGGAAACGGTTCATATCTATAGCTATACCCGAACCCGATCTTACTGTAGCTACGATAGCAAAGATGTATGGTAAAACTATCAGCAGGGACACACTACTTAATCATCCTTTTTTGTCAGCCACCCCGCCAGGCTGCTTCCTTAAAGACTGTTACCAGGTAGTTTCTTTTATTCTAACCGTTGTAATTAAAGATAGTGTTATTGATGCATCAGTAACAGGAAATCAGTTTTCAGCCAAACAAATAGAATTGATCAGGAATGCAGATAAGAGCAGTTATTTAACGATTGATAACATACGGGCATTATTTCCTGATGGAAGAGCAAGAAAATTCCCTTCTTTCTGGATAATAATTGAATAACCTACTAACTAACTATAAATTATAGAAAGCTTAATAAAAAGAAGTAACATAAAACGGGGTTTTCAGGAAATACTTTTTCAGTACTGTCCGGAAACCGGGGAATGCGGTTGTCCCATCTTTGAACATTGTATAGAATAGTCTTGCGAAATTGAAGAAGTCTCGCCGGCCCTGTTCTTAACGGTTAAACTAATAGTGACCGTCCTTTGACAGGGAGCAAAAAATACATCTGCCGGGATTTTATCAGTGGAATATTTCCCATCTCCGAAATCCCAGTAATAAGTATCAGCATTAATTGAATTATTCTGAAAATCAACCGTCCATAATTCCATTATCGTATTACGGTTATGGTTTATTTCAACGGTGTTATTTATTTTAAAACTTGCTATCGGCTTGGTAAAAGTT
>JBGPKR010000128.1:0-10050 GCA_041486045.1 Chitinophagaceae bacterium | reverse complement strand
TTGATATAATTCTCTTCGCTGGTAGAATAATTCAGCATGTCTAAAAATAATTTTAGACAAACCTAAAATATTTTACTCAATTTTCAAAATTTACTATCAAAAAAGATGATAGATAAAAGATAATAGATAATAGATGACAGATAATAGATAATAGTGCATAAAGCCAGAAAAATCTTAACAGAACCGGTGCGACCTGTTATTTGGCAACTAAAACCGGTAAACCCATGACTGCTTTCAGTAACTATTATCTTTTAACTATTAGTTATTATCTGGTTCTGGTTATTATCTTATTCGGGAATCGCTTACATTCGGGTTACAATTTCCCCAATGACCGGAATAAGAAAATCAGCATTGTTACTGGTTGCGCTCGCTTTGATGGCGGGGTGCAGGCATAAAAAGAAACCATCCATGTCCGGGGAAGAACCTGTAGCAGTATCTGATTTTATTGAATTCTTTCAGCCCGTTAAGTTAAGTTACCAGCTGGCCGACAGTATTTTACCAAAAAAAGAAAAAGATTCCCTGTTGATCAGTTACAAAGTATTTACACAGTTTGTTCCTGATTCCGTAATAAATAAAATTTTTGAAAAAACAGCGAAGCCGAAAATATATGCATTGGGAAAGGCGGAAGAACCCAAAGCTGAAACCTACCTCTTTGTAAAGGCAGTGACCAGTGATAAGAAGGCTGTCCTCATCCTTGCTTTTGATAAGAAACAACAATTTATTTCCGCATTGACGGGTCTCCGCCCGGATGCCAGCCCGGCTACCCTGCAAACAGTAACCTTGGACCGGAAATATACAATTACTAAAACAGTGTTACGCAAAAATGCTAACGGAAGCATGAGTGAGGGAAAAGATGTATATGTGCTGAATGCAGAAACAAAAAATTTCATGCTGATCATGACGGATGCGCTGGAAGACAAACCAACTGAACTCATTAACCCGATCGATACATTGCCCCGCAAAAATAAATTCTCAGCTGATTACGGATCGGGGAAAATGAATCTGGTTTCTATCCGTGACGGCCGGAAAAATGACCGCATCCGTTTTTTTGTGCATTTCGAAAAAAATAACGGGGAGTGTACCGGTGAATTAAAAGGAGAAGCCCTGTTTCGTACCCCAAACACGGCAGAATACCGGGAGGACGGCGATCCATGCATCCTGAAATTTATTTTCAGTTCCGGGTCTGTATCATTGAAAGAAGAAGAAGGTTGTGGTTCACGCAGGGGTTTACAATGTTTGTTTGACGGAAGTTTTCCAAGGAAAAAAGATACAAGACCAAAACCCGTTGTGAAAAAATCTGTGCATAAAAAATAATCCCTCCTCAAGATCAATCACAGCAATTGCTGTTTTTTCAACAACCTGTGTATAAATCCGGAAAACTAACCCTGGTATCTTTCAATTCAGGATTAACCTTTATCTTGCAGCTTCGTGTAAATAGAACACATTATGAGTTTTACAAATTTTTCCGTTCCGTACCCGGTTGATGACCGTTATGCCAAAAAAATTGCTTACTTCTCCATGGAGTTTGCCACCCATCAGCCGCTGAAGGTTTACAGTGGCGGACTTGGCTTTTTGGCGGGTTCGCATTTGCGCAGCGCTTATGAACTCAAACAAAACCTGGTTGGCATTGGCATTTTATGGAAGTATGGTTATTACGACCAGGAACGCAACCAGGACCAGACACTGGACGTGGCCTGGAATGAAAAGCAATTCTGTTTCCTGGAAGATACCGGCATCAAATTCCAGGTAAATATCCATGAACATCCTGTTTGGGTGAAAGTTTTTTACCTGGATCCTGAAACGTTTAAGACCGCACCGCTTTTTTTATTATCCACAGATGTTCCGGAGAATGATTATGTATCACAAACGATAACACATCGTTTGTACGATGCCAATGTGGCCACCAAAGTGGCGCAATTTATTTTACTGGGTGTTGGCGGCGCCAAACTGATGGATGAAATTGGTTTTGATCCCGAACTATATCATTTGAATGAAGCGCATGGATTATCGGCTGCCTTCTATTTATATAAAAAGTACCAGAACAATATCGAAGAAGTAAGAAAAAGACTTGTATTTACCACGCATACACCGGAAGAAGCAGGGAATGAAAAGCATGATATTTATCTCTGTTTTAAAATGAGTTATTTCTGCGGCCTGTCGGTTGATGAGGTAAAACAGCTTACAGGCAATTCCGCCGACCAGTTCAGCCATTCATTGGCAGCATTACGATTTGCAAAACTGGCCAATGGGGTATCGCAACTGCATGGAAATGTATCAAGGACTCTGTGGAGTAAGTATGAAAATATTTGTCCCATCATTTCCATAACCAATGCACAAAACTGGCGCTACTGGGCCGACAAGCAATTGTATAAGTTTTTGGAAGCCGGCGACGACTATGGCATTGATGACCGGAAAAAATATTTGAAAAAAAGGGCTTTTGAAATTGTAGCAGACCAAACGGGTAAAATTTTTAACCCTGATGTTTTTACGATTGTCTGGGCCAGGCGTTTTGCTGGTTATAAAAGAGCCGGGTTATTGACAACCGATGAAGAACGTTTTGGCAAACTGATGAAGGATAATAAATACCCGGTGCAGATCATCTGGGCAGGAAAGCCTTACCCGGTGGATCATCCTGCCATCAGTGAGTTTAACCAGCTGGTGCATTTAAGCAAACAGTATAATAATATGGCAGTGCTGATCGGCTATGAACTTTCCTTGTCTAAGCGTTTGAAACAAGCCGCCGATGCATGGCTGAACAACCCGAGGGTACCCAGGGAAGCATCAGGTACCAGTGGTATGACGGCCGCCATGAATGGGGCCGTGAATTTTTCCACGGATGATGGCTGGATACCCGAATTCATCAATCATGGTCATAATGGTTTTGTGGTGCCCAAAACGGATTATGCAAATATGGCGGTGCATGAGCAGGATGAATATGACCTGAATCATTTGTACGATATTTTAGAGAAAGAGATTCTTCCTTTATACTACGATGATTATTATACCTGGCGGCAGGTCATGAAGAACGGGATGCGGGATGTACGTTTCCAGTTCGACAGCAACCGGATGGCGGGTGAGTATTATGAGATGTTGTATAAGTAAGGCATAATATTTAGTTTAAAAGAAGTAACTTGGTTATCCTTTAAACGGGATATCATGAAAGGAGCATTTGGAATGGTATTTACCTTTTGTTTCTGTAGCGTTCTTGCGCAGAACCCTTTCGGTAATCTTCCTAATAACCAGCTAAGTCCTCCACCGCCAACTCATCTGAGAGATGTATTCAGCACTCCTATCGATCCTAAGCCATTTAAAGGTATTGACGGTTCTCCCTTCCTGGACGACAAATGGTTACTGGCAAGGATAAAAGTGGTGGGTAGTGCCCAGACTTATGATAGTATATCAATAAGGCTCAACATCTATACGAATGCCATTCATTTTGTAAATGCTGACGGGGAAGAGATGCAAATGGCCATGAATGTTGAGGCCGTGAAAATCATTGATTCCGGTTCTGCCTGGAACAATACGGTATTTCTTTGCAACCTCGACCAGGGGGGGGCTGGATTTTACCAGGTATTAGAAGATGGAGGTAAACTAAAATTGTTAAAAAAGTTATGGGTATTTATTTGGGAAGTTCAGCCCCTGAATTCGGAAAAGCAAAGAAAATTTGAAATACAGGGGGATCTGTATCTTTTGTCGGGAGCGATACTTTATAAATCCAGCAAGGCCTGTTCTGCTATCAGGGATGCTTTTGGCCAAAATGATAAGCTATTAGATTATATCTCGCAAAATAATCTTCGTTGCAATAAGGAAGAGGATATGAGGCAGATCGTAAAGTTTTATGCATCATTGAAATGATGAACTGAACTGTGCCATTATTTCACCCATGGGTTTATTTTCTTTATAAAAATTCACTAGTTTATTTATCACTCCCTCCACCAACGCATCCGGGCAGGAAGCGCCGCTGGTAATTAAAATCCTTGCCGGCTTTTTTTTCGGGAGAAAATCAGTGGTCAGCAACTCTGTTTTTGAATGATAATTGTAATGAAGTATTTTATCGGCTGATAAGACCTTCTCTTCATTATTGATAAAATAAGTGGGCAGTTTTTCTTCGCATAACTCCACCAGATGAGAAGTATTGGATGAATTATAACCGCCAACAACTATAGCCAGGTCCGCTTTGGTTTCCAGCATGCCGCTTACGGCTGTCTGGTTATCGTTGGTGGCGTAGCAAAGTGTATCTCTTGTATCAGCAAATCTTACTTCGGGATCAGTGGGCTTAAATGTTTCTATCATTACCTGTTTCAGAAGATCAGCAATGGCCTGTGTGTCGCTGGCCAGCATGGTGGTTTGGTTGACAACGCCGATCCTTTGCAGATCTTTCTCCACATCAAAACCATCCGAGAATTGTCCTTTGAATTCAGTATAAAAATCAGCTGCCAATTTTTTACCGGTAATGTATCCCGCTAATGCTTTTGCTTCCAGCATATCTTTTACAATAACGGATGGTGCATTGGAAGCGGCATGGGAGAAAGTGGCTCTTGTTTCTTCATGCTTTGGTTTGCCGTGAATGATAACTGTGTAATCCTTTTTAGCGATCGCTTCGCTGCGGTTCCATACTTTCTCCACGAAGGGGCAGGTAGTGTTATATTTTTCGGTTTGAATACCAATGCGCTTTAATTTTTCTTCAATTTCCAGGGTGGTGCCAAAGGCAGGTATCAGCACAATATCATCAGCTGTAATTTCTTCAAAAGGTATCAGTTGTTTTCCATAGGTATCCTGTAAAAATACAATACCATGTGCCTGCAGGTCGGCATTCACCTGCGGGTTATGTATCATTTCACTCAAAAGGAAAATTCTTTTACCGGGGTTTTCTTCAACGGTCTTAAAAGCAATTTCAATGGCATTTTCCACACCATAGCAAAAGCCAAAATGCCGGGCCAGGTAAATCTGTAAGGGTCCGAAGTCAAGCAGGGTGGGAGTGAAGTCCCTGCCTGCCGGCAAGGCAGGCTTCTTCATCTTATCCGTTTCTTTCCGCTTCTTTTTAATAGCAGAAATTAACGGACTGCGGTAAATGATGGGAACTTCGAAACTCTTCATAGAGCAAATTTAGTAAAGCCGGAGTTCAGAATTCATAGTTCAGAGTTTGGAGTTTGGAGTTCATAGTTTGGAGCTCAGAGGTTTGAAGTCATATCTCAGAAGTTAACTACTGGATTTAGGACCCGAACTCTGAACTCCGAACTATGAACTCGGTACTCAGACCTCATACCTCAGTTTTTCTTATTTTCACAGCAAACAACAGGCATGCTTAAACTTTTGTTTACGATTGGATCCCTATCATTCCGGGTAAGTTGTAAGAATGATTCAAAACAATAATCCGTTTCAATGGACAAAAACTCTGTATTTAAGACTGCCGGCTGGGCACATAGCACCAATATATATGAAGTGAATCTGCGGCAATATACTCCCGAAGGAACCTTTAATGCTTTTGCACGGGAATTGCCAGGGCTGAAAGAAATGGGAGTGAAAACTTTGTGGTTCATGCCCGTCACTCCCATTGCCCAAAAAAATAAGAAGGGTTCGTTGGGCAGCTACTATGCCTGTTCAGATTACACTTCTATTAATCCTGAATTTGGTTCACCGGATGATTTTAAGAAACTGCTCAGGCAGGCACATGAAATGGGGTTTAAAGTAATTATTGATTGGGTGGCTAATCATACCGGCTGGGATCATGTATGGGCAAAAGAACACCGGGATTATTATTTAAAAGATCCGGCTACCAATGATTTTAAGATTGCGTCCGGCATGGATGATATCATTGAACTGGATTATAATAATCCTGCTTTACGAAAAGCGATGATCGATGCCATGAAATTCTGGGTAACGGAATGTGACATTGATGGCTTTCGCTGTGATCTTGCATTTTGGGTGGAGCTTCCTTTCTGGAAAGAAGCAAGAAAAGAACTGGATACAGTAAAACATTTATTCTGGCTGGGTGAATTTGATGAACTGGAAAAACCTGAATACGGCGAAGCCTTTGATGCCAGCTATACCTGGACATGGATGCACCGGACGGAAGATTTCTATAAAAAACACCTGGCAATTGATTCATTGTACACAGTGTTAAAAAAATATGATGACCTGGGTGACAGCACCATGAGGTCATGGTTCACCACTAACCATGACGAGAACAGCTGGAACGGAACGGAATATGAAAAATATGGCGATATGGCGAAGTCATTGGCGGTTTTCAGTACAACATGGAATGGGATACCATTAATTTATTCCGGGCAGGAATTGCCCAATAAAAAAAGAATTGATTTTTTTGACAAGGATACCATTCACCGGACCGGCAACAATGAACTGCATGATTTTTATAAAACATTGCTGAACCTCCATAGTGATCACCCGGCCCTTCGTGCCGGTGACTTCACGGTACAAACATTCCGTATCAAAACAACTGACAGTAAACATGTATTTGCTTATTTAAGAAAGAAAGGCAATAAAGAAGTGCTTGTGCTGCTTAATCTTTCATCACAAAACAAACTTCATTTGGATATCATGGATGAAAAAGTAACCGGGATTTTTAAAAATGCCTTTTCAGGCGCTGCCAATGATTTTACGAATGAAAAGAGTTTTGAAATGCAGGGATGGGAGTACCTGGTATATGAAAAATGAGAAATAAGGAATTAGAAATAAGGAATGAGAAAGTGAGTTTTCATAATGTTGAATCAAATAAAAAGAAACTTATGGAATTAAAAAGGTCACCTTTTTGGGGTGACCTTTAGATCTTATTTTTTCAATTATTGAAATTGATTTATTCTTCCTCAATATTCAGCGGATACCGGTAAATACCCTCGTAGCCGGGGTACATCCCTTCCAACTGGATACTTTCCCCGCGAAGGCTTCTGATCGCCTGGCTTAATTCGTCAATGCTGGTAATATCAATACCGTTTACACTGGTGATAATAAAACCATCCTGCATCTTTGTCTTGCTGAAAGGCCCGCCGTTTTTTATTTTCTTTACCAGCACCCCGCCTTCAATTTCATATTGCAAAGCTTTTTTCTTGTCGAGTGTTTCCAGTTCAGCTCCTAATTTTTCGCCAACACTGGCTGAAGAAGCCAACTGATCATAAGTTCCTGTTTTACCTGTTAAGGTTGCCGAGGTGGTTTTTTCTTTCCCGTCTCTTTTGTACGTGATATTTATATTCTCTCCTGTATTATAGGATGAAACAGTGGCCTGTAGTTCTGTCCATGAATTGATGGGCACATCGTTGATTTTGGTGATCACATCCCCTTTTTTCAGGTCGGTGGATGCTGCTGCGCCGTCTTTGGCCACTTCGCCGATATGGGCGCCATCGCCTGCATCAATTTTATCTTGGTCGGCCGAAATACCCAGGTAGGGTCTTTTAACATCACCAAATTTGATGAGGTCGTTCACGATTTTCTTAACCAGGTTTACCGGGATCGCAAATGAATAACCGGCATAAGTTCCGTTGGGGGCATAGATGGCAGAATTAATTCCGACCAGTTGCCCGTCAGTACTGATCAGGGCGCCGCCGCTATTGCCCTGGTTCACGGCCGCATCTGTTTGTATAAATGATTCGATCGGAGTATTGCTTTGACGGCTATTGATATTAAGATTTCTTCCCTTGGCGCTAACGATACCTGCCGTTACTGTTGTTTCTAATGTAAGCGGGTAACCAATGGCAAGCACCCATTGTCCTAATTTTACATTATCGGAGTTGCCATATAATAAAAAAGGGAATCCGTTACCATCAATTTTCAATACAGCGATATCGCTGCTGGCGTCTTTGCCGATCACTCTTGCTTTATATGTTTTTTTGTTACTGAGTGTTACCGATATTTCATCAGCTACACCGGTGCCGCCGTCTGAAACAACATGGTTATTGGTGATGATGTATCCATCCTCACTGATGATGACACCGCTGCCGGATGCTCTTTGTTCAGGTTGATTCTGCGGGCCAAAGGGCATATTGAAAAACTGGTTGAACCAATCTTCCATGTCATTACCCCGGCTGCGGGGCAGTTGGTTACTTATTTTTTTGGCCGGGATCTTTGTTTTGATATGTACCACGGCAGGAACCGCAGCATTAGCCGCTTTGGTGAAGTCAATAGGATCACCGGTACCGGTGCCATTATCCAAGAAGCCTGCATAATTTACGGGTGGTTTTCCATCGGCAGACTGAACGAAGGAGGCTGAATTCTTGTGGGTCACTTTACTGTAAACCCATACGCTGCCAATGGCAGACACTGCACTCACTGCAATGATCAGCAAAAATTGTTTAAGTTTCATAGCGCTTTATATTTTAATAGGTTTTTCTTTTATCCGGCAATTTTATCAAATTTTATGCCTTTATATACAAAGTAACAAACTGTCAGGTTATGGCTGTTTGCCACCTGTTTAGTTTAACAAATCTTTACTAAGAGCTTCGTACTTCAAAGACCCTGTAAATTTATCAAGAAATCCGGTTTTTAAAAAGCCTGATTTAAAGATTGGATAGAAATTGTAGCGTGTCAACTCCATCGGCCCAGTCATTGATGGATGGCGACTGGCTTTTCCCGAAAGGGGTAAAACCCTTACCCACGATGCATTGCAGGTCAGCATTTCCTGCCAGGTTTTCCATCAAACTGTCTTTTTCAGTATAATATTCATAATTCAGTTGACTGATGGGGGAAAAAAAGGCCGGGTCCTCAACCAGCAGGATAGAGCCATTGGTCATGTAGTACTTTTTATTCAGCAGCTGCAGGGCCAGGTTGTAATCATAGTTGTTTTTGTATTTGTGATGGTCGGCCAGCCAATTATATTTTTTGAATGCTTCCAGTAAGGGTATGAAATCATATTCTTTTGGAACATATATTTTAGTCACATTGCGGCAACCAAGACCAAAATACTGGTACACATCATTGGCCAGTTTTTCCAGTTCCTCATTCGTTTCTTCGCCGGCCAGGATAGCAACAGATGTCCTGTTGCGCCGGATAATATGAGGATATTTTCCAAAATAATAATCAAAATACCGGGATGAATTATTACTCCCGGTAGCGATATAAGCGTCACAGCCCTTCAGCATTTCAGAAAACTGAACGAGGTTGTTTATTTCGCTATCCCATTCGCCCAGTTTTTCTGCCAGATGTTTGATCAATACTTTGTCTTTGGAAGAAAGTTTGATCCTGGCCTTATAACCGCTGATCAATACACAAAGAAGATCATGAAAACCAACGAGGGGGATATTGCCGGCCATGACAATGCCAATTGTTTGAGGTTTTAGGTTTAAGGTTTGAAGTTGATAAGAGTACGACCAGTCCTTTAGTATCTCTTTTTGCAAAAAAGACCTGGCTATATTTTGAATGGCCAGATCGACAAATTCAGGGATGAACCACCCGTTTTCATACCCCGCTTTTTCTTTGGCCTGTTGCCATGGTTCCTCACCCGATAAAATATATTCACCCAGCCGGACCAATAAATCAATACGATATGGTAAATTCATTCCCTCTAATTAAATTTGCAGCAAATGTAACCCTGAACCCTAAATTATAATTTAATTACTATGGCTATAAAGATCACAGAAGAATGTATCAACTGCGGCGCCTGCGAGCCGGAATGTCCCAACAATGCTATTTATGAAGGTGGCGTGGAATGGGCTATTGCTGACGGCAATACTGTAAAAGGACCGTTTACATTACTGGATGGAACGGTGGTGGATGCCGATCAGAAAAATCCACCGGTAGCTACCGACATCTATTATATCACCCCCAACAAATGCACCGAATGCCAGGGATTTCATGAAGAACCGCAATGTGCTGCTGTTTGCCCGGTGGATTGTTGTGTACCTGATGAAATGTACAAGGAAACGGTGGAAGAACTGATGGATAAAAAAGCAAGACTTCATATTTAACAAGGTGCTTATCCTGTGCATAAATTCTGCAGCCAGGATATTGATTGTTATAATAAGTTTTCTACCTTACAGTCATATCTCAATATAAAAGCAACGAAAGTTGCTCAAACAGTGACGGGTGATATGTTCCGTCGTA
>JBGPKR010000127.1:0-10064 GCA_041486045.1 Chitinophagaceae bacterium | reverse complement strand
TTTCCCGATCATGATGGGATCGTCAATCAATATCCCCACCGAAGAAGCAAAAAAAGTATTTGGGTCGGATGTAGAGCTGAGCCCTGTGACGGCCTGCCAGCCTTTTGGTATGTTAAGTGTTACATACGAAGGAGCCAATGTAGCTCCTGTCACATACATAAAACAATGCGGTCCGCCAACAAGGCCGCCTGCTGCAGAAAGAAAAGCTTTCCATGCAGATCGGAAAGTACCTTTTCCAGGAAGATGGATACGGTAATGTAAATGGGCTGATCCGCCCTTTGTAATTACCTGCCACAATGCGCTGTCTTTTCTGATTATATTTCCCCTGCCTGTTTTTGTTTCCACGTAAAGATCTTCCACGTACCGCCAGTATTGGTCATCATATTCAGGATGAGCAACCATGGCAACATGAAAAGTATCAGGGATATTAGTGATACTCATTTCCATGTTGATGGATGAAAGATCTGAAGAGTCAACTGTAAGCTGGTAATGAATAACCGGCTGCCTGCTGCTATAACGAAGATCTGTGGCATCTGCCCAATTTGCAAATGGGTTTTGAGCAATGCCTGCAATTGTGAACAGCATTGTTATTACCAGGGTGTAACATTTCTTTTTCATAAAAATTATTTCAATTAAGAGCAAAGTAGATAAGATACTCCCGGCAATACGGCTATTTACATCAATAGTCCAAATACCTTGATAAACGACGCAAAGAGAATCTTTCATCTTGCTCTTTCCCTTCCGGGTGATCAAAATAAAAATTCAAAGACAATGTTGCGGCAATCAGTTTCTATTCAAATAATGAATAGAGAAGCGGGACCCGATCCTGCCCGGGGAAGGCAGGTAACTTCCAGGTCATCACTATAAATTGAATGGCGGGCGATCTTATAAACCGGCCAGGTATTTTTTTACTGTGCGAAATGTACGTCCCTGCTCACCTTCCAATACCTTTTCATCGGCTGCATCAATACGGATGATCAATTTCTTATTGCCCAGCAGTTCCTCAAAGGCAGGCAGAGCCAGGAAATTGGTTTCATCCATCAGTTTGCTGGCGAGTAAAGGCAATATTTCTTTTCCTAATGCCTTCAACTCACGGAATTCAGCAGTCTTTGTCCGGGTATAAGGATCAGAACTGGAAGCAAGGCTCCCTGTATGCCATATTTTTTTCCAGGCGCTGAATTTCTTTTCAAAGTCCGCCGCTTTCTCACGGGGGACTTCTTTTATCAGTGTCTTAAGCCGGTTGATTTCTTCTTTACTGTACTCTTTTCTTTCTTTCATATACTTCTGGAGATATTTGGGTAAAGAAACAACAATTATTCTTTTCCATGCATAATAAGCAATAACATGCCCGTATGATGGCCCGTTCAGTTCGTTCAGGCAATGCTGGATACGGGCAAGGCTTCCGCATTTCGACTCCCAGCAGGGGCCATGAGTGGGCCCTGAGATACAGCCATGCGTCATGCTATTATCCGAAAAACCCCAGGCCGCCACATGCCCCTTTGTTTTTCTTTGTAACCCGAATTGTGCATAAAAGCTGTCAAAGTCAGCCAGGGTGTTTCCCGGCCAATGCCAAAAATTTGTTACCCCCACTGTCCATGATATACAATTATATACTCCGGATGGTTCATCGGTAACAATGGTGAAATCAACATCAAGCAATGGGAAAGCGCTGAGAAAGGTAGTTTTTTCTGACGCAGTAAGTTTTCGCGGAACTGCCATAAGATAAGTTTGGTTTGAATCCAAAATTAGGCCGGGTAGTAAATTCCGCCAATACCGATAAAGTGGTATTTAATTCCTCAGTTGGACATACTGTTCCCTGCATCCTGAAAGTAATTGGTGTAGGGTTGAAAAAGATTGATTCTTTTTTTATTTGTAATTTCAAAAAAAATAAATCATGATAAAAGGAGTGCATACCATGTTTTACAGCTCGGATGCAGCCGGGCTGAGGATTTTTCTGCGTGACAAACTTGGTTTCAAGGCTACGGATGTGGGGGCCGGTTGGCTGATCTTTGACCTGCCCGAAGCTGATATGGGTTGTCATCCAGCTGATGACAGTGATGGTGCTGTATCCGGCACCGCTGATATTTCTTTTTACTGTGATGATATAAAGAAAACGGTTGCCGGTTTAAAAAAGAAAGGGGTTAAGTTCAAAGGGAGGATCAAGGATCATGGTTATGGTTTCGTCACCCATTTTTATGTGCCGGGAAATTTTTGTGTCCAGCTCTACCAACCAAAATATAAAACAAAGAAAAAAAGATAACCCTGTTCATTCCGGGTGGGCGATGCGGGCGAACAATAGATGATCTATATTTGAATACTGGTTGTCAACCAGGGAATCATTACCCGGGAAACGAGAATTGATACATTATTCATTTAAAACTTAAGAATATGTTCAACTCAATTGCCAGCCTCTTTATCAGTTTCTTCTTTCTCAGCGCCTGTAACAATGCAGCCAAAACTGAACCCGCGAAAAAAGATAACCTGCAAACATCTTCCAATGACACAGTTCCTGTTACAAAACCTGCTATCATTGCAGATGAGCATGGATGTAAAACCGAAAGCGGTGAAACCTGGTCAATTGTCAGGAACAGCTGCATCAGGCTTTCTGATATCGGAATAAAATTAGACCCGCAGGAAGCGGCGTTGGATAAAACAAATCCGGCCTGGCTGGTTTTTACGGATGATAAGGTAAGGGTAGAGATCTTTTTGCCCGCCCAGAAGCGACCGGTCATTATCAGAAAAAGTTCAGGCGAGGGAGAGCCTGCAAAATGGGCAAATGGTCCGTTGACAGTATCAGAATCAAACGGGATCTACACACTCGATGATGAAGGAAAAATACTGTACAGGGGATCAGTAGCTAAATAATTCAACCTTTCTTGTGCAGCAACACATAAACTTCCAACAATACAGTAAAAGGATCAGTTGTCAGTCTCTGACCCAAAAAAACCCATGTCAGCCAGGATGATCTCCGGGCTTGTGTAGTTTAGCAAACTGTCTTTTAAATTGTTCACCAGTTCTCTCCTGCTTTTGCTGAAAGAAGTCTTGACAAGGGAGAGTTTATAAGAATTGATCTTAAAAAAAGCCAGACGGGCTGTTTGTGCGGTATAATCTTCAGACAGATGAAATGATTGGGCAATATATGCCGTGTCATTGTAGTATTGGTTTTTCATACAGGCGGATATTGGTTTTACAAGGATCGGACATTTTTATAACGCAGTTCAAAAGAGAAAATTGCCTGCTGCCGGTAAACCGGTCAGGTTCTTTCAATGCCAATCGTATTTTCCCGCATATTCAGTACTTTAGCCTGCATTCTTTTCAAGTATACCGGCATGAAAAAGACCTCAATTCTGTTGCTGTTCCTGGTCATCCTTCATCAATCCTGCAACCGCTATAATTCAATCAATAAAAGGAAATGGACCGTGGTCTGGCAGCCCTCGCACCAGACAGATACCGGCAGGGACTTCAGCGAAGCAGCCACCTGCAATGCTATTGTCATGGCAGCTATGGCAACACAGCCGGCATTAAAGGAATATAAGGTCTGGAGCCTTGGCAAAGAACAATTCCATCATGCAGATTCCGGCAGCAACACCAAAATTCTTCATACGACTGCTGTGATTGATGGAAAAATATCCGGCTATGCTTATGAATTAAAGCAGGCGAATAAAAAACACCCTTTTGTGTTTATTGCCGTGCATAATAATGGTGGTACCAGGCGGCATGCTATGTGGGGATATATTCACTATGGTGATAAATATGAGGCGGATAACAGGGAATTGGCCCGTCGCCTTGTCAAAGCCGTTTGCTCAGTCACTGACCTGGAGGACCGGGGTGTATTACTCGACAGCACAACAGGAAGAAATGATTATCGTTGCAGCCTGACGGGCAAACTCAGTTTTTATAGTCTTGATGAGAATATTAACATGGCTCCCTACCGTGTATTGCTCGAAATAGGCGATAATGCTGCCAGTCATGAATTTCTGCAGAACCCCGCTAAGCAACAGATAATAGGTGCAGCAATTAAAAAAGAAGTAGCGGCATGGCTGGCAGAAAAAACTAAAGTGCCGGCCGGTCAATAAAAAAAGATAACTTTAGAATGAGTTGACAGGCTTTCTGATTTAATGCAATGCCTGCTACAAAAAAATCAATGATATGAAAAAGAATACCGGGCTTTTTAAAATCAGTCTCCTGTTTTTTCTTTTTACAGGAACATCAATTACAACTTTTGCTTTTGATACATGGTGGCATGCCGAGTGCACACGCAAAGCAATGGTGGCTAACGGATTTTCTGCTGATGCAAGACTGGCTACGCAATTCTCAAATTATCTCACCGATTTTTTCCCGGCATTTAACATGGCCAATGAAGAACTGGTGAAAGCAGGTATCGGACAATTGCAGTTGGCCGGCGACCTGTCTTATGAGTACATGCACTTTGATGCAGTCTATTCTGAAGCCGATATAGAAAAGAACTGGGAACTGTTGCTGAATAATACCATCCGGGCATTAAGAAAGTATGCAGATGGAGCTGCTGTAAGACCTGGTTACCGCCTGCCTGTTTTGTTCAACATTATCGGGGCCAGCCTGCATACCATACAGGATTTTTATTCTCATTCCAACTGGGTGAACCTGCATACAGCCATGAATATAACCCCCGTGCCCATTTGGTATGATGTGGCAGTTAATGACAGGAAAAAACTAAACCTGGCAACCGGCGCCTACCCCGATGGATCTTCATCAGGACATAAAAACCATGCGGACTTAAATAAAGATTGCTCAACAAGAAATTTAAATAAAGAAGCAGTGGAGGCTGCTGAAAGAGCATCTATTGATTGGGTAAAGAGATTAATGGATTCTGCTACTACGGTTCCATGGTCAGAACTTAAAGCATACAATATTCAAAAAGATATGGTATTGAAACGTTTCCTGGTGAACCTCGATGCAACTTTTTTAACCTCCAGTTCTATCGTATTGGATCATTTTGACGGCAAACAACCGGCTAAATTTGTTTTCTCCCCTACTAAGGAACTCCCAAAGGAAAGAGCCCAGGCTGCCATAGCATTGAGTGCTACCATCGGCCAGTATTCAATCAATGTAGGAATGGCTGAAAACACATTTAAACTACCTACCCCTTACTGGGCAGGACATAAAGCCTATCATATTACCCGTGATCTAGCTGCCGGGCTAATGCTTAACGGGAAAAAATATGTTCCTCCCCAATAATTTAAATTGCCTGAAGCAGTTTATTGATTATTGTTTACCGGGTATAATACCTTACAATACTAAAAGCATGGTACTATATCTTCCACAAATTGTACTTTAGCCAACCAATACACCAAATCTTACAGCATGAAACTGAAAACAGTTTGTATCGCAACCGTTGTATTCATTTTTACTGCTTGTGGCAGTAATGACAAAAAAGAAAAGGCGCAACCCGGTCAGCCGGTTATAGAAGATGTTGACGAGCCGGTACAAAACACGAAACAGGCGAAGAAAGTTACCGACAGGGATTACAGCATTACAGCTGAAAATGCCTATAACGATGTTTTCCTGGACAGTCTTGCCATGGAAAACTATATTTCCAATCATCAACTCGGGGATAAAAAAATTGGACTGCGCATCCGTAGCTTCTACAATGCCAGGAATTACCAGTATGCATGGTTCTCTTCAAAAGGATTGACCGAGCAAACCCGGTTTTTCTGGAACCAGTATGATTACGCCGTTACGAAATTAAAAGACACAACACTGGCAAACAGCGGATTTTACAAACAGGCTGAGAAACTGGTGAACCAGGAAGAGATGATCTTTAATAAAAAAGACACTTACCTCCTGAACACTGAATTTTCCTTTACAGAACATTTCATCCGCTATGTCAACAGCACCTATGAAAAAGGTTATGTGAAAAGAAAAGAGCAGGAAAAATTTATCCCGATCAAAAAATTAGAGCCGCTTGAAATGGCAGACTCCCTGCTGAATAAAAAACACAGTGATGATAAATACTATGAAGAAGTAAATGATATGTATGCCGGGCTGAAAAAAAACCTTCAGTTGTATTACAATGTTGCAAGGGCTGGTGGCTGGCCTGCTATACCCGCCATAAAAACATCATTAAAAAAAGGCGACACACAGCCTTCTATTCCCGCTATTAAAAAAAGATTACAGCTGACAGAAGATATGGCGGGTAACGACAGCACTGCTGTTTTTACGGATACATTGGAACTGGCTGTAAAGAAATTTCAAACCCGGCATGGCTACAAACCTGATGGACTGGTATCGGGGCAATTGATAAAAGACATGAATGTGCCGGCCAAAGAAAGATTAAAACAGGTATTACTTAATATGGACAGGATGCGGTGGATGCCCCAGAAACCAACCGGCAACCTGATCATCGTAAACATTCCTGAATTCATATTACATGTAATGGACGGGAAAAAGAAAGTGTTTGATATGGTAGTTGTGGTGGGACAGGTTGGTCATAATACGATGATGTTTAACGGCGACCTGAACCAGATCATTTTTAGTCCTTACTGGAATGTTCCGCCAAGCATCATTAAAAATGAGATCATGCCGGCCATAAAGAGAAACCCGAATTATCTCGCCAATAAGAATATGGAACAGATTGGCAGTTATATCAGGCAGAAACCCGGCCCGGGTAATGCATTGGGCAAAGTGAAATTTATTTTTCCCAACAGTTTCAACATGTATTTTCATGACACCCCTGCCAAAAGTTTATTTGGCCAGGATAAAAGAGCTTTCAGTCATGGTTGTGTCCGGCTGAGTGAGCCACAGAAAATGGCGGAATGGTTATTGAGAAACGACCCGGCCTGGCCCAAAGAAAAAATTGTTTCGGCCATGAACCAGACCCATGAGACTTCTGTAAAACTAAAAGAAGCCATTCCTGTATTTATTATTTACTACACTGCCTGGGTGGATGATGATGGTCAACTGAATTTCCGGGACGATGTATATGAACATGACAAAGAGCTCAAACAAAAAATGTTTATACCCGATCAGGTAATTGGTCTTATCCGGGCAGATAATACGAGAGTTGTTGTACTGAAATAAAGGATTCCTGCCGCTCATCCATTTATTACCCCGTTTTTTAAAAGGCAAGCAGCCTTTTTAATGTTAAATCTGCCATACAGTAACACCGGCTGAAACCAAAACTGTATGCACTATGGTAAGGTATATTATGTCCTTTTCCGTTCCGGAAGGCCGGGAACAAACAGCACAAAAAATAATTGACGGTTATTTTAATGCCTTGCAAAAACATGGACCCGGGGGCATGCGAAGCCAGTGTTATGCTGACCATGATAAGGACGGCAATTTTGTGCATATCAAAAGTTTTAAAAAAGAATCAGTGGCCAATCATCATTTCCGGTCGGCTGTTTTCAGGGAATACATTGAGCAGTTGGCATTACTTTGCGGAATAAAACCCTGTTTTTCCCGGCTGCAACAGCAGCAAACTTTCGAATCTATTTATTGAAATTGCCGGAGGCAAGATCATAAAATGAGCCTGCAGAAACGGGTCTTAAGCATTATACATTTCCAGCGGAAGCTCCCGGTTTCCTCAAAGATCCGACCAGGGAAAAAGACGAAAGAAGTTGCGAACAAGACATAAGGCTATGTTTGGTAAGATAAAATTCAGCGTCCCCTGTTTTTCTTTAACATTATGTTACGGCTTGCTGATGAAAAACTTTATACCTTGAATAGACAAAATTGTCCAGTATGAAAAAATTTATACCCGGCGTCATTTTTATCTGCCTCATTTCAACAGTTTCTTCAGGACAAAAACTTTTAAATGTTGATACAAGTAAATACAGCATACACCTCCCGGACTACTGGAAACCTGGTAATAAAATGTGGCAGATATTAACTGATAAATTACCGCTTGTTTGTGAAGAGCTGAAAGACAAGGAACTTTGCGGCGGCAATTGCCATCCGAAATATTCCATCGAGTTTGAAATGTCTGAACCTGTCATTTTCGATTATTACCCCTCTCTTATTTCTTCTGACAAAACAACCGAGACGTGGGAAATTGCGACCTTTTATGGATTTACTTCCTACCTGTTGTTAATGAATGAAAAAAATGAATTGCTTACAAAATTTGTATTGGTGAATACCAACGAAGTGTGGAAAGTAAAACACCGGGCAGTATTAACTTCTTTTGCACCGTTGCCACCCTTGAAAATATATATGTTGTCTCCTCCTTACCAGGCACAGGGAAGTGCTATGTACGAGTATTACCAAAGGAGAAACGGTGCAGGCTCAGCAGGTCAAACCCCTTATTCATACATTAATAACAATAAAGGTAATCTTTCTCCGACCCAGCGGGATATGCTGGGCATTATAGATGAGAAGATACGGTCCTGGTAAGAATTCATCTCAAATCCTTTGATCTCATTTTCACGGTGCTGCAACAGCCTTTTGAATCTATTTATTGATCCGGCGTTATCGTAAAAGAAAACGCTTACCTGGATACCCGGTTCTTTCAGGCAACTTCCTGATAAGAAAAACCGATTAACTTTAATATGTAAAGTAATGGGATGAAAAACCTGGTATTCTGCTTTTTTCTTTCCGTATACTGCCTGGCCGGGGCAACTGCTCAGCGTCTTGCAACTGTTGAACCCAATAAATACCGGATCGATCTTCCGGAGTACTGGAAACCTGGTGACCGGGTGTGGAAAATATTAACAGACAAGTTGCCGCTGGTTTGTGAAGAGATAAAGGATAAAGAGCTTTGCGGTGATAATTGTAACCCCGGGTATACGATAGAATTTGAAATGTCTGACCCTGTCATTTTTGAATATTTCCCCAATCATATTTCTTCATCTTATACCAATAACCAGTTCAGAAGACCTTCAGAGAACTGGGAAATTCAGACCCTTTATGGATTTGAATGTTCGTTGCTGCTGAGAAATGAAAGAGGTGTTTTGATCACCCGGTTTATACTGGTTGACACCAATGAAGTATGGATAGTTTCCAACCGGGTTACTCTTGCATCCTACTCGCCCCCGCCAATACAGACTGATTTCCTCAGAAGAATCAGGCCCAACAGGTATGGCATCGTTGATCCCAACCCTTCCAATCAGCAGATCATTCCGGAAACCGGCCAGGAAGGAGAAACTCCCTACTCTTATATTAACAGGAACCGGGAAAAACTTACTCCGACTTACCGGGATATGTTTGCTGTCGTGGACAGGAAGATCAATTCCTGGTAAAAGATTCTTTCTTTCATTTTTTTCACAGAAAGTTCATCTCAGGGGTTGATAAGTATTGGTTTACTGAACAGTAAAACCTGTAATTTTATCTGAGAAACCAATGACCAGCTATGCACAGAGTAATCATCCCTGTTGATTTTTCCGAAACCTCATTGAAAGCTGCCCGTTTTTCTGCACAAATGCTCGCCGGAAAGAAAGATGCGGTGGCGATCCTATATACGAACTATGAATCTCATGACGATCATGATATAAGTATAAACTACCTGGAAACCCTGAAGAAAGAGTTTCTGAAAACAGGTGTTGAATCGATCGAACTTGAATCAGAAATGGGCGGGGACCTTATTGAAAACATTTCCAGGCTTGCGCATACTGTAAGGGCAACGCTTATAGCAATGGGCATTACCGGCAAATCAACGGTGCGACAGGCCTTGTTTGGCAGCAACACACTCAAACTGGTTGATAAGAACCTGTACCCGGTCATGATCATTCCGCCTGATGCAGAATATAAAGGGATCAGTAATATTGCCTTTGCCTCAGATTTCAAAAATGTTGAAGCCACTACTCCTTCGGCCCTTATCAATTCTGTATTGGAGATGTTTGACCCTATGTTGCATATAGTTAATGTGAGTAAAGAACATTATGTTTCCCTGAGCGAAGAAATTCTCCGGGGAAAAGAAAAGTTCAAAGAAATGTTCAGTACCTACAAAACTGAATTTTATTTTATAACCAGGGACGACTTTCTTGAGGCGATTGATGATTTTGTAAAAGATTATTTTATAGATGTTTTAATAACGATACCCAAACATCAGAGTAATGCCACATCGCTTCTTAAATCTACCCGTACCAAAC
>JBGPKR010000126.1:0-10367 GCA_041486045.1 Chitinophagaceae bacterium | reverse complement strand
GATAATTATGCGTCTCTAAACAAAAACCGGAAAAAGGGCCATACATAATACCATTTTTACCTTTCACAACGGGTGTCCATTTACCAGAATAAAAATGAACAATTGGTTCTGACGAATATACCTGTAAATGAGTGTTTGTTTGTAAAGACCTTGCTTCTGCAACTAATGAAACTGTTACAAGGTTATCATCCTTATCAACTATAAAGCTTTTATCATATTCTGTTATTTTGGCAAGGCCATCAGCAATGCGTTTAAAATTTCTGAAATCAAATGCTGTATCAGCTACCGGAGTAATATTCCCGGTAGCTGTTAGATTATTATCCTGTTCCAGCATATGGGATGCATAGATCTTGATTTCCTGGTCATGGATAGTGCCCATGCCATTGTTCAGGTTAAAATAACTGTGATGCGTAAGATTGACAGGCGTTGGTTCATCGCAGGCAGCTGTGTACTGGTAGCTTAGTTCATTTTCATCATTCAGTTCAAAACGTATCAGTACATCCAGGTTACCGGGGAAACCTTCTTCCCCGTCTGCACTTTTGTACCCGAGTTCGAGAAAGGGTTGTGGTGAATCGCCGGATGAAACCAATGTCCATACTTTTTTATCAAAACCACTGATCCCTCCGTGTACCTGATCGGGGCCTTTGTTTTTGGAGAGGGAATATTTCTTTCCGGCAATACTGAATTCAGAGTTTTTGATCCGGTTAGCATAGCGACCCACTGCACAGCCAAACCAGGGATATTGCTGAAGGTAATCATCCGACCAATAGTCTTCGACTTTGTCAAAACCAAGCACAATATCATTTACTATTCCTTCCTGGTTTTTTATTTTGAACGAGTTTATGATGGCTCCATAGTTGGTAATGATAACTTCTGTTCCTGTTGCATTGCGCAGTGTAAACAAATAAATATCTTCACCAAAGGAATGTGTAAGGCAATATTGCTGATTGAACGGCATTTCAATTCAAAATAACACAATTTGAGTAATGAAGGATCAGTTAATTCAGGAATTCCGCAATCGTTACCACAGGGAGCCTGAGAAAATTTTCTTTTGCCCCGGCCGGGTTAACCTGATCGGTGAGCATATTGATTACAATGGCGGTCATGTGATGCCTTGTGCGATTTCATTGGGTACCTGGCTGGCTATATCCCGGAATATTGATAAACGTTTCCGCTTCCAGTGCCTGAATTTTCCGGAAACTGCTGACCTGCATTTGCAGGAATCCTATTCAAAAACCGGCAAGCAGTGGTTTAACTATCCTTTGGGAGTTATTAATTATTTTTTACTGGACGGGCAGAATCTCTCCGGGCTTGATATGCTTTTTTACGGTAATCTCCCTATCGGGGCAGGACTCTCTTCCTCCGCATCCATCGAAGTGCTGATGGCGTTTGCCCTGAACGAACTTTTTCAAACGGGGTTTTCCAAAATAAATATTGCATTGCTGGCAAAGAAAGTAGAAAATGAATTTATTGCTGTCAACTGTGGTATTATGGATCAGTTTGCTGTGGCTATGGGGCAAAAAGACAAAGCGATCCTGCTGAACTGCGATACGCTTGATTATGAATACCTGCCTTTTAATACAGGCGAATATGATCTGATCATCATTAACAGTAATAAACAAAGAACACTGGCAGACTCAAAATACAACGAACGGTTTACACAATGTGGCGCTGCATTGAAACTATTGAAACAGCAATTAAAGGTTGGAAATTTATGTGATGTGAGTATGGCTGAGTTTGAATTGAATCAGCACCTGATTGATGATCCTGTTCTTCGGAAAAGGGCACTGCATGTGATCAGCGAAAATGCAAGAGTGAAAGATGCCGTGATTGCACTGCAAACCGGGGACCTGGAAGTCCTTGGTAAACTGATGTACGCATCTCATCAATCATTAAAGGAGCTATACGAAGTATCAGGGAAGGAGTTGGATACGATTGTTGAATTTTGCAAAATTTATGGGGCTTGTATTGGAGCAAGGATGACCGGGGCCGGTTTTGGCGGTTGTGCCATTGCTTTGATAAGTAAGAATTGCTTTGAAGATTTTGCCGGTAAGCTTTCTGCTTATTACAAAGATAAAATAGGGTATGTGCCGGAAATATTTGCTTCGGTAGCAGGTGATGGGGTAAGGGAAATCAAACTTTAAAGAGGTAATTAGCGGATAAAAACTCTTCCAGCCTTTGTAAAAGCGTCAATTGATTCTTTGCCCTGTCAAAATTCTGTCCGGGATAAGTAGTTATATAGTATTTATCTCCATTCAGATAGTCTGACAGAAAACGCAACGCCTGCATATAAATTATAAGCAAACCGGAGTAGTGGATATATTTTTTTTCGGAATCAGTCAATAATTCCTGCATCACTTCCATGTAACCATCTATTATGGCTTCATAAAAATCTTTCCGGATGTAAATTTCATTGTAGTTGCTGCTGCTTTCTCCTTCGCTGCAGGCCATCGAACGGATCATGTCACCCAGGTCCGAGAAAAAATAACCGGGCATGCTGGTATCAAAGTCGACCGGGCAAATCACTTGTCCAGTTTCTTCGGAAAAAAGAATGTTTGATATTTTGGCATCATGATGCATTAATCTTTTTTCAAACTCTTCTGATTCAGTCATCACTTCATAAAAACTCACATAATGTTCTTTTTCTTTCAATTGATTAATGAGGGGAGCTGCTTTTTTTAATCTTTCATAATTGTTTTTATGAAGCGATTGCTTTAATTGCCCTGACCTGGACGAAAGATCATGAAAGCCGGGAATGGTAATGTATAGCGTATCCAGGTCAAAAAATTCAAAACCGGAAGTAATGCTGCCGAATACCCGGGCAACTGTTCTTGCCTGGATACTGGTTGTTGCGGTATTAAAGGTTTGTGCTGCATCAATGAACTCAATTTTCCGCCAAAACTTTTTGTGACTGTCGCAGAACAATTTTGTATCATCAAGAAAGCTGAGTGGCTTGGGAACTGTAACAGGGTTTGGAATATCATGCGGCGGGCCATCGTAGTGAATGTAGGACCATATCTTCTCATAATTTTCCTGTACTTTTTCCGGCTCCGGAAAAACATCCTGGTTTATTTGTTGCAACAGGAACTTGTAACCGTTGGAACGGATGATCACTTTAAATGTCTGGTTGATGAGCCCGGTCGTTACAGGGGTCACTATAAGGTCACGATGGATAGTTGATGCATCAAGAGCTTCCTGGTAAGTAGCTATTTCCATGTTAATAATGAAATTACTCTTTCAACTGAAACAAAAATGGGTTCAATCGTTTGCGGGAAATTACTTATGGAGTAACGGTTTCAAACCGTGGTTCCGCTAAAGCTTAGTGTATCCGGTCACCGCGGACCGTCAGGCTTTGAATTATAGTTGCTTCATAGTTGAGCCATTCCTTCCAGCGGCTCCTGACTTTTTCTTTGTCAATATAAGTTTCAGCGAGTTCGATAAACAGGGTGTAATGCCCCGCTTCACTTTCCATGAAGCGGCGATAGAAGTTTTTCATGTATTCATCGTTCAATCCTTCACTCAATCGTTTGAAGCGTTCACAACTCCTCGCTTCTATCAAGGCCATCATCAGTAATTGGTCAAGCAGCCGGCCTTCAGCATCACCGCCTTTTTGCTGAAATTCCAGCAAAGCATTTACATATTCGTCTTTTCGCTGCCTTCCTAATTTCAGGTTCCTTTTTTCCAGTTCGGCAAGCACCAGCCGGAAATGTCCCCATTCTTCTGTAACAATTGGAGCTAATTCATTTACCAGCTTTTCTTTGTCGCTATAGCGCTGAATGAGAGAAATACAGGTAATGGCCGCTTTTTGTTCACAATAAGCATGATCGGTCAGGATTTCTTCCAATGATTTTTCAGCCAGGTTCACCCATCTTGGGTCGCTGGGAAGCCGGAGGCCCAAAATGTTCTTTGTATCCCGGGATATTTGCATGCCGGCAAAATTATACTTAAGACCTGGTAATCAGGTAAAATGAAGCATTGATTGCTGAAAAATAGCCCGGGAAAGCCTTTGCTGTTAGCTATTACTGCCTTACCTTTGCGCCTCAATAACAGGATGAAAAAATCGGATGCCCCGAAGGGATCCCTTTGGGAAAATTTTAAAAATTAAAAGATGCCTTTAACAAAAGAAAAAAAAGCTACTGTTTTAACAACCTTTGCCGGAAAAGAAATCAACACCGGCTCCACCGAAGGTCAGATCGCACTGCTGACTGAAAGGATCAGCCAGATCAGCGGCCACTTACAGGAAAACAAAAAAGATTTCTCTACTCACCGCGGACTGATGCAGCTGGTTGGTAAACGTAAACGTTTGCTTAACTACCTGCAGAAACATAACCTGACTGCCTACCGCCAACTGATAGAGAAACTTGGATTGAGAAAGTAAGGCCCCCTAATTCCCCCGAAGGGGGACTTTTAGTTTTCTGAGAGCAGCACTTTTACCCTTCCTTAAGATTTTACTTTTTGTGGCGAATAGCGGACAGAACGTACAAGAGTGCGACGCAACGAAAGCTGATAGTAGCAATACAGCCGGGCTCATGCTTTCTTATTATTAATTATTAATTTATCATTTTATGCTAACACAACCGATACAATCGAAATTTATCTTAAGAGATGGTCATGAAGTGATCATCGAAACAGGCCGTTTGGCCCGGCAGGCTGATGGTTCAGTAACTGTCCGCCAGGGAAATTGCATTATTCTCGCAACTGTTGTTGCCACAAAAGAACCTAAAGAAGGGCAGAGTTTTTTCCCTTTGTCTGTTGACTACCAGGAAAAATTTGCATCCGCGGGTCGTATACCCGGTTCGTTCTTTAAAAGAGAAGCCCGGTTGAATGATTATGAGATACTTACTTCCCGCTTAATTGACAGGGCTCTTCGTCCTTTGTTCCCGGAAGATTATTTGTGTGAAGTGCAGGTGCTGGTCACACTTATTTCCAGCGATCCTGAAGTGATGCCTGATGCGATGGCTTGCCTGGCTGCTTCAGCAGCTTTAGCCGTTTCTGATATTCCTATCCAGGAAATTATTTCTGAAGTGAGGGTGGCCCGGGTGGACGGAAATTATATTGTGAATCCCCTGCGCAGCGAATTGGCAAAAGCCGATTTCGAATTTATGATTGCCGCAACCGATAAGAATATTATGATGGTGGAAGGTGAGGGAAAAGAATGCCAGGAAGAAGACCTGATCAATGCCATTGAAGTGGCCCATGTTGCCATCCGTGTGCAGGTAAAAGCACAGGAAGAACTGAGAGCACTGAAGGGAATTACTGCTAAAAGAGATTATGCCAAGCCATTACATAATGAAGAGGTGAGAGAAAAAGTAAATGCTTTTGCAAAAGCAAAAGTGTATGAAGTTGCAAAAGCTGCTTTGGCAAAACATGACCGTTCAGATCAATTTGCTGCCATCCAGGAAGAACTGATGAAATATCTTGAGGCTGAATATAACGTAGATGAAAAACAGGAAGAAGAAATAAAGAAATGGGCCAAAACTTATTATGCAGACCTGCAATATAATGTGGTCCGGGATATGATCCTGAATGAAAAGGTCCGGTTGGATGGCCGCAAACTGGATGAGGTTCGCCCGCTGAACATGGAAGTGGATGTTTTGCCTTCGCCACATGGTGCAGCATTATTCACAAGAGGTGAAACGCAGTCACTTACAACAGTTACCCTGGGAACTCCTTTGGACTCAACTTTGATTGAAAGTGCAGCAGTTTCTGATTATTCCAAATTCTTTTTACATTATAATTTTCCCCCTTTCTCAACCGGCGAAGTAAAGATGATGAGAGGCGTTGGCAGGAGAGAAGTTGGACATGGAAACCTGGCGATGCGTTCGTTGAAACAAATGATGCCGGGTGGAGATTTCCCATACACTGTCCGGGTAGTGAGTGATATTCTTGAGTCAAACGGTTCTTCTTCCATGGCGACTGTTTGTGCAGCTTCGCTGGCACTGATGGATGCAGGTGTGGGCATACCCAAGCATGTATCCGGTGTGGCAATGGGATTGATAAGCAAGGAAGGCAAGTTTGCTATTTTGACAGATATCCTGGGTGATGAGGACCATCTTGGAGATATGGACTTTAAAGTAACCGGAACAAGAGATGGTATTTGCGGAGTTCAGATGGATATAAAAGTAGACGGACTCAGTATGGATGTAATGCGCAAGGCATTGGCGCAGGCTAAAGAAGGTCGCCTGCATATCCTGGATGCCATGTATGCTACGATACAGGAAGCAAGAAGTGATGTAAAACCACATGCACCACGGATGGTGAAACTTTTCATTGATAAAGAATTTATCGGCGCTGTGATCGGGCCGGGTGGTAAAGTGATACAGGAAATACAGAGAGAGACCACAACTACGATCAACCTGGAAGAGAAAAATAATATGGGTGAGATCAGCATTTTCAGTACCAATAAAGATGGGGTGGAAAGAGCAGTTGCTTGGATCAAGGGTATCGTGGCGGTGCCGCAGGTGGGTGATGTGTATGAGGCAACGGTGAAATCGATCATGCCATTCGGGGCTTTTGTAGAATTTCTTCCCGGCAAACAGGGGTTGGTCCACATCAGTGAAGTAAGCTGGAAGCGTCTCGAGACTTTAGAAGGTATCGTTCGTGAAGGCGATGTGATGAAAGTGAAGCTGATCGGAACAGATCCTAAATCAGGTAAGTTTAAACTTTCGAGAAAAATTCTGATTCCCAAACCGGACCACAAACCAAGAGAAGAACAAACCCCGCCCCAGCAAGGCAATAACTAATAACCGGACCCTGAGCAATCAGGGTTTTTAGTTCCAGTCATGCACCGATATATTCAAATAGAATTTCAAAATATTTCAACCGAAAAATCAGACATATTACTTGCTGAGTTAATTCAGGTTCGATTTGAAGGTTTTGAAGAAGGAGAGGATCGCCTGAAGGCCTTTATAAGGGAAAGTGATTTTGATGAAACCGCATTAAAAGAAATTGCTGAAAGAAATAAGATTCCTTATCATCAGACTTTTATTGAGGACACTAACTGGAATGCTGTCTGGGAATCAAATTTCCAGCCGGTGATCGTGGATGATTTTGTGGCTATCCGCGCTGATTTCCATGAACCAATTGCCGGAGTGGAGCATGACATTGTGATAACACCCAAGATGAGTTTTGGTACGGGCCATCATGCCACTACTTATATGATGATCCAACAGATGCGGAAAACTAATTTTACCGGTAAAGCAGTTCTTGATTTTGGAACCGGCACCGGGGTGCTGGCGGTATTAGCAGAAAAATTGGGGGCAAAAAATATCCTGGCGATTGATAATGATGACTGGAGCATTGCTAACGCTGCTGAGAATATTGAACGAAATAATTGCACCCGGATCAAATTGGAAAAAACAGAAAGTTTGCAGGAGGATGAGCAGTTCGATATCATACTGGCCAACATAAACAGGAATGTTATATTGGATAATTTTTCTTCCATGATCAAAAAATTATCCCCGGAAGGAATTATTTTATTGAGCGGCTTTATGAGTGAAGATGAAGCCTGTATTTTAGCTGAAGCTGGTAAATTCCCGTTGCTATTCAACGGGAAAACCACAGATAAGGGCTGGATATGTTTAAGGTTTACTCATTAACACAGTGTTACTGCGGTATTAAATTATTGTTGCTACTCCCGGTTTTTACCTATTTTTGTTATCCTTTTTTCAACAAGGTTCTATGAACGAACTTTTATTGATTGTTCTTGCATACCTGATTGGCAGCATTCCTTCATCAGTTTGGGTGAGCCAGTATTTTTTCAAAATTGACATCCGTGATTATGGCAGCGGTAATGCCGGTGCCACTAATGCATATCGTGTATTGGGTCCCAAATGGGGAACGATTGTAATGCTGACGGATATGCTGAAAGGTATAGCAGCCGTAAAACTGGCTCTTCTTTTACCGGGCTATGCCGATAATGAAATTAATTTACAGAACCTGCAAACCGGTTTGGGACTTGCTGCCGTGATTGGTCATATATTTCCCATTTGGGCGGATTTTCGTGGCGGAAAGGGCGTGGCTACTTTGTTTGGGTTGGTGCTTGGCATTTCACCGTGGACGGCATTGAGTTGTGTTGGTGTTTTTATGCTGGTGCTGTACCTCACCAGGTTTGTTTCATTGAGTTCTATACTGGCAAGTGTCGCTTTCCCGGTTTTTATTCTTGTTATTTTTAATGTGGAGAACCCGGCTTACCGTGTTTTTGCCATTGCGGTGGCATTGATGGTATTGCTGACGCATCAGAAAAATATCGGCCGTTTATTAAGAGGCGATGAAAGCAAGGTTCCTATATTGAAGAACCGTGACCGGCGCCGCCAGCGTCGACGGGATGCCATTCTTCACCGCCATGACTAAGCTCATATCAAGGCTATCGGAAAAATATTACCTTAAAGCACAAAAAAATAGATTTCAATTTTACCAATCTGGTACAATTATTTTACGTCATTGTAAAAAAATTCCAAGATGATACGAAAAATCACTTCCGTTTTTCTTTTATCAGCGCTGGTTATTGCCTGTACCAAAAATGCTGTTACCGGCCGCAAACAATTCAAATTGTTACCGGAGGCCGAAGTACAGGCCATGGCCACAACAGAATACCAGAATTTTCTTTCAGCAAATAAAGTAATAACATCAAATACCAACCGTGATGTTGAAATGGTGCGCAGGGTAGGGAAGCGTATAACCAAGGCTGTTACTGATTACTATGCATCCCAGGGCCTTTCAAAGCAGCTTGAAGGATATAATTGGGAATATAACCTGGTTGATAGCAAAGATGTAAATGCCTGGTGCATGCCGGGGGGTAAGATTGTTGTCTATACCGGTTTATTGCTCATCACTCAAAATGAGGCTGCACTGGCGATAGTAATGGGTCACGAAGTATCTCATGCTATCTTCAATCATGGAAATGAAAGAATGAGCCAGGGACTTTTACAGCAATTAGGAGGTGTGGCGCTTTCAGTGGCTGTTGCTAATAAACCACAGGAAACACAAAATCTTTTTTTGAGTGCTTACGGAGTTGGCACAGCTGTGGGTGTTTTGCTGCCTTTTTCCCGTAAACATGAGTACGAAGCGGATCGTTATGGTTTAAACTGGGCTGCCATGGCTGGATATAATCCGCAGGAAGCTATTCCTCTCTGGCAACGTATGGAGAAAGCAGCAAACGGTCAAAAGCCCCCCGAGTTTCTCAGCACACACCCTTCGGAGGGTAACCGTATCGAACAATTACAGAAATTCATGCCTGAAGCTCTTCAATATTACAAGCCTGTAAATAATTAATTCATTGATTCTGATAAATAAATCCCGTTCAAAAGGCCATTGGACGGGATTTTTATTTGATTAATGCTATAAATACCCGGTATTTCCACTACCTTTGTGCTCCCTTCTTTGAGAACTCTGTTAATGACTTCCCGAACCGGAGCTATTATCAGGAACCCATAAAATTGTTACCAGGTATGTCACAAACGCTGTTTGAAAAATTGCAACTGGCAGACGAAAAAAATCTTTTAATCCAGGGTTTGCCTTCATCGATCGAGAAACAATTCAACAAATTGTCCTTTGCCAAAAACATGACGCCGCTTTTAAGAAGCCGGAAGATTGATTTTGCGCTGGTATTTGCTGTTAGCGAAAACCAGTTGAATGGTATCCTGAAAGATGTAATGCCATCGTTGAAAGATGGGTCAAAGTTCTGGGTAGCTTATCCCAAAGTCACTTCTAAAATCGTTACTGACCTTAACAGGGAACGTAGCTGGAACCGCCTTACGCATGATGGCTACGAGAGCATCGAAAGGGTGGAACTGGATCATGTCTGGAGCGCCATGCGTTTCGGAAAAGGGGACAGTGTCAGAGGTGAAGATACCCCTCATTCAAGAAAAAGGGAAGCTGCTGCCCTTGCAGAGTAAAGACCAGTTATAAAAATGTATTCAGGTTTGTTGTCTTTGCAGCAAACCTTTTTTTTGCTTCGGCCGCCGTGTCATTGCGAGCCCGTGGCGAAGCAAACTGGCGGCCTCGCAATGACATAAAAGCTGGATGTTGAAATCGAGCCTTTAATTTATAGTTTCCAACATGTCCTATCTTAATGTAGAAATAAAAGCCCGGTGCCATGATGCATCTTTCATCCGTAACTACCTGCTATTAAATCATGCTGAATATAAAGGAGTGGATGAACAAACTGACACCTATTTTAATGTGCAGCAGGGCAGATTAAAACTCCGGGAAGGAAATATTGAAAACAACCTGATCTTTTATGAAAGAACTAATCAGGCCGGACCAAAAAACTCTCACTTTCACCTGGTAAAAGTGGAAGATGCCAACGGGCTGAAGGCTGTATTGAAAAAATTAATGGGGATAAAGTGCATCGTTAAGAAAAGGCG
>JBGPKR010000125.1:0-10472 GCA_041486045.1 Chitinophagaceae bacterium | reverse complement strand
CCCTAGCTCAACAGCTTTTTTAGCGATAGCTTCCCCAACCATTTTACTCTTCACAACTTTATTAGCTTTCTGTGCCTGGATCTCTTTATCTTTTGAAGAAGCTGCTGCCAGTGTCTGTCCCTTCAAATCATCTATCAATTGCACATAGATCTCTGTATTACTTCTGAACACAGACAACCGTGGCTTCTGAGCTGTCCCTTCGCCGATCTTCCGGCGAATGCGGTAGCGGATGTTTTGTCTTCTTTGTGATTTAACTTTTGGGTTCATCTCTTTTGTATTTAAAATCCTGATACTGCCAGGATTCAATTTTTAATGTAATTATTTACCTGCCGCTTTACCAGCTTTCTTACGAACCACTTCACCCACATAGCGGATACCCTTTCCTTTATAAGGCTCCGGCTTACGAAGGCCCCTTAATTTTGCAGCAACCTGTCCGATCAATTGCTTATCGATACCATCTAAAGTAATGGTCGGGTTCTGGCCTTTTTCCTGTGCAGTTGCTACTTTGATTTCTTTTGGCACTTCAAAAACGATATTGTGCGAAAAACCCAAAGAAAGATCAAGCAGGTTACCCTGGTTAGCGGCTTTGAAACCTACACCAATTAATTCCAGTTTTCTTTGATAACCATCCGTCACCCCTTTCACAAGATTGGAAACTAATGAACGGTACAAGCCATGTAATGCCCGGTGCCGTATCTGGTCAGTTGGACGGGCAAAGGTTATCTGTCCGTCTTTTACTTCCACAGTAATATCACGGTCTATCGCCTGTTTCAATTCCCCTTTGGGTCCTTTTACAGTAACCACATTCTCCTTATTCACAGATATCGTAACACCACTTGGGGCCACTACCGGTTGTTTACCTATACGAGACATAATTTAAAAAATTTCAAATTTCAAAAATCAAATTTCAAGTTGTGCCTGATCAGATCAGTGATTTACAACTTTCACAATCTTCCTCACCCCTTTAGGGGATGGGGCTTAGTATACATAGCAAAGAACTTCACCTCCCACATTCTGGGCTTTTGCTTCTTTATCTGTCATCACTCCTTTTGAAGTGGACAGTATAGCCACACCGAGGCCATTTTTTACACGGCGGAATTCAGCAGGTTTGGCATACTGACGTAAACCCGGGCTGCTTACCCTTTCCATGCTTTGAATAGCCGGTTGCTTGGTTGCAACATCGTACTTCAGGGCTATTTTAATGACGCCTTGTTTCTTATCTTCTTCAAATTTGTACTTCAGGATATAACCCTGGTTGTACAAAATCTCTGTCATCCGCTTTTTCAAATTAGAAGCGGGAATGTCAACCACACGATGACCAGCCATCTGCGCATTACGGATTCTGGTCAGGAAATCTGCTATCGGATCTGTTACCATTTTATAAAAATTAAATCAGTTTTAAGTTTGTTTGTCAATTGTGAGTTGTGAGTATTACTCACCATTCACAACTCACTACTCACGATTTTACCAGCTTGCTTTTTTCAAACCGGGGATTTTTCCATCCAGGGCCATATCTCTCATTGCAATCCTGGAAATACCAAAGTAACGGATATACCCCCTGGGACGACCCGTAAGCTGGCAACGATTCTTCAACCGGACCCGCGAAGAATTCTTCGGAAGATCATCCAAAGCTTTCCAGTCGCCTGCTTTTTTCAGCTCTGCTCTTTTAACTGCATACTGGGCCACCATTCTCTCTCTCTTTCTTTGCCTGGCCTTTACTGATGTTTTAGCCATAATTTTCTTTTAAATTCCAAATCTCAAATCACAATATCCAATCGTTGCTATTTGAGTTTTGTTTTTGATTTATTAATTATTTGTTTCTTGTTTTTTGATTCTTGTTATTTTTTTAATTACTCTTTGTTGCATTCTTGAAAGGCATTCCCAGCTCTTTCAATAATTCATAAGCTTCTTCGTCTGTTTCTGCCGTTGTAACGAAAGTGATATCCAGCCCGGTAATCTTATTTACTTTATCAATATCAATCTCCGGGAAAATGATTTGCTCGGTTACACCCAGCGTATAATTACCGCGGCCATCAAACGCTTTTTCATTCACACCCCTGAAGTCACGAACCCGGGGCAATGCCACAGCAATTAAACGATCCAGGAACTCATACATTTTTTCACCACGCAATGTAACCCTGGCTCCGATCGGCATATTTTTACGAAGCTTGAAGTTAGAGATGTCTTTCTTCGACATCGTTGCCACTGCTTTCTGACCAGCAATGGTTGTCAACTCATCTAAAGCAACATCAACAAGCTTCTTATCAGTTACAGCGCCGTTTACACCACGGTTCAGGCAGATTTTCTCCAGCCTGGGAGCCTGCATGACCGAACGGTAGCTAAACTTTTTTACCAGGGCAGGCACAACATCTTTTTTGTACTTATCTGCCAGTCTCGGTGTATATTTCTTTGTACTCATTATTTACCTCCCTGAGTTTTTTTTGTTTTGAAAACTCTGTCTGTCTTTCCATCTTTTCTCACTCTTGTGATCCTGGCGCCTGCTTTTTGTGCGGCATCCCAGAGCATCACGTTGCTGATATGAATGGGAGCTTCTTTTTTAATGATGCCACCCTTGGTATTCTGGGCAGATGGTTTACTATGCTTTGTAATGATGTTTACACCTTCGATTAATACCTTGCCCTCTTCTACCAAAACCTGTTTCACTACCCGTGGTTTCAATAAGTCTTTATCATCACCGGTAATAACCACTACATTGTCTCCTTTCCGGATATTATACTTTGGTTTAAATCTTGCTTTCATTTTTTCTTTTAGCTTTTAGCTATTAGCGATCAGCCGTTAGCTTAATCCCTATAGCAATGAGTTTTTTTATTTTATAACAAGCTAACAGCTAAAGGCTAAGAGCTTGCGGCTTTTTTACAATACTTCTGGTGCCAGTGAAATAATTTTCATATACCCTTTATCACGGAGCTCTCTTGCTACCGGCCCGAAAATCCGGGTGCCTCTTGGCTCATCTGTCTGGCTCAATATCACCACTGCATTGTCGTCAAAGCGGATATAAGAACCGTCTTTACGACGCAACTTGTTTGTCGTCCTGACTATTACAGCTTTGGCAACCGTGCCTTTTTTGATACCGCCCTGGGGCAATGCATCCTTTACTGTTACTACTATCTTATCGCCAATTCCAGCATAACGCTGGCCGCTGTTGCCGAGAACACGGATACAAAGCACCTCTTTGGCGCCACTGTTATCAGCTACATTTAACCGGCTTTCTTGCTGAATCATATTTTGAGTTTTTAGCTGTTAGCTGTTAGCCAGCTTATAACAAATGTTATTCTTTAATTCTTTCCGGGCTAATAGCTAACAGCTATCAGCTAACGGCATTTCTTATTTCACTTTCTCCACTACTTCCACAAGTCTCCACCGCTTCGTCTTACTTAGCGGACGGGTTTCCATAATTTTTACCAAATCGCCAATGCTGCACTCATTCTTGTCATCATGAGCATGGAGTTTGGAGGTTTTCTTTACAAACTTGCCATAGATAGGGTGTTTTACTTTTCTTTCAATGGCAACCGTAATGGTCTTGGCCATCTTGTTGCTGGTTACAACACCTATCCTTGTTTTTCTTAAATTTCTTTCTTCCATTTTTTAGCTTTTTTATGCTTGCTGTTGCTTTAGCTTCAATTCTGTTTTTAAACGGGCAATATCCCGGCGCAATCCACGAAGGGTCATAGGATTCTCCAACGGAGAAATAGTATGAGCAAAATGTAATTTTTTCATACGTTGCTTGTCCTCCTCCAGCCGGGCCTTCAGGTCCTGCTCATTCATTCCGTGAATGCTTTTTACAAAATCT
Organism: Chitinophagaceae bacterium; assembly: GCA_041486045.1. GTDB lineage: Bacteria > Bacteroidota > Bacteroidia > Chitinophagales > Chitinophagaceae > JJ008. The sequence continues at coordinate 6,661 of JBGPKR010000125.1, read as the reverse complement.
GCTTTCTTTGACATCGCTTTTCGGTTTATTTATTATTACGCAATTTCAAGGTCCCTGCGTTTGATAAACTTTGTTTTGATAGGCAATTTGCCTGCAGCCAGCAACAATGATGCACGGGCTACTTTTTCGTCCACTCCATCCACTTCAAATAAGATCCTGCCCGGTCTTACCACAGCAGCCCAAAACTCCAGGTTGCCTTTACCTTTACCCATTCTCACTTCTGCAGGTTTTTTGGTAATTGGCTTATCCGGGAAAATGCGGCACCATACATTACCTTCCCTTTTCATCTCACGGGTCAATGCCTGGCGGGCAGCTTCAATCTGGCGGTCAGTGATCCAATGCTGGTCCAAAGCTTTCAAACCATAAGTGCCAAAGGCAATGGTTGTACCTCTTTTGGCATCGCCTTTCATGCGACCTTTCTGCATCTTCCTGTGTTTCGATCTTTTCGGTTGTAACATTTTTTGAGCTTTTAGCTGTTAGCTGTTAGCTGTTAGCCAGCTTTCAGCAAAAAATTTCTTTTGTTATGTAGCTAATAGCTAACAGCTAATAGCTAACGGCTTTCTCAATTTCTTCTTCCACCTCCTGCACTACTTCTTCCACCAGTTCCGCCACTTCTTCTGTCAGCACCGCCTCCACCACCTCTTCTTTCTCCACCGCCACCGCCCCTTCTGTCATCGCGGCGATCTCCACGATGTTCGTCACGTCTTTCCCTTCTGTCGCTTGCTTCATTCTTACCTCCAACGAAATTGGGATTCAGATCTCTTTTTGTCAATACTTCGCCTTTACATATCCAGACTTTGATACCTATTTTCCCATATACAGTCAAAGCAAACACATTGGCATAATCAATATCCATACGAAATGTATGCAACGGCACACGGCCCTGTTTGATCTCTTCCGTACGGGCAATTTCAGCACCTCCTAAACGACCGGCAACTTTTACTTTTATTCCTTCAGCACCCATCCGCAGTGCAGAAGCAATGGACATTTTAATGGCCCTTTTGTAATTAATACGGTTTTCAATCTGGCGGGCAATGGTATCTGCAACGATCATTGCATCCAGTTCAGGCCGGCGTATCTCCAGGATGTTGATCTGTACATCTTCTTTATTGGTGAGTTTTTTCAACTCCTCTTTGATACGATCTACTTCGCCACCACCTTTCCCGATGATGATACCGGGTTTGGATGTATGAATAGTAATGATCAGCTTACCAAGCGTTCTCTCAATAACTATTTTTGAGATACCCCCTTTGTTAATACGGGCATTCAGGTAAGTTCTGATCTTGTGATCCTCGATCAGTTTGCCGGCATAATCTTTTTTGCTGCCGTACCAGTTAGATTCCCATCCGCGGATGATGCCTAACCTGTTACCAATCGGATTTGCTTTTTGACCCATGTTTATTGGTTATACGTTAATTATTTTTTTGTTCTTGTTTTTTTTGCTATCGTTTTTGCTGCTGTTTCATTTGCTTCGGTTGCTACTTCTTCTTTTGCCTGAACTTTAGCGGGCTTAACTTCTGATATTACCCCCTTCAGATCAACAATTATAGTAACATGGTTGCTGCGTTTACGTACACGGTAGCCACGGCCCTGCGGAGCCGGACGCATTCTTTTCAAAGTCCTTGCGCCATCTACAAAAATGGTTTTTACCACCAGCTGGCTTTCATCACCACCTTCATTTTTCTGCTTCCAGTTGTTGATAGCACTCAGCACCAGTTTCCGCAAAGGCACAGCCGGGTGTTTTGGATGATGCTCTAATTCAGCCAACACTTTTTCTACTTTCTTCCCCCTGATGAGGTCAGCCAGCAAACGCATTTTGCGGGGCGATGTCGGATAATTTCTCAGTTTTGCTACTGCTTCCATTTATTAAATTTTGAGTTCTGAGTTTGTAGTTCCGAATCTGACTCCCGACTCCGAACTACTGACTCATGACTGTTTATGCTGTTACTTCTATTTTCTTACTCGAGTGACCTTTAAACTGACGGGTAGGTGCAAATTCACCTAATTTATGTCCCACCATGAATTCTGTTACATACACAGGAATAAATTTGTTGCCATTGTGTACCGCAAAAGTGTGACCTACAAAATCCGGGGTGATCGTAGAACGACGGCTCCAGGTTTTGATAACGCTTTTCTTGTTTTTTCCATCATTTATAGCCATCACCTTTTTTTCAAGGTGAGTTGCTACATAAGGACCTTTTTTAATAGAACGTGCCATAGTATTTTAAATTCCAAATTTTAAAAATCCCAAATTCCATTTATCAGTCCCTGACTGGGATTTGGAATTTGTTGTTTGTAATTTCTATTTTGCGATCTTATTTCCGCTCTTGCGCTGGATGATCATTTTATCACTTCCTTTACCTTTTGTTCTTGTCTTCAACCCTCTTGAATACTGGCCGTTCCTGCTACGGGGCTGTCCTCCCGAAGCTTTACCTTCACCACCACCCATCGGGTGATCTACGGGGTTCATGGCCACACCACGGGTTCTTGGTTTGATACCTTTCCACCTGTTACGTCCGGCCTTACCCATGCTCTGCAGAAAGTGATCGCTGTTACTTACAACACCAACCGTTGCATAGCAATTGATCAGCACTTTTCTTAACTCACCGGAAGGCATTTTTAATATGGCGTATTTATCTTCTTTGTTGGTCAACTGGGCAGAAGAACCGGCACTGCGGGCCAATTTACCTCCCTGGCCTGGCTGCATTTCAATATTGTGCACATTTGTACCCAAAGGCATATTTTTCATTGGCAAGGCATTCCCAACCTCGGGAGCTACATCAATACCGCTTTCAACTTTGGCTCCGACCTGCAATCCCTGTGGTGAAAGAATGTATCTTTTCTCACCATCAGCATAATTCAACAAAGCAATGAATGCAGTGCGGTTCGGATCGTATTGGATTGACTCTACTGTTGCAATACCGGCTTTATTTCTTTTAAAATCGACCACACGATATTTTTGCTTATGACCACCGCCCCTATAACGCATAGCCAGGTGACCAGAAGAATTACGCCCGCCGGTTCTTGGTTTAGCTTCTAACAGGCTCTTTTCAGGAACATTGGTAGTAACCTCTGCATACGCATTACCGATTCTCCAACGGGTTCCGGCTGTAACCGGTTTAAATTTTCTTAGTGCCATTTTCCAATTTCTTTTTGCCCCTATCCCCTAAAGGGGAATTAAAGCATTCTTATTTATTCCAACACTTCGCGGCGGTTGATTGCCATTCTTTTTTACACCCCTTTAGGGGATGAGGGTTAAATGTTTGAATACAAATCAATGTTTTCACCCTCAGCTACTGTAACAAAAGCCTTTTTGTAACCCGGCTTCCGGCCCGAGATCACACCGGCTTTTGTAAAGCGGCTTTTAGTTTTACCCGGAGATACCGAAGTGTTCACATTGGTTACTGTAACACCGTAAAAGCTTTCGACAGCTTTTTTAATCTCCAGTTTGTTTGCTTTTTTAGCCACTTTGAAAGCATAGCGTCGCAGTTTATCCTGCTGTGCGTTTGCTTTTTCTGACAAAATGGGCTTTATCAATACTTCAGAAAGTTTCATTGCAAATCTTTTATTTTATATTTTGGAACAATGGATGCTTCGCATTCATTTCCTTTTCTTTTTTTAATTATGCTTCAGCTTTTTCTTCTTCTGAAAAGATCTTTGCTGCGCTTTCCGTTAAAACCAGTACCTCAGAATTTACAATGTCATAGGTGTTGATGTCGCTTAGCAACATTCCTAAAACATATGGAACGTTCCGTATGGACAATTCAATATTATCATTGTATTCCGGCTGAATAAACATGACCTTTTTATCTGCCACTTTCAGGTTACCCAGAATATCAATGAATGTTTTGGTCTTTGGAATATCCATGGTAATATCTTCCACAATAACAATGGCGTTATCTTTTGCTTTGTAAGAAAGGGCAGAAATTTTAGCAAGGTCCTTTACTTTACGGTTCAATTTGAAATCATACAAATGGGGCTTGGGGCCGAAAATGGAACCACCACCTTTGTATAAAGGATTACGGATATTACCCTTACGGCTGCCACCGGTTCCTTTCTGACGATGCAGCTTGCGGCTTGCTCCCTGAACTTCGGCGCGGGTTTTCACTTTATGAGTACCCTGGCGCTGTGCAGCGAGATATTGTTTTACAGCCAGGTAGATGACGTGGTTGTTAGGCTCAGCGCCGAAGATCTCTTCGGGCAGTTCCACTTTTCTTCCTGTTTTCTTTCCTTTTGTATTTAAAACTTCAACTTGCATTTTCTATTATTTTAAAACTCTCCAAGGGTTCTGAGCCCTTGGAGAGTTTATTTATTTCTGAATTAAAACAATTGAACCGTTATAACCCGGAACAGAACCGCTGACCAGGATGTAATTCTTGTCTGTAAAAACTTTTATCACTTTCAGACCTTTCATCTTTACCCGATCCGTACCCATGCGGCCACCCATTTTCATACCTTTCATTACACGGGCAGCATCAGATGAGTTACCCAATGAACCCGGAGCCCGGCTACGGTCATGCTGGCCGTGCGATTGGCCGCCGACACCATGAAACCCGTGGCGTTTAACAACACCCTGGAATCCTTTGCCTTTTGTGGTACCAACAACCTCAACATCGTCGCCTTCAGCGAAAATGTCAACAGTAATTGTTTCACCAATATTTTTTTCGATGGAATAGTTGCGGAACTCTTTTGTAATTTTCTTAGGAGCCGTCTGAGCTTTTGCGTAGTGATTAACCTCTGATTTAGTGGAGTGCTTTTCTTTTTTATCACCAAAAGAAAGCGAAAGTGCATTGTACCCGTCTGATTCGGTTGTTTTAACCTGGGTAACTACACAGGGACCTGCCTCAATGATCGTACAGGCGGTCTGTTTGCCCGAAGGATCGAAGATGCTGGTCATCCCGATTTTTTTCCCAATAATACCTTTCATGTTTGTTCAATTTATGCCTGCAGGATTATTGGGACATTTCAGACCATGAAAGTCTGAACTTCAATCCCCGTTTGCCGCCGACCTTTTCCTTTCTGGGGAAGTACCGGCAGTAAACAAACCCTGAATGGCTTGTTTTATATACCCCAACCCCTAAAGGGGAGTTGAGAGATTACTGTCAGAGCTCTTTTCTCCCGACAAGTCGGGATTGAGAGATAACTACTATTATTTTATTAATAAGAACTATGCCCGTTCTCCCCTTTAGGGATGGGGGCTATGCTTTAATTTCTACCTCCACACCACTGGGCAGATCCAGTTTGCTCAACGCATCCACCGTTCTTGATGAAGATGTGTAAATATCCAGCAAACGCTTATGCGTAGCCAACTGGAACTGTTCCCGGCTCTTCTTGTTCACGTGTGGCGAACGAAGCACAGTAAATATTTTGCGGCGGGTAGGCAACGGAATGGGTCCTGTTACCACAGCGCCGGTGCTGCGAACTGTCTTTACGATCTTTTCCGCTGATTTATCAACCAGGTTATGATCGTAAGACTGTAATTTGATTCTGATGCGTTGAGACATGTGTAAAAACCCAATTTTCTTTTGGGAGTGCAAAGGTAGGGTTGAGAGCCATATCCTCCAAATAGTTGGAAAAGAATTTTATACGCTGTGGACAACCTTAATATGACTGTCCAAAACTACTCTACAGGCTTCAATTTCAGGCTCAATGTGGCAAAACCGCCCAACTCAATATGCTCTACCCGGAAGTGATGATTTCCGCCGAGGCTAAGCCTGACCTTTTTATGGGGAGATTCATCAAAAGTATAGAGGGAAGGATTCCATTCATTAATGACCAGTTTTTCATCTACATAAACCCTGATGGCATCATCCCAGGTAACTGAAAGTTCGTAGTCTCCTTTGAGGAATTCTGCGTTTCCGGCAGCAACTGTAATAAACTGAGGATGATCAACCCCCGCTTCTTTGATACCGCCCCACCAGGCATAGTCCAGTTTATTTACATTCTCTTTTTTAAATGGCGCTTTTTTCTCAAACATCGAAAAAAGAGTTCCGGTTCGGATAGGATTATGGCTTGCTGTGTCCAGTGAATAAAACAACACTTCCCAATTTATTGGTTGAAAGAATTTTTGAAATGAAAATGTATAAGACTTTCCCGTAGCAACCTTTTCTCCAAAAGGAGTTGTGATTGCTGAGCCGGTATATTCCAATTCAATTAAAATATCTGTTCTCTCTCCTTTTATTTTTTTTGCAGTGATGGTAGCTGGAAATTCTCCTTTTCCGGTCGAAATGTTTTGCACTCCCCTGAAATTTTTGATCTGCCATTTTCCTTTTGGACCCAACAAATCAAATTTCATAATATCACTCGTGTCTGTTGGATTAGTATTCCAGATAATTGGAGAATTGAAATCATAAGGCCCCCATTCGGTGATCAGAATGTTCTTTCGGCCTGCAAGCGATATTCTTCCTTTTACCGGATCACTCTTGTATGATGGCGGAATTGTATCAGTGAACCCTATTTCATTTAGTGTATCAAGATTGGAAACTGTAGAGTCAAATTTCAAAAGATGCTGATAACCGGAATACTGGTTCCCGGATATATATAATGAATCCGTAAGTGTGGCATTTAAAACAAGCGGAACATCTGCAAATCTGTTCCAATTTATTATATAGTCTGCGCTACGGGTATCCCTGTACTTTGCGTAACCCCAATCGATAGGTTG
>JBGPKR010000124.1:0-10601 GCA_041486045.1 Chitinophagaceae bacterium | reverse complement strand
TGATAAACTGCTGCTGAATGAGCAAATCAGCGTAGTGGGATATATGGCTGATGCAGATCAGGGCGCCCATATCATCACAAAAGCTGGCAGTAAAATTGCTATTACGGCGCAGGGATGGAATCATTTGAAATAGATGATAATGGATAACAGATAGATGATAGTTGATCACGGCGCTAAACTTTGCTTTAATTTGTAATTTATCAAAACATTTCCTTTTATAAAAGACTATCAACTTTCATCTGTCAGTTATCATCTCTTAAAGAATGTCCCTTAATGAGAACTATTTTATACATATTACTCTTTACCTTTTTTACTGCCTGCAGCGTCAGCAAATCTTCTTTTTCTCCCGACAAAAAATATTCACTGCAGCAGGTACAGAAAGATTTTTCTCTTTACCGGGATATTTTACAGGAACATCATCCGTCGCTATACTGGTACACGTCCAAAGACAGTATGGATTATTACTTCAGCTACGGGCATCAGCATCTGAAAGATTCCATGACCGAGCCGGAATTTCGTAAAGTGCTGAACTATGTTACGGCAAAGATCAATTGCGGCCATACTTCGGTACGTTCTTCCAAAGCATGGTCGAGATACAGTGACACAGCCCGGCTGGGGAAAATGTTTCCATTAAGCTTTAAGATATGGAACGACACCATGGTAGTAACCGCTAACCTGAACCGGAAAGACTCTGTATTAAAAAGAGGGACTGTCATTACAAAAATCAATGGTAAGGCAGAGCCGGTAATTGTTGATACGCTGTTTAATTATATTTCTACTGATGGCTATAACCGCACCCACAAATATCAAACCCTGAGCAACCGCGGATTTTTCGGATCGCTTTATACTTCGCTATTTGGCCTGTCGGAAAAATATAGCATGGAGTACCTCGATAGTTTGGGCCAGGCAAGAACCACAACTATTTCTTCTTACAATCCGGTTGCAGATACCCTTAACCGATCTGCCATCCGCCCTGTCAGCAGCGTACCACAGCCATCAAGGAAAGAAAGAAAACAACGGGAATTAAATAATGTTCGTCTCCTGAAGATTGATTCGGCCAATCATACCGCCATGATGGATCTTTCTTCTTTTGGCCGGGGATATACATTGCGGCAATTTTTTCGCAATTCATTCCGGGTATTGCGGCAAAACCAGGTTGGCCACCTGATCATTGATGTGCGCAGCAATGGCGGCGGAACTGTTACCAATTCCACTATGCTCAGCCGTTATCTTACCGATCATCGTTTCAAGATTTGCGATTCATTATATGCTGTAAAAAAAGGCAGCCGTTACGATCATTATATAAAAGGTCATTTCTGGAATAAACTGTTCATGACTTTTTTTGCCAAAAAAAAGCATGATGGCAATTATCACTTCGGTTATTTTGAGCGTCATTATTTCAAACCGAAGCAAGGGAATCATTACGATGGTAAAGTGTATATATTGACCGGGGGTAATTCTTTTTCAGCCACCACGTTGTTTGTAAGCTCCGTATTGAAACAGGATAATGTGACAGTGATTGGTGAAGAAACAGGTGGCGGGGCTTATGGTAATTCGGCCTGGCTGATACCGGATGTTAAATTGCCTGAAACCGGCGTTCGTTTCCGGTTACCACTGTTCAGGATGGTGATTGATAAAAATTATCCCAAAACAGGTAAAGGAGTGCAACCCGAAGTAGAAGCAAAACCAACCGTGGATGCCATCCGCCGAAATGTTGATTTTAAGTTGGAAAAGGCGATGGAATTGTTAAAAAAAGCCAATTAATCCCCGAAAGACCGCGGGTTTAAAATAATACGGGAGGTATAATGTAATTTTATTTACAAAAGTGAATGATCATGAAGCGATGGTTGCTTATCCTTTTTGTGAGTCTCGCCGGTCTTTCCTGTAAAAAAGAGAATACAGAATTCTGCAAAGACGGTTTTATTTTTTGGGGGGGCGATCCGGCAGCGGATGGGAGTGGTTGGAATTTTTCAGCCCATGCTAATCGCTCAGATTTCTTTGCACTGGATAACCTGGACAATGCTTACAAAACCGACAGTCTCGCTGTTAATATCTGCCTGACAAAGACCGGCAATATATTTTACTGTTTTTGCGCAGGGACGCATTATTATTACCATATCAATTCTATCCGCTTGCGGTAATTAATCGATCAGCCTGAAACCATCTGCATCTTTCAGGAAGGGGAGTTTTGTTCTTATCAGTTGCAGATGTTCTTTGTCCAGCGTAACCGTAAAAATATCTTCTTCGTCTTTTTTAGTATAGAGTATTTCTCCGAGCGGATCAACGATCATGCTCTCGCCGCTGTAATGGATATTGTTGCCATCATCGCCCACCCGGTTTGTTCCGATAACATAACACTGGTTCTCGAGGGCCCTTGCCTGCAGCAATGTTTTCCAGGCATGTATCCTTCTTTCCGGCCAGTTGGCGACATATATTAAAACATCGTATTCCGGGACTATTGCTCCCCTCTCCACTTGTGGAGAGGGGTTGGGGGTGAGGGGAGTTTGCCTCGCCCACACCGGAAATCTTAGATCATAACAGACCAGTAAATTGATCTTCCATCCCTTCACTGAAGCTATCAGTCTTTTTGTTCCGGCTGTATAATGTTCATCTTCCCCGGCAAAAGCAAAGCAGTGATGTTTATCATAAACCCCATATTGTCCGTTCGGCTGCATCCAGATAAGGCGATTGTAATACTCCGGTCTGACCGTCCCGGTCTGACCGCTACCAGCGATAATAACGCTCCCTGTTAAAATAATTTTCTTCTCCGCCGCTATTCTTTTCATCCATTGCACGGTTTCTCCTTCCATGGTTTCAGCCAATGTTTCCGGTTTCATACTAAAGCCGGTGCTGAACATTTCGGGTAGCACCACGATCTCTGTTTTTTCTTTTATGCTGCTGATCTTTTGTTCCAGCATTTGGAGGTTGGCGGTTTTATCCTCCCAGTGAAGATTGGTTTGGATGATGGTGATGCTGAGGGTTGACATAATATCCTGTTTTGTAAAGCAAGCTAATTTAGTTTTATTTACGCAATTATTATTTTGAACCTTTTTTGTTTAGACGACACTAACAACACAAATGTGAATACTTAACCATAGAAACCCAATGCTGTGTTTTTAAAACCCTTGAAATAGTGTCGTATATTAGGGTATTGAGTACAATTAACTGTGACTATCATGAACATAATAATACCAATTAATAGAAATAGATTTCCTGTTGTTTTTGTAATAAGTTTTCTGCTGACGATTCTCTGGGGCCTTCACCTCATATATTCTAAAAAAGAGAATATGTATACGTATGGTTTTTTTTCTGGGTATTTAATATCATGGTTTTATTGATTTTACTTTCATACGCCATTATTTCTCTTGCTGACTTTATCAAAACAAAGTTTGATAAAAATGCTTTGCTGACAATATCTGACACCGGGTTAAATGATAATTTAAGCATCTTTTCATGTGGTAAAATATCCTGGGATGACATTTTAACTGCGGAAATTGTTAAAGCATTTAAAGCTGACTTTCTTGTTGTGAAAGTGTTGAATAGTAACAAATACTTAGCAGACAAAAATTTTGCGCAAAGATTTGTATTAAAAAAATTTATCAAGAAATGGGGAAGCCCAATAATAATTTCAGAAAAAAGGGTGGTCTATAATTTAAACGAACTCAAGCAAATTATTTTGGAAGGCAAAGCAAAATAAATGCACTTCATACAACAAATTTCTGAACGGTATCATAAAAAACCCGGCACAAAGCCGGGTAACAACAAAATATTATAAGGAGAAAATCACTCCGCTTCCGCCACCACTTCCTTCACTTCCGGTATCATTCTTTTCATCATACCTTCAATACCGGCCTTTAATGTTATCATGGAAGAAGGGCAGCCACTGCAGGATCCCTGCAACATAAGGTTTACTACCCCATCATCATAACTCCTGAACTGTATGGCGCCGCCATCCATTTCCACGGCCGGCTTTACATAGTTTTCCAGCAGTTCTTTAATGCGTTTTACCACATCTTCATCGTCGGCATGCACTTCGTTGCTGCTTTCTTTTTTAATGGATACCAGTTCATCTTCATTGATCACCGATTTGCCTTCTTCTAAATATTCTTTCAGGAACTGGCGGACAGAAGGAATGACATCTTCCCAATCAGTCTCCGATGTTTTGGTCAAGGTTACAAAATTGCTGGCAATGAATACCGCTTTGATAAAGGGAAAACCAAACAACTCTGTCGCCAAAGGAGAAGGCTTTGCACTTTCAGCGTCAGGAATATCAATACTCTTGCCCGGATAAAGCAGTTTGTTAGCCACAAATTTCATGGTCTCCGGGTTGGGAGTCATTTCAGTATAAATGCTGATAATGGGATTTCCTGTCTTGATCATAACTCACAGTTTGAGTTGTAAAAATAACAACAAATCAGTCCGGTTGTTTACGAATGAAGGAAAGACAGGCCTGCAGGCAGTTTCAGGCGGCCTATTCCCTGAATTTTCCTGTCTTTTTTAAATAGCGGACAAGGAGGTAAATGAATAGCAAGAAGCCCAGTATAATACCAAGCAGAATAAGGCGTGAGTAACCCATCCCCAAAGCTTCAAGGCCATCAGCCGGCTCCTTATAATAACCAGTTAGCTCCGGGTAGTTAATAAAAAATATCAGCGTAATACCAATCAGCCAGATAAACTGCGTAGTATGCTCTTTCAGAATCCACCTCTTCCAGTTGAACTGCATACTGCGAAAAGTTTTGCCAATGCCTTTCAGGTTAGGAAACCAACGGTTTACTTTTTTGCAATATTCATCAAAACCCGGCCCGAATTTCCCCCGCAAAAAATTCTCTTCTGCCAGAACAATGGCCTGGTAGATAAATAAAAATATCGGAATAACAATGACGACGTATACCAATGAATTGGCCAAAATGCCGACACCGAGCAACATTAAAATATTCCCGACATATAAGGGGTTGCGGCAATGATTAAAGATTCCATCTGTCACCAATCCTTCGGCATAAGGCTTTCCCTCTTTACCACCCCGAACGATGTAGGCTAACCCGATCGTTAATCCCCGGATCAGTTGACCAAGACAGGTAACGAACAATCCTATACTGACCGGCCATATATAATAACAGCCACCAAATTGTTTGGAAGAAAACAACGGCCAGGAAGGAATGAACAATGCTCCGTAAAAAAGAATGAAAATCCAGTTGCGGTACTTAAAAAAGAAGTTTCCTATACGTATCATAATATCCTGAACAAAATTCCAAAACTCAAATAACAAGAAACAAAAAAATGCCAAACTTCAACCTCCATTCTTTTTGGCCATTTTTTATCCAATTTTCAATTTGTACTTTATTTGGTTCTTGTTTCTTGCGATTTTTTATTTCTATTTTTTTGTTGCAATTAAACCCGCAAAATTATACCACTTGAAAAACACTTCACAAAGACCAAAGCCATTGTCCCGCAGCAGGGAAATATTTTCACTCAGCTTATAGGGAACCAGTACATTTTCCAGCGCTTCTCTCTTTTGAGAAATTTCCATTTCGCTGTAATTGTTCCGGCGTTTATAATTGTAATAGTATTCGATAAAATCCCGGTTGAACAGGCTGTCCTCCGCCAGGATTTTTTCCACCAGGATCAGGACACCTCCATTGTTTAACCCGGCATAAATATTTTTCAGCAATTGTTCCCGGTAAATGGGCCGGACAAATTGCAGGGTAAGGCATAACACCACTACCGATGCATTGCTGATCTTCACCCCCTGGTTTAGATCAGCGCAGCGCAGTTCATAATCACGGGAGAAACCTATTTCCATCAGTTTGGATTTGCATTTATCCAGCATTTCCTGTGAATCATCAATACCAATAAAACGGATGTCCGGGTTCACCATGGTGTCCATACCGATCATGGTGGTACCGGTGGAGCAGCCAAGATCATACACATCAGCGCCTTCTTTCGCATGGTCAGCAGCCAGTTCAGCCATCATTCGTTGTATTTCACCATAGAATGGCACCGAACGGTTGACCATATCGTCAAACACTTTGGCCACGTTTTCGCCGAATTTAAAATCGCTGGCCTTTTCTATTTCGCCTTTAAAAACTTCATCTTTGCCCATAATAATAGAATAAGAGCTGCAAAGTAAAGCATTTTAGTTTTTAGTGAACCACCTGCTGTCTGCCAACTCATTATTTACTATGAAAAAAGCAGTTACACAATAGCTGCTTTCTTTTCTTTTTGCAATACATAATATGCAATAGCCGTACTCAATAACATAAATATGGCGCCCAGCAAAAAAGGAGCGCCTGGGAAATAGACAGGGGCCGTGTCTTTGGAGAAATAAAAGAAAAGATTATTCATTATCGGTGGGCCTATAATAGCTGTAAGGCACATGAGGCTGGTCAATGTTCCCTGCAACTCACCCTGTTCGTTTGGAGGAATATGGCCTGCCAGGATAGACTGCAGAGCCGGTCCGGCAAGGCCACCAAGACAATAGGGTATCAAAAAAACAAACATCATCCAGCCCTGTGTGGCAAATGCAAAAAGACATAATCCGGTGCTATACAGAAATAAGCCAAGATAAACGCTTCGCTTATTGCCCAGCCTTGGGTTGACAACTCTTATCAGCCCGGCCTGGACTAAAGCAACCATTAATCCAACAGTAGCCAACGAAATACCCACCATTTTTTCACTCCAGTGAAAACGGTGAATAGTAAAATAATTCCAGTTGCCCTGAACCGATTGTGCTGCGAGATAAATGAGAAAAAAGGAAATAGCCAGGCCGCCAACCACAGGATATTTTTGTAACAAACGAAGTGAGCCCAGGGGGTTAGCTCTTTTCCAATCAAAGGGTCTGCGGTTTTCTTTGCTTAATGATTCAGGCAATATAAAATATCCATACAACCAGTTCAACAGGCAAAGAATGGCAGCGGCATAAAACGGGGCTCTGACTCCCAGGCCGCTAAGCATACCTCCAATAAAAGGGCCAAGAATAAAACCAAGACCAAAGGCTGCTCCGATCATTCCAAAATTCTTTGCCCTGTTTTCATGAGTACTTACATCGGCGATATAAGCGGCACCCGTCGTAAAACTGGCGCCTGTGATACCGGCAATGATGCGACCCGCGAACAGCCAACTGTATGTAGGAGCAAAGGCAAGAAAAAGGTAGTCAACTCCAAACCCAAATAAAGAGGATAGTATTACCGGTCTTCTTCCAAATCTATCACTGAGATTACCGATCAGAGGCGCAAAAACAAATTGGGCGATAGCATAGGCAGATATCAGCCAGGCACCGTATGGGCTTGCCTGGTTAACAGGAATATGTTTAAGTTCTGAAATAAGGCGTGGCATTACCGGGATAATAAGCCCCCAGCCCATGACATCAATCAGGAGGGTGATGAAAATAAAACCAACAGCAGGCTTGCGGGAGGAGGGCATAATATTAAGCAAAGTAGCAAAGATGCATAATTTTGTGGAGTCTGCAGTAAATGTATCTTATCCTTATTTGAGCTATTAAGATCGGCTTGCTTCTTTAGATAATTTATTTTAATTAATAGCCGCAGCAGGTAAAAAATAATTCTTAAAACTGATTACTGTTGAGTAAACATAAATAATTATCAAGAGGACGTCACAGGTTTGTGAATCACAATATTTACTGGTTGAAGAAAATCTTTGTAAGCAAAATCAAATCCTATCCGGGAATGAAAAACTGCACGGAGTAGTTGAGAAAAAAAGAAGATCCGTTGATCAGACGTTACAATCGTAATTCTTGTTAGGTCATGGTTGCTTCTTAAATGTCCGGATATAATTAATGACATCCCACCTCTGGTCGTCGGTCAGGGTTCTCTTGGCCAGTGGCATCGGTCTTCTTCCTTCAGATATTTTCCAGAAAAGTTCACCATCTGTCTGGTTCTGTATATAATCAGAAGTCAGGTCTGCAACTGTTATTTGTATTTTATCTGCACTGGAGCCATTCCCCTTTCCTTCCTTTCCATGACAACGCATACATTCTGATTTATAAGATTTCTTTCCCCGGGCAATGGAAAATTCATCCGGAGGATATGGATTTATTTTTTGTTTAGCCGATTCCGGCACAACCCATGGGCCATTGTGTTGAGCAAAAGCAATAGATGCATAAAAGAATGCAATTCCAAACAGAGTTAATTTTGCCATGATTTGTTTTTTTAATTATAGTTTCAATATGACTAATTTTTTGGGGGAGCAAAAGTCCTGAGATAGTTGACCAGGTTCCACCGGTCAATATCATTCGGCAAATCTTTTTTTGCTTTTGGCATTTCCTTCCTCCCTTCAGTCATTTTATAAAAAATAGCGCCGTCTGTCTGTGCCTGAAATGTAGGTTTAGTAAAATTTCCAGGGGCCGTTTTTAAATCGGGGGCTTTGGTGCCATTACCAATACCCTTTTTTCCATGGCAGGATTCACAGTTAACCTGGAACAAAGCTTTTCCGGCAGCAATTGACCTGGCATCTGCTTTAACGGGGTTGGGCATATTTATATACTTATCCGGAACAACCCATGGTGTGGGTTGATGGATCTTGATAAATGACATTCCGGAAATACAAATTATTATCAACCCTGCGATTATTAAATTCCTTTTTTTCATGGTTTTTATTTTAGAACAAATAATATTAAGACTGATTTAATTAATTAAAATTCCATCTCCTTGTTATATTAAAGCCAACCAGGAACTGCCCTTTCCGATAATTGTTTTGATTATAAAAATTAACATTCTGCGGTATAATACTGCCACTATTGCCGGCAAAAACCTGGAAGGAGTGACTGATAGTGGTTGTCTCTATACCAAAACAGATGTTGGGTTGGGGGTTATTGGTTGTATGCTGTGTTAAAGGTTGATCATAATTAACAATCAGGTGAAACCTTTCCGTTAACTTATACATTCCCAAAAACGATATAGCAAGATGGTCATTTTTCATTTTTGGGAGGATATTCCCGTCTTTATCACGATACGCTTCTACATTATTGAAATGTGAAAAACTGGGCGAAACCTGGAGGGATAATTTCTCCGTTATTTTTCTTGCGATCATCAGCTGGTTGAAATAGGAGACCCGGTCACCCCATTTAACGAAATTTCCTTTCTTTTCCCGGCAATCAATGGCAATATTTCCAAAATACGTGATACTTACCGGCCAGCCCCCTTTATCCATTTGCTTTACAAGGGCGTATTTACCACTGAAATCCACAATATATCTTTCTTTGGTTACGCCAATACCAACAGTCAGGTTTTCTATCGGCGTGTAAGTCATTCCAAGCCGGATATTAGCAGGACCAAAAATTCCGTAAAGATCTTTTGGCCCATGGTTAACGATTCCAAACCGGTGCTGAATGACCATACCCATAACTTTTTTACGCGATACGGCTACTGTCTGGTTGTCGACTATGAATTGACTTTCAAAAATTGTTACCGCCCTCGGCTTATTTACTGTTTCTGTTTCCAGCGAGTCCTGTGCCATCAAACTATTCCAGGAGGTAACCAAAAATAAAAGCAGGCACAATGAGGCCACCCGGAGAATTGCAGGAATATGATTAATTAGCTTTTTCATAATTTTTTATTTAATTGTTTTTAGCCTGTTGTGTGATCCAGGTAAGTACCAATGCATTGATATTTGATGGATTATTTGTATTATTCAATGGCATTGCAGGGGTTATTTTCCCGGTTAATCGCAGAAAAATCTTACTGTTCTTTGGATCAGCAACGTTGACGTATCCACCGTTTATTAATGAGTTATAAACTTTTGAAGCAGTTAAGTCAGGGCTGGTTCCACCTGAAATGTGGCAGCCACTGATAGCACAATTCTGACTAAATACCGGGACGATATCATTGACTAAACTTACCTCTTTATTTACCAGCGTTACATCATCCGGATTCGGATACAACGTAGTTGCTTTATAACAACCGGATATAATGAATATACTCGCCGCTACAAGAGTAAAGGCTATTGCTTTTTTAATGTTTCTCATGATCTTTTTTTTAGCATATTAAAAAAACAGTTACCACTTATTTTTGAAACTTCAATAATAAATTAGGTTTGATACCATGCTGATAATTTGATTTATTCCAGATAGCCATGCCAAATTGCTGATCCTGCAGGCTTGTAAAATCAATATCCTGTTTCAATACATCACCGGTTTTTAACAAGCGCTTGAATTCATAAATCCAGCCGGCGCCTGTATAAACTGCTTTCATATCAATGTCTGCACGGCCATTAAGTACGGGAGAAATGATAACGCCAGGGATACATTTAGCACCTTCTCCACCAAGAACAGGATCACCTGTTCTTTGATAATCTGTACCAACAGTTGGATCAATAGTGCCGCCACTGTAGGTTAAAACGCCCGTAGAGCTAACACCTGTAATTTTAATGGCAGTACCACCGGCTAATGTATCTGCGACCTTTATAAAATCATAATTGCCGGTATTTGGAATAAACCACATTGGAACGTTAACGGAAGCGCCGGTACCATCCAATTTTAAACTTTGCCTGTTATTGGCAGACCCCTGTGTTGCATCGGCTGTATAAGTTGGTGCAAAAGGCCATGTTGCTGAGGCTCCTGATACTACCAAATCATCAAAGTGACGACC
>JBGPKR010000123.1:0-10645 GCA_041486045.1 Chitinophagaceae bacterium | reverse complement strand
GCTTCAGCACAACACAATCAAACTGCTTTACAATTTTCATCACTTCATGCGTTTGTGTATGATCAAACTGTAAGCGGTAATTAACAAGTACAGGTTTCTGTTTAATCGGAGTGATCTGTAAAGCCAATGCCGCCGCCGATCTATAGGCATTGATCAATCCCGGCACGCCAAGTAATGTGCCACCAAAATAACGAACGACAATAATCAAAACATTGGTCAGTTGTTTGCTGTCTATCTGTCCAAGTATGGGCCTGCCTGCCGAGCCGGATGGTTCGCCATCATCACTCACCCGGAAATTGTTACCATCCAAACCGATGCGGTAAGCAAAACAATGATGCGTGGCTTTGGGATGTTCTTTTTTTATCGCCGCCAGCTTTTCTTTGAACTCAGTAACATCAGCGATCGGGTAAGCATAAGCAATAAATTTGCTGCCCCTGTCCTTGAATTCAGCAACGGAAGGTTTTTCGATCGTATTGTAGGAGTAGTCGGGAGTCATGAGTCGTTAGTCGTTAGCCGTTAGCTGGAGTCTTTGGGTTTGTATATTTCTATCTTATCGGAAAGTATATTTTGTTCCTCAATCTTTAAAGCATTTCCCAACTGCGGAGCATGCAACCCATTGCCTATTGCCAATTGCATATTGCGTATTGTCCTCGCTTCATCCCAGGTTCCTTCATCCACAAAAGATTGAAGCAACTTTGTTCCCCCTTCCACTATTACACTCTGGATTTGTAACTGGTAAAGGGCAGTCATTAATTGCGGAACAAGGCTTCTATCCTTTTCCAGTTTATAATAAAACAGGTTTTCTTTTTCTTCCTGTTTCATCGTATTAAAAATGATAGTCTTTACCCCACCATTAAATAGTTTAAGGGAAGCCGGTAACCTCAGATTCATATCCACCACCAATCGCACAGGCGAAGGACCGGGCCATAATCTTGTTGTCAGTTCCGGGTCATCCATCATAGCGGTGTTTGTTCCAACCAATATGGATGCTTCCTCACTTCTCCATTTATGTACTAAACGATTGGAGTATTCATTGCTGATAAGCAATCTCGAGGCCTCCCCAAGCCCCTCCGAAGGAGGGGTTCTGGAGTCTTCAAACTCAAAATAGTGTTTAGTACTATCGGGATTCGAAATCCCCCCTTCTGGGGGTGGGGGGGCGATCTTTCCATCCGCCGTCTGCGCCCATTTCAAAATAATATAGGGTCTTTGTAATGTATGAAAAGTAAAAAACCGCTTATTCAGTTCTTTGCATTCCTTTTCTATTTCGCCAGACGCAAGATCAACCTCCACTCCTGCTGTTTTTAATTTTTCTATCCCTTTCCCATCTACTTCTTTAAATGGGTCACGGCAACCGATAACAACCTTCGGTATTTTATGCTGAATGATCAGATCAGTACAGGGTGGCGTTTTGCCATGATGTGCGCAAGGCTCTAAAGAAACATAAAGTGTGGATCGGTTCAGCTTATCGGTCTGGCCATTTTGAATGGCCTGACCGATACAATTAACCTCTGCATGTGCTTTTCCATATTGTTGATGCCAGCCTTCACCAATGATTCTGTCCTCATGCAGCAAAACCGCTCCCACCATCGGATTGGGGGCCACATAACCTGCTCCCAGTTTCGCCAGTTCAAGGCAACGTTGCATATACTGATGATGCGACATGATCCCGGCAAAAGTAAATGAATTAAGTTTGTTGCTCCCGCTAAACGGGACGGTTATGACGGTACAGGATGCAACTTATTATGTTTTAAAACAGCTCCGCATTATTTATGGAGAAAGCGAAGCTTCACAGGTTACAGATTGGATCATGGAAAAGATCACGGGGTCAAAAAGAACCGAACGGATGCTTTATAAAAATTCGATCCTTACCAACGACGAAGAAATTCAATTACGAAGCTATACGGAAAGAATGATGCAGCATGAACCGGTGCAATATGTGCTCAACGAATCCTGGTTCTGCGGGCTAAAATTCTATGTTGATAAAAATGTGCTGATCCCAAGACCTGAAACGGAGGAACTGGTGGAATGGATCATTACCCATTGCAAATTTCCTGTTGATGAATTAAAGATATTCGATATCGGCAGCGGCAGCGGCTGTATTCCCGTTTCATTAAAAAGAAGATTAAAGAAAGCCGAGGTCTGGAGTTGCGACATCAGCGCTGAAGCACTGGCCGTTGCTAAAAAAAATGCAGCTGCTCTTGGAACGGAAGTAAACTTTATACTCATTGATTTCTTAAATAAAGAGCATCAAAAACAGCTCCCATCATTTGATATCATTGTCAGCAACCCTCCCTATATTCCGGTAAAAGATAAAGAAACAATGAAACCCAATGTGCTGCAATATGAACCTGCCACTGCTTTATTTGTTCCGGATAACGATCCGTTGATATTTTATAAAGCCATCGCTGAATTTGGCAAAGATCATCTTAAAAAATCCGGGAGTATTTACTGTGAGATCCATGAAGATCTTGGCGATGCTGTAGTGAAGCTTTTCAATTCTTATGGGTACAGCACAGAATTAAAAAAAGATATGCAACAAAAAGACCGGATGATTAGATCCGGTCTTAAATAAATTTGCCAGGCTGTCCCGATAGCTACCGGGATGATGGGCCTATTGGTCTATTCTTGCCACCACTTTTGCTGAATCCCTTTTCGCCACTTTCATGATGCGGAATACCTCGCCGTAGTATGCAGATGTATCAGCATTGATCACCACAGTGGGTGTATCTACAAATGCCCTGTATCTTTTTATTTCATTTTTCAGCAACGAATCAAACATTGATGATTCTATTTTTGTTGTTCCGATATAGTATTGCTGATTTTTATCAATAGACACCATAATATTTTGTTTCGCTTTTGTATCCTTCGAAGCTTTTGGCAATCCCACTTTTATCACATTCGGGTTGGCCAGCGTAGCAACAATAAGGAAGAACATCAGGAGAATGAACAGGATATCATTCAGTGAGTCTGTGAATACTTCCGATTCGTTTTTATGTTTTTTTCTGAACTTCATTCGATAGTGGGTTTAACGGGTGGGTTCCTGCAAAATGTCGAGGAAGTCAGAAGAAGCCGCTTCCATTTTATTGGAGGTTTTGTCGATCTGTGTATTCAGGTAGCTGTAGGCCAGGTAAGCAGCCAAACCAATTACAAGGCCTGTTATGGAGGTAATCAATTTTGTATAAATACCTCCGGCAATGGTGCTCACTTCAAAATCATTGGAACTATTGATGCGGGAGAACAACTGCATCAGGCCTACCAGTGTACCCACAAACCCGAAGATGGGGGCGGCTTTTGAAACGACAGACAATACGCCGAGATTTTTTTCCAGTTTGTACATTTCCAGCGTACCCACATTGTCCATACTCTTTTCAATACTGTCAATCGGTTTACCGATACGCTGAATGCCTTTATCAATGATCCTGGCCACGGGCGTATTATTGTTTTTGGCAAAATTCCTGGCGGCTGTAACATTACCACTCATAATATTATCCCGGATAATATTCATGAAGTTCTGATCAATTTTTGATGCATTGCGGATAGCCAGCAAACGTTCAACAAAAAAATAAACGCCAAGCAGGAGCATGGCTGCCAGCGGGATCATGATCCAGCCGCCCCGGACAACAAGCTCAAAAAGGCTTGAAGGCGCACTGTTTTTTTCGCTGGCTATTTGCTGAGAAACTTTGTTGACAGTGTCAACGATCTGTAGAAGGTCAAACATAATAATAGATCTTTAGGTTCGTAAAAATAACGGTTAGCTGTTAATTTGTTTTTAGCTGTTATTAACAAATACAACAATGTTCCCTTGAACGAGAAAAATAATGCCACGTTGTTCGTGGCATTACGATTTTAGAGTTATTTAACAAGAGAAGTCCAAAAGTCAGGAGTCGGAAAGTCCGGAAGAATCTGTTTTTATTGTAGTTATTGTACTACTGTAACGAAAAGTCTTCCGGGCTTCCCGACTTTCGGTCTTTCCGACTATTTATTATCCTTTCCGGATTGTTTTACCATTAAAGCCTGTATCTGCTTCATGGTCATTTCCATTCCATCGGGGCTTCCATCGAGGAAAATCACATTGCCTTTTCCATACTCAGCAAAGTTCTTGATGGCTTCTGTCCACATGCTGAAGAGGATCACATTGGTATCCAGGTTGGCCTGTTTCATTTGCTCAGCAGCTTCCGTCATACCTTTTGCCACTTCCTGGCGGAAAAGAGCCACACCCTGTCCACGAAGTCTTGCTGCCTCTTTTTCCGCTTCTGCAGAAATTTTGATGGCATTACCCTCCGCTTCGGCAGCCTTGGTTTTGGTGATGAGTAAGGCCTGGCCTTCATTTTCGGCAGCGGCCTTGAGATTATTTGATGCAACCACCTTGCTCATGGAGTCAAGAACAACCTTGTCAAAAGTGATATCATTGATCTGCAGGTCCTGCAAATGATAACCCCATTTCTCCAGTGTCTGGTCGATCTGGTCTTTTACATATTCCACAATTTCTTTCCGCTGGCCTAAGATCTCAGCTTGTCTTTTCGTTGCAACAAATGCACGGATAGAACCTTCGATCGTTCTTGTCAGGGCCTGCATCAGGTCTCTTTCACTGATGAATACAAAGGCTACTCTCTTGATGGTCTCTTCGTCCTGGTTCTGGACAGAATACAGCAACATACTTTTAAAATATACATTCGCCTGGTCGATCGTTACGGCCTGGAACTCCAGTTCCACAGAACGGTTTTGAATGGATATTTTTTTCAGCACCTGCTCAAATAAAGGAAGCTTCATGTTCAGTCCCGGTCTTGCCGCACGGCGGTATTTACCAAACATGGTCACTACACCTACAAAACCCTGGCTGATGGTAAAGAATGATCCGAAGAAAATAATTAAAAGGACAAGAACCCACCAATAGCTGGCAAATAATTTAGCGAAATCCATAACTTAAGATTTAGAATGTAATGTACGATTAACTTTTTTCTTCCCAGACCTGTGCGAGGTACAGCATCGTTTCCACCGCTTTATTCATATCCTGAACGCTGATGAACTCCAGTTTGGAATGAATGGCCTGCTCGCCTGCAAACAAATTAGGGCAGGGCAAACCCATAAAGGATAAGCGGCTGCCATCTGTACCGCCACGGATGCTTTCCATCTTCAGTTCCAATCCCGCCCGGGCAATAGCTTCTTTGGCATATTCAACTACATGTGGGTTTGTATCCAGTATCTCTTTCATGTTCCGGTATTGCTCCGTTACATTAAATTCAAAACTGGCTTTCGGATGAGTCCGCATCCTTTCTTCGATCTGTGTCCGAAGGAAATCTTCTTTCTTAGCTAAGCCTGCCGTTTCAAAATCACGGATGATAAAGTCAATGGTACATTTTTCTGCAATGCCTTCCACCCTTACCGGGTGAATAAAACCTCTCTTTCCATCTGTTGATTCAGGTGACAACCGGTCCTTGGGCAGTGCCGCCAGGATTTCGCCGGCAATCTTCATCGCATTCACCATTTTGTCTTTTGCATAACCCGGATGGGCAATCACACCATGTATAATTACCTGCACAGCGTCTGCGCTGAAGGTTTCGTCTTCTAATGAGCCGGCATCACCCCCATCCAATGTATAACCAAAATCAGCGCCCAGTTTTTTCATGTCAATATGATTTACCCCTTTACCAACTTCCTCATCTGGTGTAAATAATATTTTTATTTCTCCATGCTTCACATTTTTATTTGTCATTAAAAAATTTGCCAGGTCCATGATCTCTGCCACACCGGCTTTATCATCCGAACCGAGCAGGGTTGTTCCTGAAGCAGTGATGATATCATTACTCATTTGTGTTTTCAGGTAAGGATATTCACTCAGCCTTAATACCTGGGTCCGATCATCCGGCAATACGATATCCTGCCCCTGGTAATTCTTATGAACAATTGGCTTCACGTTGGTACCGCTGCAATCAGGAGCTGTGTCCACATGGGCACAAAAACAAATGACAGGAACTTTTTTATTGGTAGTAGCCGGAATGGTTGCATACACATAGCCCCACTCATCCATATGAGCACCGGCAATTCCCATTTGTTTCAACTCTTCAGCCAGTGTTTTACTAAGGTCTTTCTGTTTCTCAGTAGATGGGGAGGAATTCGATTGCGGGTCACTTTGTGTATCTACCTGCACATATTTCAGAAATCGTTCTGATGCGGTAAATTGGTAGTTTTCAAACATATCTGTATTTATTGGGGTATCGAATATACAACATAATGACACCCGCCTGAAATCCTTTTGTTAAAAATGGGGAATATGTTTACCTTTTTATTCAAAACCAAAACTTACGCATATGAAAAAATGGATCATTGGTTCCCTGGTTGGAGCCATTCTTATTTTTGCATGGCAAGCCGCTTCCTGGAGGTTCCTTGGCATTCATGATAGCCAGATGAAATTTACTCCTGCTCAAAATGAGATCATGTCTGTACTATCAGCAAATATCAAAGAAGACGGGTTATATATGCTTCCCAGTGCAGCCACCAAAAAAGAAAGGGAAGCGATGAAGAAAGATATGGAAGGCAAACCCTGGGCATCTGTTATTTATCACCAGTCATGGAAAGATGACATGACTATGCAAATGATCCGGGGGTTCCTGGTATGTTTTGTAATGGTATTACTCCTTGTTATTGCACTTTCGAAAGGAGGAATGCCCAGCTTCGCCGGATTTTTGACCGGTAGCCTGGCCGTTGGCGTATTAACCTTCCTTTGGGGTCCTTATATGGGACATATCTGGTTCAACTTGCCCTGGCATATGATACGAGGGGATATTATTGATGCCATCGTTGCCTGGGGACTATGCGGTGCATGGCTGGGTTGGTGGATGAATAAGAAATAATTGTTCGATGTTGGATTGTTGGAAGTTGGAGGTTTATGAAACAACATCAAACCTCTAACTTCGAACAAAAATCATGGCATTATAATAAGTGGGCTTCTTCCAACAATTTCCACGAGTTCAAGATCAAATACAAGATCCTGTCCCGCCAGCGGATGATTGGCATCCAGCATGACGACATCCTCTTTAATTTCCACGATGGTAACCTGGAATTGCTGTCCCTGCTGGTCACTCATCCCCAAAGGCATGCCCACTTCTATGTCGAGGTCTTTTGGGAACTTGTCTTTCGGCATTTCAATCACCATGTCAGGATTTCTAGGACCGTATGCATCATCGAAAGGGATATTAATTGTCTTTTTTTCACCGACAGCCATACCTGTCACCCCATCATCAAAACCTTTTATTACCATTCCGCTGCCCACTTCAAACTCCAGCGGTTCACGGCCTGTTGATGAATCGAATGTTTCCCCGGAAGTTAATTTGCCGTGATAGTGTAACTTCACCTTATCACCCATTTTTACCTGTGCCATTGTATTGTTTTTATAATTAAAAAATGGCTCGCAAGGTAGGCTAATTACCCCAATGCAACCATTCAAATATTCAGGCCGGTCTGAGTATATATTTTCTGTACTTTACCTGCTGAACTAATAGAATACCATGAAAGGGTTCAAAACATTACTTAGCGTTTTATTGTTAGCCACTGCGGGTATTGCGCAACAACCAGTGTTACAGTCTTCATACATTGCCCCATCGAAGACCGGGGTAAATGAAAACGGGATATTAGCTGGTGCAGACAGGATAAATGTGTACCTGCCACTTATCAATGGAAGAACAGTAGGAATTTTTGCTAACCAAACCTCTATGGTAGGCAATACTCATCTTGTTGATACATTAAGAAAACTTGGGATCAATATCAAAGTGATCTTTGGCCCGGAACACGGTTTTCGCGGCACGGCTGATGCAGGAGAAAAAGTAGGGAATTATATCGATGAAAAAACGGGTATCCCGGTCGTTTCATTATATGGAAGCAAAAGAAGGCCAACTGCAGAAGATGTTAAAGATGTTGACCTGCTGATCTTTGATATACAGGATGTGGGAGTGCGTTTCTATACATTTATTTCATCATTGGAAGAATTTATGGAAGCGGCATTTGAATTGGGCAAACCCCTGATGATACTTGACAGACCAAATCCCAATGGATTTTATGTGGATGGCCCGGTACTTGATTTAAAGTTCCGTTCATTCGTTGGCCGGCAACCCATCCCGGTTGTCTATGGAATGACGATCGCTGAATATGCTTTTATGATCGCCGGCGAAAGATGGCTGAGTGAAAAAGCCAATGCGAAATATGATTATTACCGCACCGCACAAAATTCTCCGGATACTCCTTTTCATTTCCAGGTGATCAAATGCAAAGGATATGACCACAAAACAAAATATGTATTGCCGGTAAAGCCATCGCCTAATCTTCCCAATATTCAATCCGTTTACCTGTATCCGTCTACTTGCTTATTCGAAGGCACTGTCTTAAGTGAAGGAAGGGGGACAAATAAACAATTCCAGGTTTTCGGGCATCCATTGTTGCCGAAAAATTTATACTCATTCACACCTAATCCTAACGAAGGAGCCAAAAGTTCAAAATTATACGGGCAGCTTTGTTATGGCTGGGATCTAAGCGGCACAGCAGATGAAGTATTGGCAAAAGTTGACAATCATATCCAGTTAAAATGGCTGATAGAGGCTTATAAATTATTTCCGCAAAAAGACAGTTTTTTCCTGAAGTCAAATTCTTTTAACCGGCTGGCGGGGAATGATCTGCTGATGCAGCAAATAAAAGATGGAAAGAGCGAAGAAGAGATACGGAAAAGCTGGGAGCCAAAGTTAAGTGAGTTTAAGGCTATCAGGAAAAAGTACCTGCTATATGATGATTTCGAATGATCAGATAAACTGCATCTGTGCAGCAATACGAATCAATGAAGCCGTATTCTTAGCTTCAAATTTTGCCAGTAAATTTTTCCGGTGCGTATCCACCGTTGAAGGACTGATGAACAGCTTCTCCCCGATTTCATTATTCGTCATTCCCCCTGCAATCAGTTCCAGCACTTCTTTTTCACGGCGGGTTAAAACAATACCGGCATTCTCCTGCTTTCGTAACACCTGCGATACTTCGTCGCTCAGGTAGGTTTTGCCTTTTGCAACTAATTCAATGGCCTCCATCAGCTCTTGCTGCGTTGCGTTTTTCAGCACATAACCTGATGCCCCGTTATCCATCATCTTTTGAATAAAGCTCTGCTGGTTAAAAGTGCTGAGGCCAATTATAAATATAGAAGGATATTTCTCTTTGACTTCCCTGCACAGATCAATACCGCTTTTATCCGGCATACTGATATCCATTAAAATAATATCAGGTAATTGATTTTGCAGAAATGACAGGCAGGAGGCTGCATTAGTAGCATGTCCCATCCATTCAATGCCTTTTTCATGTTGCAGCAATGAACGGATTCCTTCGATCACCATGTAATGATCATCAACTATAAAAACCTTTGTTAGCATTTATACATTCAATTCTATATGAACAGAAGTCCCTTTACCCGGTTCAGATTGCACATCTAACTTACCTCTTAAATACTCAACACGGCTCTGAATATTGGTCCAGCCAATGCCTTTGGCGCCCTGCAAAATTACAGGGTCAAATCCTTTTCCATCATCTTCCACAGTAATGCTAATTAAAGCATTTGTTTTACTCACCTGGACAATAGCAGATTTTGCAGCCGCATGCTTCATGGTATTGTTAATCAGTTCCTGTACAATCCGGTAAATGGTAATAGCATTGGTATGTTCAATCACTGCATTCTCCAAACCGATGGACTGATAGGTTACCCGGATTGCCCCGGATTGATTAATGTCATTGCAAAAATCTTTCAAAGCTGTGTCTAACCCGAATTTAACCAGTGCTTCGGGCATCATGTTATGTGCCACCCGGCGCATTTCTTTTATGGAACTGTCCAGCATATCCATGCTGCGTTCAAAGGCCTGCTGGTTATCAGGCGTCATGACAAGGTTTCCTTTCATAGTCTGAAATGAGTATTTAATACCTGACAACATACCCCCCAATCCGTCATGGAGATCTTTTGCCAGGCGGGTTCTTTCCTGTTCTTCGCCTTTTAATACGGCTTCGGTGGCCGTTAGTTGCTTCTCTTTTTCCAGTTCATTGATCCGTTGCTGCTGGAGTATTTGTTTCTGTTTATAGTTGCGGTATGAGAGTAAAGAGATGATCAATAAGATTGCAGCAGAGCCGATAAGGACATAATTCAAGATCCTTCTTTTTTGTAGTTGCGCCTTTTGAAGTATGATCTGTTTGTCTTTCTTCTCTGATTCGTATTTCTTTTCAAGTTCAGTGGTGCTTTTTATCACCTGTTCATTTAATAAAGTCTCCTGGATCGAATCGTATTTCTGTTTTGCCCAAAGCGAGGTTTTAAAATCTCCATCTCTCGCGGTAATATAAGACAGAACAGTATAAATATTCTTCAATTCGTCTTTTAATGAATCTTTTGTCGCTATAGCCAATTCTTCATTAATATTTTTCCGTGCAGTGATATTATCACCATTAAAATAATCAGCATAGGCAATATTGTATAACGAACTTGCCAGCATCTGGTTGCTTTGCAATTCTTTTGACAACAATAAAGATCTCTCAGAAACTTTCAGCATTTCCTTAAAATCATTCCGGTCGGCATAGGTATCTGCCATATACCCATAAATAGCTGCCTCTGCATACTTGTCATTAATTTTAATGG
>JBGPKR010000122.1:0-10645 GCA_041486045.1 Chitinophagaceae bacterium | reverse complement strand
GTTCTGTTAACTCTGAGAGGCGGGGAAGGAACTCATTCAGAAAATAGGTCATTAACCTGGCTATGCTGATAGGTCTCCTTCTCTGCCTTCAGTAAATTAAAAAGAATTTGATGATGTAAACCTAAGGGCTATGCTGGCTGAAGAATATAAACTCATCGACATATCGCTTATCAACTGCAGATCGGGCTGGACGAATAAAACCAAGCAACAGAACATAACATCAACTGCATTAACTTTACTCAGCAACAGTCCGGGCTGAAGTAACACACCCGCCTACGCTAAAGCTACGGCGGGCAGGGAATATCAACACAGCAGAAAGCCCTGGACGTTGCAGGCAATGTTAAACGAACTTCCTTCATTCTGAATAATGTTTAAATCAACAGCTGCCATGAAACAGATATTCTTATTAATCACAACACTTGCTTCATTTACAGTACAAGGGCAAGAAACAAAACCAATACAAAAAATTTTAATTGGTTATAACTTTTCCCCGGACTATAATTTCCGGACACTTAAAAACAACGATGGCAGTTCCTCCAGCGACCTTGTAATAAAAAGCAGAAACGACATTGAGATTTCAAAGTTTGGCTATACGACAGGACTGAATGTTTGTATTAATTTTTCACAACAAGTAGGATTTGAAACAGGAATTCAATTTTCGAACAAAGGTTATAAAACAAAAAACCAGGATTTAATTTACTTCCCGCCAAATCCGGGTTTACCAACAAAAGCAAAAACTATTTATTCTTACCAATATATCGGCATTCCTTTCATAGCGAAGTTTTCGGCCGGAAAAAGCAAAGTTCGTTTTCTTTCAAGTGCAGGCTTCATGACAAATTTTTTATTAAATGTTAAGCAGACCACTACTTATGAATATTCTGATGGTAAGACAGAAGAAAAGGCACAATCAACGACATCGGGCTTTAAAAAGGTTGACATTTCTCCTTTGATCAGTGTTGGTATTGATTATACACTAAATAATAAAATTCATTTGATAGCAGCGCCGACATTCAGGTATGGAGTAATAAAAACAAAAGATGCCCCGGTGACTGAAAAGTTATGGAATGCCGGCCTGAACATTGGATTTTATTATGTTCTTAAATGACAAAGAAGCACATGCCTGTAACATCCGGTTTGCTGCTATGCTGGACAAATAATCCTTTTCCGGCCGACTCTCCTAAGCACTCACTCATTTCTAGCAAGGATTTTGCTTGTATAATAAACCAACCTTCCTCTACAGGGGTCAACATCTAAAAATAAGTCTATGAAAATGTCATTCCTGCTTTGTGGATTGCTATTTAGCTGGTCAGCTTTAGCGCAATTAAAAACAACACCGATTTGTCCCGATTTTGTAGTGGATATCCTGGACGGCCGTGTCGGTGAACTGGATCCCCGGTCCACCATCGGCCAGGTCAAAGAAAAATTTCCCTGTTTTACCAGCGCTGAAGATGAATCGGCATCTTCCCGCTGCGGGGGTGGAGTTTTCTACAAAAACAAGGATATTTATTTCTATACCGGAAGAAACTACATTGAG
Organism: Chitinophagaceae bacterium; assembly: GCA_041486045.1. Taxonomy (GTDB): domain Bacteria; phylum Bacteroidota; class Bacteroidia; order Chitinophagales; family Chitinophagaceae; genus JJ008. Next base: position 9,111 of record JBGPKR010000122.1, on the reverse strand, counting down.
ATTGGGCCGGCTTTCAAAGGACGACTCAGCATTCCGCTGATGGGCGCCTCCCGCAACAATTTGTTCAGATGGCTGGGCCACCCCATGATCAAAGATCTAAGCTGGGATGCTTTCCAGACCGCGTACGGTATTTTATTGCTTTATTATGACAAGGCCGGCAAGATCAACCGGATCAGGTTCAGTACCGAATCAACAGGCACGATACAATTATGTGAGTAGGGTATTTAAGTATCACCGGTACAGAATACTCCGATCATTCTTATTCATAGCCATTACCCTACCTATCCGAAATCCTTCTTTTCCTTGATTTATTAAAAACATTCCTCCCTTTATCAATTCCCGAACGTTTTTTCTTCTGTTCTTCAGCAGGCAGATGAATAAAATCCAGGCATTCCTTACTGCAGGTGCCTTCCATTTTTTCTTTGCAGGCATCGCATTGGATAAATAAAAGATGGCAGGCATCATTCACACAATTCACATGGGTGTCTGCGGGTTTGCCGCATTGATGACATTGAGAGATGATCTCATCAGTTATTTTTTCGCCAAGCCGCTGGTCAAATACAAAATTCTTTCCATGAAATTTATTGGGCAATTTTTTTTCTTTGACCTGGTTCACATAATTGATAATGCCCCCTTCCAGGTGAAATACATTGGTGAATCCCCGGTGCAGCATGTAAGCCGATGCCTTCTCACAACGAATACCCCCGGTGCAATACATGATGATGTTCTTGTCTTTATCCGCTTTCATCATATCCACAGCCATGGGTAGTTGCTCCCGGAACGTATCGCTTGGCACTTCGATCGCATTCTCAAAATGCCCCACTTCATACTCATAATGATTCCGCATATCGATCACAACGGTTCCGGGATCATTCGAAAGCTGGTTGAACTGTTCGGCATTTACATACCTGCCTTTATTGGCCATATCAAACCCGGGGTCCGTAATTCCATCAGCCACAATTTTATTTCTCACTTTTATATCCAGCACATAAAAACTCTTACCATCATCATCCACAGCGATATTTAGTCTCATTCTGTTCAATGGTTCAAAAAAATACAGGAAGTATCTGAATGCTTCTATATTTTCAGCAGGCACACTCACCTGTGCATTAATGCCTTCATGTGCGAGGTATATTCTACCCATTATCCCAAGCTCTTTCAGCCGGCTGTAAAGGATATTGCGAAATTCAGCCGGCTCCTCAATTTTAAAATAGCAATAAAAAGAAATGGTGGTTCTTGCTGTGGGATCGTTTAATATACGTTCTTTCAACTCCTTTCGGGAAATGCGGTTATGTAATTGTGCCATCTTGTTTGAATTTTAAACCTGTGCTTGCAGAACCCCAATCGCAGGTTGGGCAAAATTCTAAAGCAGGGCAAAGATAAGGAATGTTTGAAGGGAGGCCATTAGCTATTAGCCTTTAGCTGTTAGCCTGATGGAAAACAATAAGGGTGTCGTAATTATTATAAGCAAATGCAGCAAACCGAAAATGATAAAAGCTAATGGCTAAGGGCTAACAGCTTCCCTCAAGGCCAGTCATCTCCCCTTCTACCCGACAATTTGCTGAACCCGATCCGGATCCCATTTTGCCAGGGCTTTCCATCGAGGTAGGATTGCACAAAGTCGATACGCAATTGTTTGAAAATATTATCAAGACCTGCAAAGAGCTCATAGTAGTTCCTGCTGCTGTTGATATAAAATCCGTTAGCACCTGCCACGAGGTAGAGATTTAATTTTCTGACCCCAGGGATCTTATTGGTTAAAAAACCATTGAAATTATGCTCCACATGCGCCAATGCATAGAACCGGGAGGTATTACTGAACTGGTAGATGGGTAATAACTGGAAACTATTGAGATACTCCGTGGCAAGGGTTGAAATATTTCCATTGAAGTGGTTGTAATCCGGCGCCTGTACATTACTACCCGTATCTATAAATCCGCCAATGCCCAGGCGATAACGAAACCTGCCCTGCAATTTTAAATTAATATCATCCGTAACAGAGAGCTTCCATCTGCTGAAACTTTCATCGCTGCCAAATAAATTTTTAAAGCCCTGTGTAAATTGTAATGAAAACACGGGGTATTTAGAACCGATATTGATCTTCCGGTCGGGCAATTCAATATAACGGGCGCCGGGCTGCCATCTCAATCCTATCATGCCCATAAATACCTGATGACGTTTTATATTCTCTGTAATTATTTCATAAGGGTAATTGGGGCTGTATTCCCTGTTTGCTTTATTTCTCCATGAAAAATTTGTCTTGTTATCAAGCGGCGTCCTGTCCTGGTATTGAAAACCGGCTGTAACAGAAAACCCATTGCCAATGCCTCTGCGGAAACTGCCCCTGAAATAATGAGCTTCATAACTTTTTATCCTGTTCTCTTCGCTAAGCAGGCAGGAAAAAGTATTACTCCGTTCACTAATAGGGCTATTGCTGTTAAACTGGAACACCCTTTTGCCGGCTGACAGGCTTATTGCTGTGGCATATTTTTTTCCAAAACTGTATCCAAGGGTAAGATGTGCATTGAAATGTTTATTGGCAAACCCATAACGAAGATTGGGAGCAACGGAAATACTTTTACGGCCGGTGACTGTTGTATCCAGTCTTTTTATCCATACAAAACCGGGAGAAAGCACCCATCCTTCAGCAGGATTAAAATTGATCAATTCCAGCAGTGATGGAAAACTGATGGAAGATCTTTTTCTTTCTGATTGAAAACTTTGGCCGATCAAAAGAATATTTGCGACAGTTAATTTATTTCTGACCTTCTGCAATGAATCCATGTACTTCGGGTCTTTTCTTGCCAGTTCCAGGCTATCCTTTCGCTTATAATCTTTTTCTTCATCCGCCATCAGGGGAACAGGTCTTACTTTTTCCCAGTAATCATTGGGCCGTTTGTTGGCGCTGTCAGTGTATTTTAAAATAGTGTTGTTAAAAGTTTTACTGTCAAATGCCGGCTCTATGTTGAAATCGGAATAAATATTCACAAAACTTCCATATGCATCAAAACCAAAAATTTTGATAGCGGGATAAATGACCTGGCTGGAGATAAACCAAACATCTTTATTCAGTGGCCGGTATAGTTGCTCAATTTTCAGCGTATCCACCAATTCCATCTGGGATGATTTGGTGAGTGTCAGTTGTGTGGAATGTATCCTCCATTCATCCACAACAATATCGATAAAACCGCTGAACAGCGGTTCAAACTTTCTTTTTGGTATTACTTTAATATGAGAGATCTCCCGGCCATCTTCAAAATAAGTTCCATCTAATTTGTAGCGGTAATAATTCAATGCATTGTCTGAGATGGGAGAAATAAAACCTCTTGGATTCAGGCTGGCACCGATGAATACATTGTTCGAATAAAAAGAAAAGAACCCGGGGGCACTGAGACCAAACCCATCGCTCTGCCCGCTTACTTTGGAAGAGATCACTTCTATCTTTTCCTTGTTGGGTTTATCCACTGAATACCGGGAAATGGTTTCAGACAGGTAGAGCATTTTTTGTTTGCTGGTATCGCCATCTTCAAAGTCCACTTTTTGCCCGAATATTTTTTTGGGATAATTTCTTATTCGCATCTGGCCCTTTGTATATACCTCGCATTGAAATTTATCCAGCTGCCTTTCGTAATAAGTCCTTTTCTTTATTGTATTTCGGATAATTTGGTAAGCGGGATCCTCGCCATTCTTAACCACCACTTCAGCCAGTGTCATCTCCTGGAGGGTAAGAATAAAATTCAGCTCTATATCTTCACCGGAAACTGTAATTTTTCTTTCTTCTTTTTTGTACCCCACATGCTGGCAGACCAGGGTGTACTGTCCCGGCACAGTCTTTAATGAAAATTTTCCTTCGCTGTTGGCATTGGTTCCTTTATTATTTTCTTTTATAAAAACGGAAGCAAAGGGTAATTTATTCCCGTTATTGTCAGTTACAACACCTTTGATCTTTTGAGAAAATACTATCAGCGACAAAAATGAAAAGAAGAAAAAGAGGAGGAGGAGTCGCATATTGCAGTAGGAAGACAAGATAGTATCATCAAGCCGATTCTGTTACAGATAGTCCTGTTGTTTGAGAAATTTTAACATCATTTACCCGAAGAACGAAGAAAGCTGCCGCTCATGGCTGCAAAGCCGGCCACCAATCCGCCAACAATGGCTGTGGCCAATATCAGCACTATGGCACTGCCGCCCAGCGGAAGTACCGAGGCGATTTTTTTTGATAACACCCCATTATTTTTCATATCGATCCACCAGGCCAGTGCAGCCCATAAAAGAAATACGCCCAACAACCCGGCGAGAAAAGCTTTACCTGCTTTCTGGTGTACAAGTACAGCCACCAGTAATGAAGTAACAGCAAGACCCCACCAGGGCAGGAATAAGCCACTGATGAAAGCAAGTAAGGCAGTTAATATTACAGCAACTAAAAATTTCATACTTGATTGATTTGTTAATTAGTTAATTGGGTAATTAGGTCTGACAGATCGGCCATTTCTCATTGATATCACTAAGTTTTATTCTTATTTAATACTGATCAATCAGATATTGGTAACTGCCGTTTCTATAGTGAATGCTCATTCTATAAAGCCTGATTAACCAATCAACTAATTAACCAATTAACTTATTTCCCAAACTTCATTGTCCACTTAATATTCTTATCTGTCCTGTCAGCATCCCGCATAATCCAGAGTTTATTGTATTTACCGGCCACCCAGTTATCAATATTGTCGTCATAAAACCTGCTTCCGGGATTACCGCTTTGTCCGCCGGGATAAACAGCCCAGGCTTCAGTAGTCGTTGTGAGTTGAACAATCATTCTCCAGCTCGGACCATGACTTTTTGTTACTGCATTTATTATATTCCCATCGCCCCCGACATTTAAATTGATACGATCTAAAGGAAGCAGGTCTTTTTTATCCGGATCAAGGAGGTGATAAATCCCCGGTGATTTATATTTAGCCCACTCTAATTGTCCCCTGTTTTCCCTTGCAGAAATTAAGGGAGTTGCTTTTATCAAGGCCGCAGTAACTGCATCATATAAAGTTTCTTTTTGCGGAGTAAGGATATTGTCAATGAATTTGAATGCTGAATCTTTTAATAAGGCCTCGATCAGTGTTTGATCATCTGGCTTCCCTGGCAAAGGTTTTACCCTGGAAAGTTCGTCATCCCATATTTCAGTTTTCAGGAAATGAAACCATGCATTATAAATCGTTTGCCCTTTTGAAGCAGGGTCAGCGTTCAAATCCCAATTTCTGAAGATTTCAAGATATTTTTTGGCTTCACTGTTTAAATCATTCTCCCTTATAAATTTTAAAAGCAATGGCCGCAGGTAAGCAGCCTGAACATTGAAATAATTGTTCTGCAGTTTCATCATATCACCAGGCGTGATCCCATTCATGGATGATAAATGATTATTAATGCTAACAGCTCGCGGGGTGATATAACTGCCGGGAATAAAATAAGGGTAAGTTGAATCGGCCGGTCGCTGGTTGGCACTTTCTAAATATCCCCTTTCGGGATTCTTGCTGTGCGGATTTTCAACCTGCGGAATAAATCCCTGCCACATATAGCTGCTATCCTGTCCCGGCATTACATACAATCCCTGCCTGTCCCATCGTGCCGGAAATTTTCCCTGCTGCCAGATTGCAATATCACCGGCTTTGGAGGCAAAGACAAAATTCTGTCCCGGGCACCCAAATGTTTTTATAGCTTCTGCATACTCGTCATAATTCTTTGCCCGGTTCAGTTTATAAAAGGTCATGCCTTCATTACTGGGATCATGCGCTGTCCAGCGGATAGCCAGGTTTCTTTTATTGGAAAGATCATCGGAAAAGCTTTCATCATACATCACAGGACCAAATACTGTGTAGGCCACCGTGTCATAAACTGTCGCTCCGCCTTTTACTTTTATTGTTTCCTTCCGCAGTGAATCCTTTACCCATTGACCATTAAACCAATATTCACTTTTTGTATTGTCTTTGAATTTTATTTCATAATAATCTTTTACATCCCGCTGGGCATTGGTAACCCCCCAGGCAATGCTGTCATTAAAACCAATGATTATAAAAGGGCTTCCGGGTAATGAAACACCGTAAGTATTACTGGTTGCTGTGCGCAATTGCATTTCGTACCAGATAGACGGTAATGATAATTCGAGGTGAGGATCGTTGCACAAGATCGGTGCGCCGCTTTGTGTTTTACTTCCGGCAACCACCCAGTTATTACTGCCATTACTTTTTTCTGATTCTGACACTTCTCTTGCAGCAACTGTTTCTTTATTGGAAAAATATAAGGAATCTGCTGTAGAAGGTTTCACCGGAACAATACCGGGTATATCAAATGGAGTTCCTTTCGGGACGATCGGTTCCAGTGAATCAGGCACCTGCGGATAGATCATTTTTAATTCTTCCTCTGTAAAGATCGATTTGGCATTAGTATTGGGTAAATCGGCTTCCGTTTCTGCCGACAGCATCTTAGCCATCATTTTTAATAATAAAGCTGTACGGATATTACTCCACTTTTCCGGTTTAAAGTTGAGCAATTTGTATTCTAATGGCAGTTTTGCTTCCGTTAATGAGTTAATGTATGCATTAACACCATTTGTATATGCATCAAACATGCTTTTAGAATGAGGATCCTTTTCAACTTCTTTCATCGCATTCTCTGCAGCAAACCTCATCCCCAGCCTTCGCTGAGCTTTGTCAAAATTGATCGCCTTCTTCCCGGCAATCTCGCTGGCACGGCCCTCAGCAGCTTTTGTTTGCAGATCCATCTGGAACAAACGGAATTTTGCATGCAGGTAACCCTGGATGAAATAAAGGTCTTCATCATTTTCAGCAAATACATGCGGAACCAATCTCTCATCAAAGTACACTTCGGCATTCCCTTTCAAGCCAGGGAATTTGAGATCAGCATTAAAACTTTGATCGGCAGGTTCAGCATTCTGCCAGAAACCATGCTGGGGGCTTAAAAATTTACCCATTGGGGGGATCTTACCCCACTGTTTGTTAAGAGCAAAAACCAGTCCGGCAGTAACTATGGTGGAAATAGCAAAGGGAACGATTCGCATAGGCAATGAATAATGAGGAAAGATAAGAAGAAAAAGATAAAGCCCCTGTCCCCTAAAGGGGGACTTAGGTCGAAATGCCTGATTAATTATTGCAATATCTATGCCTCGTAGAGCAATATATTTGCAGTTCTAAAAAGTTCAGATAGTTTTCAGAACCCGGATGGGACGACCAAAAGCGCCGCTGAAAAACCTAATACATCTTTAACGCAGCATGAAAGCATAATTTGTCTTTCTCATCTTCTTTTTCGCTAATTTCATATTTAATTAAAAAAAACAACTATGGGACCAGTACTTATTGTAGTCGGAATTATCCTGATCATTGTCATTTGGGTGGTAAGCCTGTATAACGGGCTGGTGCGTTTGCGCAACCGCCGGCAAAATGCATTTGCTGATATTGATGTACAGTTGAGGCAGAGACATGACCTTGTTCCTCAATTGGTGGATACGGTAAAAGGTTATGCCACGCATGAAAGGGAACTGCTTACAAAGATCACCGAGGCCCGCAGCGCTGCAATGGCTGCCACCTCTATTAATGATAAAATACAGGCGGAGCAGAAACTCAGTACCGCCCTGGCAGGATTAAAAGTGCAGGTGGAAGCTTATCCTGACCTGAAAGCCAACCAGAATTTTCTTCAGTTACAAAATGAATTGAGTGATATTGAAAACAAACTGGCTGCAGCAAGACGTTTCTTCAATGGTGCCACTACCGAATACAATAACTCAGTGGAATCATTCCCAAGCAATCTTATTGCCAGGAACTTTGGTTTCAAAAGGGAGATCCTGTTTGACCTGGGTACAGATACCCGCAAGCAAATGGAAGAGCCGCCCAAGATTCAATTTTAGATGCCCCACTAAATCTCCCCTAAAGGGGAGACTTAGCTATGCACAGATCCTTAAAGAAGAAATGACTTAAAGATTTTCTAAGAGCAAGAAATCCACATAATGCAATATGTAGGTCTTACTAAACAAATCAGCAGGAACAATCGCAATTCACTTTTGTTGCTGATCGCATTCCCGGCATTATTGCTGGGAATGTTCTATATTTTTTTCTTTTTTATTGACAAGCAGGAAACCGAAGCAGTCAACCGGCATTTTATTTCTTCTTTACCTTTTATTATCACCGGAGTATTGATCTGGTTTCTCATCGCCTACAGCAGTAATGCCGGGATGATCCGTGCGGCTACCGGGGCCAAACCGCTGGAAAGAACAGAAAATATGAGGATCTATAACCTGGTAGAAAATCTTTGTATACAACTTGGTATGACTATGCCGAAGGTTTATGTCATAGATGATGATTCGCTGAATGCATTTGCCAGTGGTATTGATCAGAGATCTTATGCTATCACCTTATCAAAAGGTATCATTGAAAAACTGAATGACGAAGAACTGGAAGGAGTGATCGGGCATGAGCTGACACATATCCGCAACCGGGATACAAGGTTGTTGATCATTTCCATCATCTTTGTCGGCATTTTTGCTTTCGTGGCACAGATGGCATTGCGCAGCCTTCGTTTTTCCGGTGGCAGAAAAAAGGATGGTATTTATATTATTCTTATAGCTATTGCGGTTTCTGCGATCGCTTATTTTATTTCTATCTTTTTAAGGTTCGGCATTTCCCGCCACCGGGAATACCTCGCTGATGCCGGTTCCGCCGAAATGACCAAAAAACCATATGCTCTTGCCAATGCGTTACGAAAGATAGATGCTGACCCCCAGATAGAAGCTGTACATAGCGAAGATGTTGCCCAACTTTTTATTCAGAATCCCCAGGATAAGAAGAAAAGTTTTTTTGCAGGTTTATTTGATACTCACCCGCCGATCCAGAAGAGGATTGAATTGCTGGAGCAGTTTGTGTAGGGAAGTCATTAGCCCTGAGTCTTTAGTCGTTAGTCAACGAAACTTATCAGGGTTGTTAATCATATACAAAATAAGTTTGGCAACTTCATCGTTTTTGGCTGTCAGATCAAGATATTTTTCCGGCGAAAAATATTTACAGGCTAATGAAAAATCCAGCCAAACCTGGGTTTCCGCATTTTCCGTTTCTG
>JBGPKR010000121.1:0-10806 GCA_041486045.1 Chitinophagaceae bacterium | reverse complement strand
CAAACTTCTCAATGAGATAAAAGACAAAAGTTAATAGATACGTAAACCCATAAAATCATTCCTGCTTTGCAGAGCACTATTATCTTTTATCTATTAGTTATTATCTTTAAAAATGAGCATGACCAATAATCAAAACGACCTGGAGAAAAAAGAAGACAACAAACCTTCCCGCAAAAAGCCCATGTTCCCTGTACGGCAAGCCCTGCGGAATTACCTGAACCTGCATTCCCGGGAAGTGAAACTGCCTGTTTCTTATCATGATCTTCTTCAATATACCTATTCACTTCCGTTGAAGGATAAAAACGGTAATGACACATTATGGGAAAAACCATTATATGATATGCGTGAATGGGAATTCATCAGGGAAGGTCTTGTCAGAATTTATGCGATCCTGAAAACAGAAGGGGATCCCAGCTTTTCCAAACACCTCGATGTGGCCCGCATTGATTATTGCACTTTTGGTAACTCCAATCCTTTCCGCATCCGTATTGTGAATAAATACAATGATAATTATGATCATTATTACATCAAGATAGCTGACGCGTCCAGGATTTATGGTCTTGAACTGGAACATATTCTTTCCCCTAACCGCATTACATTCTTCACCCATCAAAACACGCTGGTAGAAGAACATATTCCGGGTATCCCGGGTGATATTTTCATTCAGCAGATGCTGAATAGCCCCGAAACAAATTTGATAAGACTGGCAAAAGAGTTTGTAAAATTCAATGAACGTTGCTTTGTCCGCCTGCTGGGTGATATGCGGAGTTATAATTTCGTGGTAAGCATCACACCTGATATTGAAGATTACCAGTACCGCATCCGCTGTATTGATTTTGACCAGCAATCCTATGAGGGCCGGAAGAATTTATACCTGCCGCAGTTTTTCAAAGAGAATTACCCCTTCGTTGATTTAACTCTCCGGCATCTTGATAAGGATTCTATTGAACAATACCAGACAGAAGAAAGAACCATGATGGCCCTGCGTCTCTCCTCTTCACGGTATCGTATAAAAGGATTGCTTGATATTATGGCAAAAAACATTATTTCCACCCCGGAAAAAACAATGCAATTGGCCGGTGAACTGGCAGCTTATCACAACAATCCTGCATTCCTTAAATGCAAATCACAGGGAGACCTTGTAAAACTTAACCTGAAACAGATGCTTCGTAAAAACCTGGGGCTCATTTCTAAAACGCAAAGCCGTCTTGAAGATTAGTCGTTAGTCTTTAGTCTTTAGTCGGGAGTCGTTAGTCAGAGATAGCCTTTTATAAGTACGGGTGCTCAAACTTTCGGATACTGTCTCCGAACTCCAGACTAATGACTAACGACTCTTTCCTTATCTTTGCGCTGCAAAAAACCAAAACATAATGCCAAATAAAAAAATCATCGATCTCCTTGGCGACAAAGCGGAATACCTGCTGAACCACCAGTCAAAAACCATTAATAAAGATTCGTTGCACTTGCCGGGTCCTGATTTCGTTGATCGCATCTGGACGGGCAGCGACCGCAACCCGCAGGTGCTGCGTAACCTGCAGGCCCTGTACAATAAAGGAAGATTGGCCGGCACCGGTTATCTCTCTATTCTTCCGGTTGACCAGGGCATTGAGCACAGTGGTGGCGCTTCATTTGCTAAGAATCCCATTTATTTCGATCCTGAAAATATTATTAAGCTGGCCATTGAAGGCGGTTGCAATGCGGTAGCCACCACATTTGGCGGGTTGGGATTCATGTCAAGAAAATATGCACATAAAATCCCCTTTATTGTAAAAGTGAATCACAACGAATTTCTCACCTATCCCAATAAGTTCGACCAGATCATGTTTGCTTCCATTAAAGCAAGCTGGAACCTTGGCGCTGCTGCCATTGGCGCCACTGTTTATTTCGGAAGTGATGAATCTTCAAGGCAGATCCAGGAAGTGAGCAAGGCATTTGAAATGGCGCATGAAATGGGAATGGCTACCGTCCTCTGGTGTTATTTAAGAAACCCGGCATTTAAAAAAGATAAGGATTATCATGTCTCCGCCGATTTAACAGGACAAGCCAATCACCTTGGAGTAACCCTTGAAGCGGACATCATCAAACAAAAATTGCCGGAGAACAATGGCGGATATCTTGCACTGAACACAAAGGAATCTCCTTATGGTAAAAGTGATAAACTCATCTACGAAAAACTTACTTCTGATCATCCCATTGATCTTTGCCGCTACCAGGTAGCCAATTGTTATATGGGTCGTGCAGGGTTGATCAACAGTGGTGGCGCATCATCTGGCGCCAGCGACATGGCAGAAGCCGTTACCACTGCAGTCATCAATAAAAGAGCGGGCGGTATGGGTCTTATCTCCGGCCGCAAATCCTTTCAGCGTCCGATGAAGGAAGGAGTTGAAGTGCTGAATTCGATACAGGATGTGTATTTGGATAAGGAGATTACGGTGGCGTAACTTCCGATCCCGCCAAAGGCGGGAGAAGGAATCTCCTTATTCTTTTAATCATCAAACCCCGGCCTTTTAAACTGCATGGCTTTAGGAAATTCTTCTTTTGCTTTCTGTTGCATTTGCTGAAGCAAAGCAAGCGATTTTAAAGCCACATCTTCTGATGAAGGCAACAGGTTATAGAGTCTTGTCCAGGCTCCAATGCTTCTTTCCATAGCAATCAGTGCAATCTTGGCGCTGCCTTCACTGTCTTTTTGATAACCATTATCTTCTTCCCAATCTTCACCCTCGAACTTTCCATGCAAAGCTCTTTGTAATTTAGCATCAATAAAAAACAAATACCACTGAATAATTTCAAAGCAATCGCCAATATCGGCAACCGTATATACCACATCCTCTTCTGATTTGATACCGAGATGAAGATGGCTGACTAACTCCCTCGTTTTATCTACAAAATCAGCATCGCTTTTTTTAACAAAAGGCATCACGAGCTTCTGATATTGTTTACAAAGTTTTGAGAATGGATGTTGCTTTGCCGCTGTTTTTAAAAATGCTTCTCTTTCCCTGTAAGCTATATCTTCTTCCTCAGTCAATGGCTTGCTGAGATCAATGCCATGTTTTTCTCCGGCTTTTTGCAAAAGCCTGAAAGCTTCCTGGAAATTGGAAGAAATATTATCCCAAAAAGCTTTGTTGCTTATGTCAAGCTGTTCAGGAGACAGATTACTTGTGCTTTCATAATTTCTGCAACGGCTGGTAAAAGTGCAGCGTTCACACCAGCGGTCACAATAATTGTAAATACCGGCAATAAATTTTTCTTTCATGCGATTAAGGTAAAAAAAAACAGCTTTTTGATGGCCGTTTTTCCATCTTTCTTTTTCAGAAAAAAATTTCACTTTCTTATATCCTCACAACCCATATCAATATCTCTTAAAATTCACTGTCAAAGACAACTTTTCCTGACCTTTTTACGTTATTTTATACCTGGCTGAATTAATACTTCCCGAAAATATATCAAACATGAGAAAGGCTTTAATTGTTACATCAATAATTGTCCCAGTTGTTTTTATCAGCATCTCCTGCAGCAAGAGCAACAATGGAGGAGGCAGTACGAGCGTAGATTGCAATACCGTTGCCAATAAGGCCTTTACTGCCGATGTGAGTCCGATTTTTCAAGGTTCCTGCGCCATCACCGGTTGTCATGAAGCAGGCAGCTTCAATGGCCCCGGGCCGCTGACAAATTATAATGAAATATTCAATGCCCGTGTTGCCATACAATCCGCTGTTTCAGCAGGCAGGATGCCAAAGACCGGTTCACTATCCCTTTCTCAAAAAAATTCTGTTCTTTGCTGGATTCAAAGTGGCGCTCCGAATAATTAAGTCAAATAAGTCATAAAAGTCAAATAGGTCATATAAGTCATAAAGATCATATAGGTTTCACTCGTTTGACTTATATGACTGATATGACTGCTTTGACCTCAATCCCCTACTCCGGGAGCAATCCCTATATTTGTACCTCAACAATTGGTTATGGCAAAACAAGTTGAAGATTTTGATGCCAACCTGGCGGGAGAAGAAGGTAAGACGGAAGAGACAAAGACCAGTTGGTTCAAACGTATCAAGAAAGGGATCAATACTAAAACCTCTGAGAAGAAAGAGACCCCCGAAGGGCTTTGGGTAAAATGCCCGGAATGCAATTTCATCTGCACGGTTTCTGAGTTAAGGGAACATTTGTTTGTTTGTCCCAAATGCAGTTTTCACCATCGCATTAACAGCAGTGAATACTACGAAATGCTTTTTGATGGTGATGAATTCACCGAACTGTTTGATAACATCCGCAGCAAAGATTACCTTGGATTTACCGACCTGAAACCCTATAAAAAAAGATTAGAAGACCTGTGGAGCAAGACCGACCTGAAAGATTCCATGCGGGTGGCAGTCGGTAAAGTGAATGGGCATGAAATCGTAATTTCCTGTATGGATTTCGAATTTATCGGTGGTTCATTGGGAAGCGTGATGGGTGAAAAATTCTCAAGGGCAGTTGACTATTGCCTTCTGCATAAATTGCCGTACATGGTCATTGCAAAAAGCGGCGGCGCCAGGATGATGGAAAGCGCTTTTTCCTTAATGCAACTGGCAAAGACCAGTGGTAAACTATCACAACTCAGCGATGCAAAACTTCCCTATATTTCTTTATTGACCGACCCTTCTTTTGGCGGCATCTCCGCTTCCTTCGGTATGCTGGGCGATCTGAATATTGCAGAACCAGGTGCATTGATCGGTTTTGCAGGCCCAAGGGTTATCAAAGAAACCATCAAAAAGGATTTGCCTGAGGGCTTCCAGCGAAGTGAGTTTATTTTGGAACACGGCTTTTTGGATTTTATAGTTCCCAGAAAAGAATTAAAGGAGAAACTAACAACAGTGCTGGGCCTGTTTAAAAATTAATTGAGAATGAAAAAGATCATTTTACCATTACTGATGGTAATTTTTTTTTACGAGGGGTTTTCACAAAAAAGAGTGATCTCGTATCCTTTGGATTACTCAAAAAATTTTTTGGAAAAAAAAGAATATGACTCTTATTTTTTACCGGATAATTCCGCCGGAAACTTTATGCTGATATTGAAGGATAACAAAAAAGTTGAATACTTATTATTTGATGATAAATTCAAAGTAAAATCTAAAATCGCACCTGATGACGGCTTTAAAAGCACAATTTTTAATGCTGATGACGTAGATTATCTGGGCGGAGTGGCTAAAAACGGTGTGTTCCGCTGTGTATATAAAGTAACTGACAAAAAATTCCTGGGAAGCAACACTTATTACAAAACCGAAATTATTGATTTCGAAAAAAAAACATTACGTTCTGAAGATCTTTTTGAGATCCCTAAAAATGAAACTTTATTGATTTCATTTGGTGATTTTGGCCAGTATTTTTCCATCACAACTAATAATTCCGATAATGAACTCAAACTTTATGGCCTTGATGCGGATGGCAAAAGCTACATTAAGCCTGTCAGCATCACCATCCCTGAGACCAGTAAAAGAAAAAAATTAAGTGATTATTTGGAAAAAATAAAACTCATTTCGTCAACTGAGGAACCGGGATTAGAACTCGCCAAGGATAAAGTAAAACTCTTCCACACTCCATCCGCAATCAGCATTGTTGTTAACGAAAACGATGACCCTACTCAAATTTTTACAATCAATAAAACCGATTTTAGCATTACTCACCAGGCAATTGATCATTCTTATTTTACAAAAGATGAAAAAGGCAGCTCCTACATCAACAGTTTCCTGTATAAAGACATGTTGGCAACACTCATATTAAATAAGAAGAATATTCGCATCGCCCTGTACGATAAGGAAGGAAATCTTAAAAAGATTCATGAGATCAATGACAATACAGACATGTCCGCTTTTGCACAATCACCGGTCATGACCACAAGAAGCGGGAAGAAAACCCAGGAACAGGATATCACAGATTTGAAAAAAGTGATAAAATCATTAGACAGGGGTTCGGAAGCAATAATGATCAATGAAGATAAAAAGGGCCGGTTGATTATTACAATTGGAACTCATGATCCTGTTCAGCAATCTGGTGGAGGTAGTAGTGGAGAATGGCGTACTGCACAAACAAACATCCCCATAAGCAATTCGTCAACCAAAGTGGGACCCAACAGCTATGAAACAACTGTTTATAGACCTGGAATTTCATCCTATAGTAAATATGGGGCTAATTTTTATAAATCCCTTCAATTTAAAATCATGGTGGATCCGGCTACATTAAACCTGGTTAAGGGACTCGCTCCCCCTTCTGTCGCTGATCAGATAAAAGATTATATTGCTGAGGTCGATGCAAAAGCCCAGGCAAAAAATCAGTTTCAGTTAAATGGAAAAGAATATTACGGATATTATCTTACAGAAGATAAAACATACGTAGTAGAAGAGATTTTTATCAGAAAATAGACCCTTTCTTCTGAATATGGATTTCAAAAACCGCTCCGTCTTCCACGAATACTTCATAGACTCAAGGTATGAAGCCGGCATGGTATTGCTGGGAACGGAAATAAAATCACTAAGGGAAGGGAAGATCAGCTTCAATGACAGTTATTGCCTTGTGCATAAAGGCGAAGTATGGCTGAAATCCATGCATATCGCAGAATACTCGCATGGCACCGTAAATAATCATGATCCGCTGCGTGACAGAAAATTGTTGCTGCGGAAAAGAGAAATAAGTAAGATAGAAGCTAAGCTGAAAGAAAAAGGATATACCCTGGTGCCCCTGCGTATTTTTTTCAGTGAAAAAAATCTTGCCAAAATAGAAATTGGCCTTGCCAAAGGGAAAAAATTGCACGACAAACGGGAAAGCATCAAACAAAAAGATGTGGAAAGGGAAATGAAGCGGTACCTGTCCTAAGGACTCTCCGAAGGAGTACTATACACCTTCGGAGAAATAATATTGTGTAAAACTTCGTTTCTGCAGGGAATAACTTTTGGCGATATTACAACCCGATGAAAAAACTATTTTTCCTTTTATTATTGTTTATTTCTCTTCACTCCGCTTCCCAGTCTGTTTTTGGTTACTGGTATGGCTTTGCCAATGTAAAAACAAACAGTTCTGCCAGCAATTACCTGGTCGAACTCATTCTGCAACCGGAAAAAAATTATGTAGTTGGAATTCTCAATTATTATTTTAAAAACACCTACCGGGGCATACAGGTAAAAGGAAATTATGATGCGGCCAGCAGGCAACTCAGTCTTTATGATGTCCCTGTTGCCTACTATGGCTCCATTGCTAATTTTGAAGTGGACTGCATCATGAATATGCGGGCAACGCTGAGGGTAGCCCAGGCCGGCTCAAGTCTGCAAGGCAGTTTTAGCAGCACTGCTGAATACAGGTATACATGCCCGGATGTGAACATTAACCTGAAGCTGGATTCTGCTTTCAAAAGTAAAGATTCCATAAAGAGAGCTATCAGCGAATTCAAGGAACATTACCAGGTATGGAAACCATCTGTTGAAGATACATTAATAGCAGTAAACATCATTCCCCGAAAGGTGATCAACTATGTAACAGAAAATGAATTCATCAAACGTAAAAATGTGGTCACACATGAAGTTGAAGTGGAATCAGATTCCATCCGGGTTGATGTATATGACAACGGCGAAATAGACGGCGACATCATCTCGGTATTTTACAATCAGCAGCTCATCCTTAATAGCCAGAAACTCACTCATAAATCCATCCATATAGATTTGGTGCTTGATACCTCAAAAACCAGTAATGAAATATCCATGTTTGCCGAGAACCTGGGACTGATCCCTCCCAATACGGCCTTAATGGTAATTATGGACGGTAAAAACAAATTTGAGATCCCTGTTTCCAGCAACATGGAAAGAAATGCAACGATCAGTATTAAACGAAAGAAGAAAATGTAACGAAACCGGAAAAAATTTATTCAAATAGTTCCGGCTGATTAACCGTTTTGTTTTTCACCCATTCCATTTCTGTTGACTTGCTGAAATCAGCCAGTTTTGTTCCCACCGTTTTGTAACCTGTTACTTCAGCAATTTTTGCAATCTTGAGTTTCCCTTTTCGTATTTGCGCCCCCCTCCCCTGCTGCATGGCCAGTATGGGTTCAACGGCTGTTGTAACCGCTTCCACATAATTTCCCTGCCCGTCCGGCAGGCGGGCTTCCCCTTCCTTAATGAAAAGAAATTTGTTTTTCAAAGTTGTCGTTTCAATTTTAAACCGTTTTACCATGAATTGTTTTTTATCCATGTCAACATAAACCGCAGTAACTATTTTTTCGGGGATGAACTTCTCTATAAATATCACTTTCTCTGAATCCAGTTTTTGAGTCAGTTCCTGGTCGGTTATTTCATAATTACCATCGCTGTACACGACCAGAATCTTATCATCAGTCCCGAACATTCCAAGCCATTCCCCTTTCTCATCCGTATTCAACCTGCCAAACTGGTCATCATACCATAATTTTTTGCCGGCAATAGTGGAAACGCCGGCTTCTTTCAACCGTACGCCATCCGATTTTATCGGGTACTTGGTTACCGTGTTGCCCATGCTGCTTCTTCCTTTGATCTCCAGATCGGCAAAATTGAATTCCAGTTCTTTAATTCTCGCTTTGCTGCCCGGCGTCAGGATGATCCTGACTGTCTCCGCCTCAGCATTCGGATTTATGCTCAGGTAATGTACTTTACTGTTTTCATCTCCTTTTGTGAGGTCGTATTCTTTATCACGGGTCACACCCGTTACGTTGAAACGTTTGGCAAAACTTTTTTTGCTTTTACCATCCATATAGATCATGTTATAGGTGGTGCGTTCATCATTTTTCTGAAAAATAGCCGCATGAAGTATGTCTTTGCCGATAAATGTCTTGTCGGACACTTTCACCACTTTCATGATGCCCCGTTTAGAAAATGCTATGATGTCGTCAATATCCGAACATTCAAACAGCAGTTCATCTTTTTTCAAACCGGTGCCGATGAAGCCTTCTTCCCGGTTCATATACAATTTGGTATTGGCAATTGCCACAGCCTTTGCTTCTATTATCTCAAATTGTTTTATTTCTGTTTTTCTCTCCCTGCCATTACCATATTTTTTTAACAGGTTCTCATAATAAGCAACCGCATAATCAACGAGATTATTCAGGTCATATTTTACCTGTTTGATTTCCGCCTCTAATCCCTTTATCTGTTCATTCAGCTCATCAATATCTAATTTATAAATCCGGCGAACCGGCTTTTCAGTCAGCTTAATGATATCTTCTTTAGTGATCGCTCTTTTTAACTGTTTTTTGAATGGAATAAAAGCTTTATCAATCCCATCCAGCACTTTATCCCATGTCTCATGCTTTTTCTCCAGTTCCTTGTAAATCTTTTCTTCAAAGAAAATTTTCTCCAGCGAGGTATAATGCCATTTTTCCTGCAGTTCATTCAGTTTGATCTTCAGTTCCTGTTCCAGCAGTTCCCTCGTTTTTTCAACGGAAAGTTTCAATAAGTCATTTACTCCTAAAAACTCTGGCTTCTTTCCACTACCATCTTCCTGGTCCACGATCACACAGGCATTTGGAGAAATGGAAACTTCGCAATCTGTGAATTTGTATAACGCATCAATAGTAATATCCGGGGAGATCCCGGGAGCCAGGTCAACCTGTATCTCCACCTCTGCCGCCGTATTATCCGTTACCTTTTTAATTTTTATTTTTCCCTGGTCATTGGCTTTTACAACGGACTCCATTAACTGCGATGTGGTAATTCCGTATGGAACACTACGGATAGCGAGTGTCTTCTTATCCACCTCCTCAATATGCGCCCTTAGTTTAACTTTCCCTCCCCGTTTTCCCTGGTCATACTCTGCTATATCTATCATGCCACCGGTCAGGAAATCCGGATAGAGGTCAAAACGTTTCCCTCTTAAATATTTTATGGCGGCTTCAATAAGCTCACAGAAATTATGCGGAAGAATTTTTGTAGAAAGTCCAACGGCTATTCCGTCGGCTCCCTGTGCCAATAATAAAGGGAACTTCATGGGAAGGGTCACCGGTTCATTCTTCCTGCCATCATAGCTCAGTTGCCATTCTGTGGTTTTATTATTAAATGCAACCTCAAGGGCAAACTTGCTGAGTCTTGCTTCTATATACCTGGCGGCCGCAGCATCATCACCGGTTCTTACATCACCCCAGTTACCCTGTGTGTCGATCAGCAGATCCTTTTGACCCATGTTTACCAATGCATCACCAATGCTTGCATCGCCGTGCGGATGGTACTGCATGGCCTGCCCGATTATATTTGCCACTTTGTTATAACGGCCGTCATCCATTTCCTTCATGGCATGAAGAATACGGCGTTGAACAGGCTTCAGGCCATCTTCGATCGCCGGCACGGCTCTTTCAAGGATAACATATGAAGCATAGTCGAGAAACCATGTTTTGTACTGGCCATGCAACCCGCTATCATTATTTTGAACTGCTGTCGCTTTATTTTTTGCTGCGCCCATTTTTTCTATTCGTAAAATTCAAATAAATATTTTTCGTCGTATTTAATTTCATATTCTTTTAAGAAATTAAGGTACTCTTCTTTAAATGTTATTTTTTTATGATGTTCGGGTTGGTTGAGAATATAATTGCCTACATCATTGGCCTGTGATTTGTGATACGAAAATGAACCGAATCCTTCCTGCCAGCTAAAATTGCCACTAACCCATTTTTTCTCTTTAATAAATGCGGACGAACTGGCTTTTATATCCCGGACTAAATCAGATACTGCTAAAGCAGGCTTCATGCTTACCAATATGTGAACATGGTCGGGCATGCAATAAATTGCGAATAATTTTTGTTTCTTATTAGCAATGATACCT
>JBGPKR010000120.1:0-10878 GCA_041486045.1 Chitinophagaceae bacterium | reverse complement strand
CTCCGGTATATACTTGAAAATAAAAATTTTTATACAGAAATATAGCAATCAGGGTTCCTTCAGTCTCTACGCAGGTTTTTTAATTTTTTGATAATGTTTTTTTCACCAGATAACATGAAATTTAATTTTAGACAAGTTTTATGTATTCTGTTAGTCACTCCATTTTTTTTCCCGGCGGTTATATCTGCTCAGAAAAAAGAAGGCAATCAGAAAAACCTTGTTTATATAGACAAAGAAGGAATACTCCGTTACACTTCTGATAAATCCGAAGCATCTTTCTTCGGGGTTAATTACACCGCACCATTCGCCTATTCTTACCGGGCACATAAAGCATTGGGTGTTGATCTGGAAAAAGCTATACAAAATGACGTGTATCATTTAGCCAGGTTGGGCTTAGATGCTTTTCGTGTACATGTGTGGGATACAGAAATTTCTGACACGTCTGGAAATCTTTTAGAAAATGAACATTTACGTTTATTTGATTTTTTATTGAACGAACTTAAAAAAAGGGGCATAAAAACAATCATAACTCCGATTGCTTTCTGGGGAAATGGTTATCCTGAAAGGGATGAAAACACTCCCGGTTTTTCAAGATATTATGGCAGGGGAAAACTAACAACGAATGATTCAGCCATTAAAGCGCAGGAAAATTATCTGAACCAGTTTTTAAAACATATTAATCCTTACACAAAACTGAATTACGGGGACGATAAAGATATTATTGCCATAGAATTAAATAACGAACCAGCACATAACGGGCCAAAGCAAGCTGTAACAAATTATATCAACCGCCTGGCCGCTGTTGCAAGAAATACAGGATGGGACAAACCATTATTTTACAACATCAGCCAGGGGCCTTATTATTCCGATGCAGTTGCAGCATCGACCGTAGATGGTTTTAGTTTTCAATGGTACCCTTCGGGGCTTGTTGGGGGGCAGGCATTAAAAGGAAATAAGTTGCCGCTTGTTGATTTGTATCACATTCCTTTCAGGGACACTGTGCCTGCATTTGAAAAAAAAGCGTTAATGGTTTATGAATTTGATGCGGCCGATGTTTTTGACAGTTACATGTATCCTGCCATGGCAAAGGCTTTCAAAGGTGCAGGGTTTCAATGGGCCACACAGTTTGCTTACGACCCGATGGCTTTGGCTTATGCCAATACCGAATACCAGACGCATTATTTAAATCTTGCCTACACACCATCCAAAGCAATCAGTATGCTGATTGCATCGGAAGTATTTCATAAAGTTCCGAGAATGAAAAATTATGGCACTTATCCGGCTGATAGTTTATTTGATGCATTTCATGTAAGTGCTGCTGCATTGTTAAGTGAAATGAATTCACCGGATAAATTTTATTATTCTAATTCAACTACAACAAAACCAGATAATACAAATTCACTTACAAAAATTGCAGGAGTTGGCAGTTCACCGGTTGTAAATTATAGTGGAACGGGAGCCTACTTTTTAGATAAAGTGGAAGAAGGAGTTTGGCGCCTGGAAATAATGCCCGATGTAATTTATATCCGTGACCCCTTTGAACGGGCCTCGCCTAAAAAAGAAGTTACTTCAATTAAATGGACTAATAATAAAATGAGAATCCTTTTAGATGATCTGGGGAATGATTTTTTCATTAAAGGATTAAATGACGGAAATAAATTTTCAGATACTGCAACAAATAATGAGGTTCAAATTAGCCCAGGCACTTATCTTTTAACAAGAAATGGTAAAAAGTTTTCTGCCATTAAAAATTTAATTGGTGTAATTGGTATGAAAGAATTTGTCGCACCACCGTCATCTAAAACAGAGATTGTTGTAAGGCATGAACCCTTTACAGAAGTAAGTGCCGGTAAACCATTCACACTTAAAGCAATCATTAGTGGTATTGATACAGGGAGAGTTTCTGTACAATTAAATAAATTGGGCGGAGGGTTGTTCAGAAATATCCCAATGAAAAAAAATGGATATGAATATACTGCCGAAATCCCTGCTGATGTAGTTATAACAGGCCAGTTGCAATACCGCATCATTGCACAGGAAGCGGATAACTATGTAACGGGTCCCGGCAACATTAAGGGAAACCCTTTTGCATGGGATAATTACCAGTTTGATACTTATAAAACAAACATAGCTGCTGAAAATTCTTCGCTTGAATTATATAACCCTGCAAACGACAGAACGGTTTATATGCTCCCGAATTTCCGGCGTGGATTTCAATCATCATATAACTCAGGAACAAATACAGGCAACATCATTTTAAAATTGTCTATTACAGATATGCAAAATGATGAAGTAATGGGCTTACAAACTTTTATTGGCGATAAAATAAAACAACGCATCAGCGAAGCAAACTCTTTTGATAAAATTATTATTCATGCAAAAACAACAAACACCCGGCCGGTAAATGTAAAAATAACTTTAGTAAATAAAAATGGCTCCGCATTTGCATCATCAATTGTTGTAGCAAATAATTTTCAGTATCTGGAATTGCCTCTGGCAAACTTAAAACCGGATTCTGCTTTACTGATGCCAAGGCCATATCCCGGGTTTCAGCCCTTGTATTTTAAATCATCTGCAACCAATGAAATTTTTAACCTGGCAGATATAGAAAAAATGGAAATTACAATAACCCCTTCTTTACAGCCGGCAAATAATAAAATATACAGCTTTGAAATAGAATCGGTAAAACTGGACAAACGTAAATGATATAACAACCAACTTATACGAAAATGAAAAAAATTAACCGAATTTTTTCAGTGCTGATTATTTTTCTGGCAATTTCTTTTTCAGCAATTGCACAGCGTCAGCATATTAATTTTGACAATGACTGGAAATTTGCTTTTGGCAATGCCTCCAACCCGGAAAAGGATTTTAATTACAGTATCCGTACAATATTTGCAAAATCCGGCGGCACACCCGGCACTGCTATAGAACCAAGATTTAAAGACAGTAGCTGGAGAACCCTCAATCTTCCTCATGACTGGGCAGTAGAATTGCCATTTGAATATGTAAAAAATTTTGATGTTGAATCACATGGCTTTAAACCGGTTGGTGGATTGTTTCCTGCAACAAGTATTGGCTGGTACCGCAAACATTTTAATGTAGCCGCTTCAGACTCTGGTCAGCGTTTTCAAATTCAATTTGATGGAATTTTCCGTGATGCCAATATCTGGATAAACGGGTTCTATCTGGGAAACAACAAAAGTGGCTATGTTGGCCAAAGCTATGATGTAACTGATTTTATCAACTATGGCAGAGATAATGTGATTTGTGTAAGAGTAGATGCGACACAATATGAAGGCTGGTTTTACGAAGGGGCAGGTATTTACAGGCATGTATGGTTAAACAAATATCCCAACACACATATTGCTAATGATGGGGTTTTCGCTTATTCATCCATTGAAAATAACAAAGCAACATTAACGATAGAAACAACTGTACAAAATGAAACCGATGCTTCATCAAACTATACTATAAAAACTTATCTCACCGATAGAAATGGAAATATCGTTGGTACATCAAAAGAACAAAATATTTCATCCAACATTGGCGAAGAAAAAATAGCAAAGCAAACAATTAACATTACTAATCCAACTCTATGGAGCCTGGAAAACCCCTACTTGTATAGGGTTGTAGCAGAGCTTTTACAAAATGGGAAACTGATTGACAGCAAAAAAATGAAATTCGGTTTTCGTATTATTGAAATAAAACCTAACGGTGTTTTTCTCAATGGAAAATATACAAAACTGTATGGCACTAATAATCATCAGGATGCCGCAGGTGTAGGAAGTGCACAGCCCGATTATTTGCATTATTACCGGGTTTCTTTGTTAAAAAATATGGGTGTAAATGCATACCGCACCAGCCACAATGCTCCCACACCCGAATTGTTAGATGCATGTGATAGCCTTGGCATGCTGGTGTTAGATGAAAATCGTTTGCTCAACAGCAGCGCCGAATATATGAGCCAGTTTGAAAGATTAATAAAAAGGGACAGAAGCCGGGCCAGCGTTTTTATGTGGAGTATTGGCAACGAAGAAGGCTGGATACATACACAAAGCAATGGTAAGAGAATAGCGCAAACTTTTATTGCCAAACAAAAACAATTAGACCCTACCCGTACATGTACTTACGCGGCTGATGTTGCTAATGTATTTAATGGTGTAAATGAAGTCATTCCTGTACGCAGTTTTAATTACCGTCAGTATGCTGTTGCAGATTACCACAAAGACCACCCCAATCAACCCATTATGGGAACAGAGATGGGCAGCACTGTTAGTACAAGAGGTATTGTAGAAAAAGATTCAATAAGGGGTTATTTACAGGATGAAGACGTATATGCTCCCTGGTGGGCAAGCACTGCTGAAGCATGGTGGAAATTGGCAGGGCCAAATGATTTTTGGCTTGGCGGCTTTGTATGGACTGGGTTTGATTATCGTGGCGAACCCACACCATACAGTTGGCCTAATATCAATTCGCATTTTGGAGTGATGGATATGTGTGGTTTCCCCAAAAATATTTATTACTATTATCAAAGTTGGTGGACAGATAAAGATGTATTGCATATTTCACCACATTGGAATCATCAGGTTGAATGGGGTAAACCCGGCAAACCCATTGATGTATGGGTAAACAGTAATGCAGATGATGTGGAATTATTTTTAAATGGAAAAAGCCTCGGAAAAAAAGATATGCCACGCAATGGACACTTAATGTGGACGGTGAATTATGCCCCCGGAAAATTAGAAGCTATTGCATACAAGAAAGGAAAAAAATTAACTGCAAAAGTTGAAACAACCGGTTCTGCGTCTGAAGTAGTAATGACGCCTTACAAAACCACCATGCTTGCCGACGGTACAGATGTTAGTGTAATAAACTTAAGTGTGGTGGACAGGGAAGGCCGTGAGGTACCCGACGCCGATAACATGATTAAGTTTTTTATTACCGGCCCCGGAAAAATTATTGCTGTTGCGAATGGCGACCCGAGCAGCCATGAACCCGATAAATGTGTTGATGGCGCATGGCAACGCAGTTTGTTCAATGGCAAATGCCAGGTGTTGGTACAATCAACAAACCAATCGGGAACTATTCACTTTGAAGCAAAATCTTCAGGCTTGTTTACAGGTTCAACTGATATTGTAACTGTGCCCCCGGCAAATGTTACTTCAATAAATATTGATAAAAAATATGAACTAAACGGCGAAGCTGCAAAACCCCGTGAGACAACAAAAATGCTGGGCGCCGATATTTCCTTTTTGCCCGAGTTAGAAGCAAGAGGAAGAAAATTTTCTGACAATGGAAAAGAGAAAGATCCCATTCTTATTATGAAAGATCACGGATTTAATTATATACGCCTCCGCATTTTTAACGAACCGGCTAACGATAGCGGTTACTCACCTAAAACAGGTTTTTGCGATCTGGAACACACGAAACAAATGGCAAAAAGAATTAAAGTTGCAGGCATGAAATTTTTACTTGACTTTCATTACAGCGACTACTGGGCAGACCCCGGCAAACAATACAAACCCGCCGCCTGGAAAAATTTACCTTTCGCTGAATTAAAACAGGCCTTGTACGATTATACCAAAAAAGTAATGGAAGCATTAAAAGCACAAGGCACTTTGCCCGATATGGTGCAAGTGGGCAATGAAATTAATCATGGCATTGTATGGCCCGAAGGCAATGTAAGCAATGTGGACAGTATGGCGCAATTAATTGCTGCAGGTATTGCAGCAGTAAAAGCGGTTGATCCTTCAACTATAATTATGCTGCATGTTGCATTGGGCGGGCAAAACGATGAATCAGTTTTTTTTATTGATCAGATGATGGCAAGAAAAATACAATTTGATGTTATCGGCCTTTCGTATTACCCTAAATGGCATGGCACACTGGATAACCTTGATGATAATATGAATGACCTTATCAGGAGATATAATAAAGACATCATCGTTGTGGAATATTCGGCCAGAAAAGAGGAAGTGAATAAAATTGCTTTTGAACTTCCTGGTGGCAAAGGAAAGGGCACCTGTATCTGGGAGCCAATAAGCACATGGGAATCTATTTTTGACAGAGACGGGAAAGCCAATGATTATATGAAAGTATATGATGAAATAAATAAAAAATACCTTACGGGTAAGTAGATTTTGCCTGAAAGAGTATCGGTTTTTATGCCATCATCGTTGTGCCGTAATCATTTCATCTGCATACATAATTGCATCAACAAAGCCCGGTATGAGATTTTTTTTTACTTTTTTTTTGTTTTTTTTGAGCAGTCAGTATAATTATGCTGCCCCTCCACGCCAAAAAATATTAGTAGACTTCAACTGGAAATTCTCCCGGACGGACACCATTGGCGCAACCAAAGAAGATTTTAACGACAGTAAATGGAGAATATTAAATCTTCCGCACGACTGGAGTATTGAAAATACATTTGATGAAAAGGAGGCCACCGGCGGAGGCGGTGGTTACTTGCCAACAGGTATTGGCTGGTATCGTAAAGAATTGACAATTGCAAAAACTGATATTGAAAAAAATATTGCCATTGAATTTGATGGCGTTTATCAAAACAGCGATACATGGATTAATGGCCATCATCTTGGCCATTACCCCAATGGATACATGGGTTTTTATTATGACCTCACCCCATTTATTAAGAGTGGAAAAAATATTATCACTGTTCGGGTTGATAATTCTTTGCAACCAAATACAAGATGGTATTCAGGCAGTGGCATTTACAGGCATGTGTGGTTGCATATTACCGATCCGTTGCATGTGGCGCATTGGGGCACTTATGTTACATCTTCTGGTGTAGATTCTAATTCGGCAAGTGTTACCATCAAAACGAAATTTGAAAACAAAAACAATTTTTTACAAACTGCTGTTTTAAGATCAATGTTGATTGATGCAAGCGGAAAAGAGATCGCCCGATCACAAATTCAATTTATTGTAAATGCAAATGCAGCAAAAGATACTTTGCAAAACATAAATATTTCCAGCCCTCAATTATGGTCAATTGATAATCCTTATTTATATAAAATATTTCAACAAATAATTGAGAATGGAAAAATTATTGATGAGATCACCACTTCAATCGGGATCAGAAAAATTGAATACGATGTTGATAAGGGATTTTTCCTGAATGGAAAACATATAAAATTAAACGGTGTTTGTTTGCATCACGATGGGGGAAGTGTAGGCGCAGCTGTGCCCGAAGCAGTTTGGGTAAGGCGTTTAAATATATTAAAAGAAATGGGCTGCAATGCGATCCGTACATCGCATAACCCTGTTGCTCCCGAGTTTTTGGATCTATGCGATAAAATGGGTTTTTTGGTAATGGACGAAATGTTTGATGTGTGGAAATCGGGCAAAGTAAAATATGATTATGCAAATTATTTTGACGAATGGTCGCAACATGATCTGGTAAATTTTATTCATCGTGACAGGAATCACCCTTCGGTTATAATGTGGAGTGCAGGCAATGAAATAGGCGAACAAAAACAGGAGAAAGGTTACGAAGTATTACGGCCACTGATTGAGACTTTTCACCGGGAAGATAACTCAAGGCCCGTAACAACAGGCAATGATAATATTGCTGCAGACAATGGCATGGCAAAGATCCCTTTCCTTCAAATGCTGGATATTGTTGGCTATAATTATGTTGACCGGTGGCATGAAAGAAGGGAATTGTTTTACAGCGTTGACAGGCATGATTATCCCAATTGGAAAATGACAGGAACAGAAAGCGTTTCTATTCCTGGTGTCAGGGGAAATTATTATGGCGGAAATTTTCTCCGTGTTGATTCTTCGGTAATACGGCCTGCATTCATGTCTTCTGTAATAAGGGCAGAGCAACTTTGGAAATTTGTATCGGCCAATGAATATGTGATTGGCGATTTTATGTGGACAGGCATTGATTACCTCGGCGAGGCACGATGGCCCAATAAAAATGCAGCTTCGGGTGTTATTGATTTATGCGGCTTTCCTAAAGACGGATATTATTTTTATAAAAGCCAGTGGACCACAAAACCAATGATTCATTTAGCACCGCATTGGAACTGGAAAGGCAAAGAAGGTAAGGTGATACAAGTGATGGCTTACACCAATTGCGATAGTGTTGAATTATTTTTAAATGGAAGATCATTTGGTATAAAAGCATTGGAGTTTCCAAGGCAAGGCAATTCAGGCGCATGGAACAGGTACGATCATCCACCGGTAAATACTACAACCAGCGATTTGCATTTAATGTGGGATGTGCCATTTGAAGCAGGAACTTTAAAAGCTGTTGGCAGGAAAAATAATAAAATAGTTTGTGAAGAAACTATTCAAACTACAGGTGCGCCAACATCAATTAAATTATCTGTTGATAAAGAAAATATAAATGCCGATGCAAGAGATGCGGCACATATTAAAGTAGAAATATCGGATGAAAACGGATTGACCATTCCTGATGCAAATATTTTAATAACGCTTGATGTGCAGGGCACAGGGAATTTAATTGGTTTCGATAATGGGAATCCGCAAGATCATGCATCTATGAAAAGTAATACAAGAAAAACTTTTAACGGGCTGGCTTTGGCAATTGTTCAGTCAACAGAAAATACCGGTGAAATAATTATTAAAGCAACATCACCGGGGTTGAAAAACGGGGGTATAAAAATTAAAACAAATTAAGCAGATGAAAAGGATAATCGCAATACTTCCTGTTTCAGTAATAACATTATTGGCAAGTGCCCAACAGGCAAACGAAATTCTTCTATGGCCTTATGGTGCACCGGGTTCCGAAGGAAAAACAGGTTTGGAGAAAACCCGTATTTATGAAACCGGCGACCATGTGATTTCAAATATTCACAAACCATCTGTTACGGCGTATTTGCCGGATAAAAATAAAGCAACCGGTGTGGCAGTTATCATTGCTCCCGGGGGCGGCCATAGGGAATTATGGATTGACCATGAAGGATTCAACGTAGCAGAATATTTAAAAGAAAAAGGTATTGCCGCTTTTGTATTAAAGTATCGTTTGGCAAAGGACTCCGGCAGCACTTATACCATTGATAAAGACGAACTGGCAGATATGCAGCGGGCAATCCGCTTAGTAAAAAGCCGTGCAAAAGAATGGGTTATTGATACATCAAAAGTAGGTGTAATGGGTTTTAGCGCCGGCGGCGAAGTGGCGGCATTAAGCGCCATGCACTTTGATAATGGCAATGCATCATCAACCGATTCGATTGAACAATTTAATTCCCACCCTGCATTTCAGGCATTAATTTATCCCGGCAATTCATCCGGTTTTGAAGCTGTAAAAAACTCACCACCTTTATTTATTCTTGGGGGGTATAATGACAGGGCAGATATTGCCGAAGGACTGGCCGAAGTGTATTTAAAATATAAAAAGGCAAATATTCCTGCTGAGTTACATATTTATTCAAATGCAGGACATGGTTTTGGATTAAGGAAAAATAATAAGGGCCCCGTGGCAATGTGGCAGCAAAGATTTGTGGAATGGATTTATGATACGGTGTTTAGGTAAAGGACTTCTGTTACGATATAAAGAATACAAATCAATAGTATAGAAAAGTCAATTATTCACTTTATGCTTTTGAGGGGTTGCACCGTAAATAGTATCAGGGAAGATGCAATCGACGGGCTAACGGAGTAATTATCTGCAGCCTGTATAAATGTTTGCAGGTGGGGTTAACTGCTTATGCAGCGAAGACAGAAGATGGAACAGTGTTAATTCATCATGAATCAGCGTAACGGGGATTAAAAAAATGAATTTTACCGGATGATTTATCAACCAAATACAAAGCGATATGCAAAAATGCAATACAGGCGTTGCGGTAATAGCGGTTTAATCTTAAAATAAATTCTTATGACTAAACTTAAATCTATACAGGTTCTTTATTTCCTCGCAATAGTTTTCATTATTGCACAAAGTTGTAATAAGAAAGATGAAAAAGCAAAGGAAGACTGGCAATCATTATTCAACGGAAAAGATTTGACAGGCTGGGACATTAAAATAAAAGACCACCCATTAAATGAAAATTATAAAAATACTTTTCGTGCAGAAGACAGTATGATACGGGTAGTGTACAGTGATTATGGAAAATTTGATAACCAATTCGGTCACTTATTTTCACAAACACCTTATTCATATTATAAACTTAAACTTCAATACAGATTTGTTGGCGACCATCTTGCTGATGCACCCATTTGGTCAGACAGGAACAGCGGTGTAATGCTGCATGCGCAACCCGGTAAAAGCATGGAGCTGCACCAGGATTTCCCTGTATCGCTGGAGTTTCAATTTCTTTGCGGAAATGGTAAGGATACTGTGCCAACAGGAAGTGTTTGCACACCGGGCACTTTTATTAATTATGATGGAAAAATTTTTACGGGCCATATTCAAAAATCTGACAGTAAAACGTATTTAAAGAACGAATGGATAACAGCAGAAGCCGAAGTTTATGGTGACTCCTTAATCCGTCACATAATTAATGGTGATACAGTTTTAACTTACACAAAACCCGCAATTGGCGAAGGTTTTGTAAGTCCGGAACATAATTGGGCCAAAGCAAATATTCTTGACAGTATGCTTTGGATTAACAAAGCAAACACTCCGCTTATTGAAGGTTACATTGCTTTACAGGCAGAAAGCCAGCCGGTTGATTTTAAAAATATTTATCTCCTTAACCTTGAAGGGTGTATGGACCCCAAGGCCAAAAATTATAAAAGCTATTATATAAAAGCAGATAACAGTAAGTGTAAATACTAAAATGATAATTTGATCTATATACCATATTGCTGAAAAATAAATTCTTACTATTATACACCAAATATAGTATTTGATGTCTTATTTTATTTATTAAATGGATATTTTTT
>JBGPKR010000119.1:0-10970 GCA_041486045.1 Chitinophagaceae bacterium | reverse complement strand
TGAAACACTGGAATTCAACTGGAAGGGGTTTGCTGCTGTTTTTCCAAAAGCCAATCCCAAATGGTTTTACCCGCAACAAAGTTTTAAGAACAAATACAAGGATGGCGACCCGGCCAAAGGGGAGAAATTCCCTCTTTCATCATCGGTACTGGTCATGCTTACCGACCAGTATCACCTGAATAATTTTATTCATCGCGGCGCATTGACAGCAGCGCTGGTGATAAAAATAGGGGAGGGGAAAAAACCTTTCCGTCATTATGTTTTTGATGCATTGTATTATACAGCCTGTTACCAGCTGGGTTTCGGGAGTGTGTATTATTATTTCAAAAGCAGGATGTGATAGAAGAAGCCAGGGCTGAATCAATCTGGCAGCATTCTACAAGCTCAGGCTGACATTCTTTTTTGATTCAGCTAACTGAACCGTGCAGTTAATTCATCCACCTTTTTTTTGAAAGAAGAAAAGTCTGCTTCCTGTTGCTGAATAAAACTGTTTTCACGAAGCTTCCCGATCACTTTTTCCATTTCCTTTTCTGTTTCATAAACCATTTTGCGGAATGGATTGCTGTAATCTTTGGCCCTGGAATCATAAATGCCTTTTACCATCCATTCTCTTGTCCTGACAGCCTGCTGCAACAGGTCCAGGAAAAGTTTTTTGCTGAATCTTGACGGAGACAATTTCAATATTTCCAGCAAGGATGCGAAGGCATGCCTGAATTTTTCAGTATGGTACCTTGAACTTTTGTCATTGTAAAATTTATGTACTTCATCCCAGCTGTTTATTTTTCCAGAACGGATATTCCGGATCAGTGTATGCACATCTGTTTCGGGCATCAGTTGCCCGCCAATATTTTTCCAGCTATTGCGGGCCGGTTTGGCCGGTAATGCCTGCAGCAGTTTTTGCCAGCCGGCAATATTTTTTTGTTCAATAAAGCGGATCAACTCTGTGCTGCCGTAATAAATGATCAGCTCTTTGAACAGCCTGTAAGCCTCCGGCACTTTTATTAATTCTGTTTTACGTTCACTGTTCTCAAAACCTTCAGCCAGTACTTCCAGCTTGCCGGCTTCATTTTTTTCCAATAACTGTTCACCGGTCTTCAATAGATCTTTATCAGCAATTATTTTTTTATTTTTAGTGGCATAAGCTTTAGCAGTAAAACGTTTCATCAGTTGCAGCCCATCAAACAATTCATTCACACTATCGGGCGCCAGGTAATCGTATTCAAATACCTGTGTTTTATCGGTTCGTTTATCACGTCCTGCATATTTGTCCGCATTACGGGCAAGTGCATACATATTATACAAGAACCAATAGCCCGGCATGACAACCAGTTTATCCCTGCTGACATCATTGCTTACCAGGGAAAACGGGACCGGGATATTCAATTCTGCGGGGAAATCACCTTTGGCGATCAGGGTAAAGGAAGCAAATTTTGAATTGTGCTTCAGGCTTACACATAGCCCGGGCCAGAAGCCGCGGCCGGCAACCAATTCGCCATCGGCGCCTCTTGAATTATGGTTGGAACCGATCGTGGCGCCGGCAGCCATATTACTTTGACCCAATACAGTTGCGGCACATAGAAATGAATTATTGTGGTGCTGCTCATGCGCCGGGAAGATGAGTGAATTCAATACTTCGCAACAGGAGATGGTGGAGTTATCGCCAAGATATGAATTGATCAGTCTTGCACCGTATTTTAATTGTGAATTGGCGCCCATCATGAAACGAACAGCTTTGACACCATAAAATATCCGGCAGCCAAAACCGATGATGCCATTCACCAGTTCACAACCTTCACCGATCTGTGATTTGGCTTCGGGTGATGAATTGATGGTAATATTTTTTATTTTATTGGCGCCTTTCAGATAGGCATCGCTGCCGATCCACACATCTTTGATGATCTTGCAATTTTTAATGACGGTCCTGTCACCGATCTTCCCGTAATAACCTCTCTTTGTATCAAATTTTTTATCAGTGAACTCTTTTAATTGCTGCAACAGCTTTTCATCATCCCGGTGTTTTGACCAGAGCCAGGCATCGCTTGCCAACATGCCATTGAAAGGCAATACAGCCCGGCCTGCATTTTCATTGCAGATCTCCATCCAGATGCGGACAGATTCTTTTTCGCCGACCTTCAATACACCGTTGCCAAATTTGGAATGGTCGGTGGTGGCCAGTTCATTAATATTGACCAGTATCACTTCATTGCCCACGATATAATGGCTCATGAAGTTGACATTATCAATGACCACATTATCGCCGATATCGCAACTGATAATAGTGCTGTGATATAAACCTACCGGGAGACGGAGGTTGTTGAACTCAACGAACCATGGTTCCAGTTTGCCGATGCGTACCAGGCCATAAAAAGCACAGTTTACTACCAATTTGGGATTAAAATTATCAGCGACCAGTATCTTATTCCAGTCGTCGGAACTGTTGGCATTATTTTCCAGGATCTTTATTTCAGATGCAGTGAGCTTACGATATTGGGTACCGCTGCGGTTCTGTATATTGCGGAGATGGTATTCGTCCTTTCCTTTAGGAATAAATTCTTCCGGGATAAAATCATATCCTAAGGCGGAGATTCGTTTTTTGATGATGTGGTTCATAGTTAGGCACTAATGTAGTTAATTCAGGGCTAAAGCCCATTTGATCCTTGTTGGTTCACTCCCCATGCTAAAGCATGGGGTTAGTAGTAGCGTCATTGATTCAGTTATCATTCAAAAATTCAGGGCCTGCCATCCGTTCAGGGCTAAAGCCCATTTGATCCTTGTTGGTTTACTCCCCATGCTAAAGCATAGGGTTAGTAGTAGCGTCATTGATTCAGTTATCATTCAAAAATTCAGAGCCTGCCATCCGTTCAGGGCTAAGGCCCTTTCAACCTTTGTTCTTCATCCCACGCTGAAGTATGGGGTTTTATAACTCCGCCCTTCAGGGCGGAGTGTTGCTAAGGTCGTGAACCGGGCTTTAGCCCTGAAACTGGTTAAAGTTATAATGTTTCAAAAATTCATCACACTCTTCCTGAAATGTTTTCTTCCGGTGATGCTCTTCCTGGTTATCAATATAATCTCTTACTTTTTGTAACTGGCTTTTGCTTACTGAAACCGCATAATATTCATCTGCCCATTCAAATGATGGATTTACCAGTTTTTGTTTATTAATCCAGTAAGAAATCTCTCCTTTGATGAGCTGAAGTGTCTTTGAGATGGACAGTTCTGCATTTAATCCAAGAAGAACATGAATATGATCTTCTGTGCCATTAATGCTGTCTATAAAAATTTGTTTGCTTTTGGCATTTTGCCGGATGTGCTCATATATACCAGGCCGTATGTCTTTTGTCAGGAAAGGATACCTACTTTTTGTGCCCCATACAGCATGAACCATAATATTGACGAATGCCATAATCGTTCAGGGCTAAAGCTCTTCGAAATTGAAGTTCATAATTCCCCATGCTGAAGCATGGGGTTATAGAAAACAGAGATTCGTTATTAATAACTCCGCCCTTCAGGACGGAGGCCACAAACTCACATCAAGAAAGGCTTTAGCCCTGAATTACTATTCAACTGTTACTGATTTCGCCAGGTTCCTCGGTTTGTCCACATCACAACCTTTGGCAACTCCGATATAATAAGCCAGTAACTGCAAAGGCACCACGCTCAGCATAGGCGCCAGTATTTCATCGGCTTCAGGCACGACCATCACATCATCAGCAAGTTCACGGGAGATCTCATCGCCCTCGGTGATGACAGCGATCACTTTTCCTTTGCGGGCTCTTATCTCCTGCATATTGCTAACCACTTTCTGATGATAGGCGTCCCTGGTGGCAACAAATACAACCGGTAAGGTTTCATCTACCAATGCAATGGGGCCATGTTTCATTTCAGCTGCCGGGTAACCTTCAGCATGGATATAAGAGATCTCTTTCAGCTTCAATGCTCCTTCCAGCGCTACGGGAAAATTATAACCCCGGCCGAGGTAAAGAAAATCATGAGCATCCTTATATTTTTGGGCCAGCGCTTTGATATTGTCGCTGTGATTTAAGGTCCAGGCCACTTTTTCAGGTATCTGTTCCAATTCTCTCAGCAGGTTCATGTAGCGTTCTTCTGAAATGGTTCCTTTGATGTAACTGATCTTCAGGGCTATCATCGTGAGCACCGCCAGTTGGGCAGTAAAGGCTTTGGTTGATGCCACACCAATTTCCGGCCCCGCATGTGTATACGCACCGCCATGACTTGTCCGTGCAATGGATGAACCAACAACATTTACCACGCCGAGTATGATAGCGCCTTTTTCTTTTGCATTTTCAATCGCTACCAATGTATCGGCCGTTTCACCACTTTGCGAAATGGCGATGATGACATCGCCTTTATTGATGACAGGATTCCGGTAACGGAACTCCGATGCATACTCCACTTCCACATTGATGCGGCAGAGTTCTTCAAAAATATATTCAGCCACCAGGCCCGCATGCCAGCTGGTGCCACAGGCCACCATGACAATGCGATTGGCCGTCATGATCTCTTCAGCATATTGCTGGATGCCGCTCATGGTGATGGTACCTTCAGTGGCATCTAATCTTCCCCGCAGGCAATCATGGATGGTTTGCGGCTGTTCAAAAATTTCTTTCAGCATAAAATGCTCAAAGCCGCCTTTTTCAATGGCCGCCAGTTCAATGTCGAGCTTTTGAACATAGGGAGTGATCTTTTCATTGCCCAGGTTTTTCAGGATGAGTTCACCCGGTCTTACAATGGCCAGTTCATAGTCATTTACATACACCACTTCTTTGGTGTATTCCAGCATGGGGGAGGCATCGGAACCAAGAAAATGTTCGCCTTTGCCAATCCCGATCACCAAAGGACTTCCTTTCCTGGCAGCAATGATGGTATCCGGTTTATCTTCATCCAATAATAAAATGACGTAGGCGCCGGTCACTCTTTTCAATGCCACCCGAACGGCTTCCTCGAGGTCACATTGATTATTCTTTTTGATTTCTTCAATAAAATTCAGGAGTACTTCCGTATCCGTTTCGCTGGTGAATATGTATCCTTTATTGCTGAGTTCTTTTTTTAACTGTGAATAATTTTCAATGATGCCGTTGTGAATCATGGCCAATTTTCCACTGGAAGACACATGAGGATGTGCATTCAGGTCGCTGGGTTCGCCATGTGTGGCCCAACGGGTATGGCCGATGCCGACATGTGCATGAAGATCCTTACCAATGATGGCGTCTTCCAGCTCAGCCACTTTCCCTTTTTTCTTATAGATTTTCAAACCGCCATTTTGCAAAGCAACGCCGGTGCTGTCATATCCGCGATATTCTAATCGTTTCAAACCTGTTATGATAATGGGGTAAGCTTCCCGGGGGCCGGTGTATCCAACAATTCCACACATTGGGTTTATTATTTATTGCATCAAAGGTATTGATTTCAAATTGTTCGCACAGGGCAGATTGTTCCGGTTAAATGGGGCTGTTTAAAAAATTGAGAATAGATGATAATTGATAGTGGATAGCGGACAGTTGTTTTTAATGCGGTAGAAATGCAGGCGATAAACAGGTTTAAAATTCAGAATATTGGTGTTCAATAAGTAATTTCAACCTTTAAGAAATTATCATCTGTCATCTAATCAATTATCATCTGTTTATGATTCTTTCTTCACTTTTTGTTGCCTCCACTCCGGAAATGGGCAGGGGTGTTTTTACATCAGAAAACATTGAAGCCGGTACAATCGTAGAAGTAGCCCCGGTGATCGTTATGAGCCGGGAGGAAAGAGAACTTCTTGACCAGACGCTGCTGCATGATTATATTTTTGAATGGCCCGGGGAAAAAGGGGAGTGCTGTGTAGCGCTTGGTTATGTATCAATTTATAATCACTCATATAAAAGTAATTGTGAGTATGAAATGCCTGCCCGACTGAGTCATTCAGGCGGGCCTGCCCGACTAAGTCATTCAGGCGGTGATTTTGAGAATAAAAACATCAGCATCAAAGCAGTTCATTTTATAAAGGCCGGGGAAGAATTATTTATCAACTACAATGGCAACTGGAATGATAAGAAGCCGCTTTGGTTCGACGCCAGGTAAACATTACCCGGGCTTCTTGATAAAAAGAAAAATCCCATCCCGATGAATCGGGACGGGACGATAAATTTTAATTAAACCTCTTATTGGAAAACGATCTGGCCCCTGATTTCGCCACCTCCGTTTGCGGCAGTATGAATGTTCATATAATAGAAACCATTGAGAAGGTCCTGTTCTTTTACAACAAATCCATCAGCCAGCATGGTGCCGGAAAATTTTCCGGTTGCGGGATAAAGGGTTGCATTGGGTGTAGCCAGGGCATTTGATGCGGCGATAATGTTCAAAACCGGAGAGGCTACATAGCCTGGTGAAGCCAACCCATGTATATGCATCAGCGTTACCGGTCCTGTCAGTCCGGTCCAGGTTACGGACCAGTTCATTATGCGGGTTTCTTTTGAATAAGAAACATCCATGATGCCAATAGCAGTTGAAGTATTAGCCGGAGTTTCCTGGGCCGCAGTAAGGAGGATACCGTTTTTCTGATAGTCAGTTGTCTTTTTCTTCTCCGCGATCTTCTCGCAGGAACTGAACCCA
The DNA here is from genome assembly GCA_041486045.1 of Chitinophagaceae bacterium. GTDB lineage: Bacteria > Bacteroidota > Bacteroidia > Chitinophagales > Chitinophagaceae > JJ008. The sequence continues at coordinate 4,358 of JBGPKR010000119.1, read as the reverse complement.
AAAACAAAAGCAAAAATTAATGAGGTAAAAGCAGTTAGTTTGATCAATTTCATGATTGCGGGATTTGTGGTAAAAATAAGAAGTTTTTTGAAAAGACAATATTTTTTGGAAAATAGGGGGTAACTGTGGGAAACCTGTTTATTTCAGCCTGTTTTTGATCTCCTGCAGTTTCAGTAATGCTTCAACGGGAGTAAGGCGGTTAATGTCCATATCCTGCAGCAATTTTCTTATTTCCTCAAAGGTTTCGCTGTGGGCATCAAAAATGGAAAGTTGCATTTGGGGCATGGAAAGATATTTTATTTTCTTACCGGGAGGACCTGGCTCCTGACTCCCGACTCCCGACTCCTGACTAGTTTCATGGATACTTTCCAAATGTTTGAGAATCTCGTTGGCTCTTTCAATTAAAGAAGGCGGCATTCCTGCCATCCTGGCCACATGAATACCAAAACTATGCGTGCTGCCGCCTCTTGCCAGTTTCCTTAAGAAGATGATCCTGTTGCCCACTTCCTTATTAGTGATATGATAGTTCTTCACCCTTGAAAATTTTTCTTCCAGTTCATTCAGTTCATGATAATGGGTGGCAAAAAGTGTTTTAGGCTGCTGCGGGGAATTATGTAAATGTTCGGCAATGCTCCACGCAATGGAAATGCCATCATAAGTGGAAGTTCCCCTGCCTATTTCATCCAGCAGGATCAGGCTGCGGCCGGTGAGATTATTAATGATAGAGGCTGTCTCATTCATTTCCACCATAAAAGTGGATTCACCGCCACTGAGATTATCGGAAGCGCCGACCCTTGTAAAAATTTTATCAGTCAGGGAAATTTTTGCGTCGGATGCCGGTACAAAGCTTCCCATATGCGCCATCAGTGTAATGAGCGCTGTTTGCCGGAGCAGGGCGCTTTTACCGCTCATATTTGGCCCGGTCAGGATAATGAGTTGCTGATCGGTCTTATTCAATTCAAGATCATTGCTGATATAAGTTTCTCCAACGGGTAAATTCCTTTCAATAACGGGGTGGCGGCCTTCCCGGATGATCATTTCTTCGCCGGCATGCACCGTTGGTTTTTTATACCGGTAATGAATGGCATTGCCGGCAAAACAGCAAAGACAATCCATGACAGCAACGATATTACCGTTTGCCTGGACAGGGGCTAAATAATCAAACAATTCATTCAGTAAGGCTTCAAATAATTCTAACTCCAGGGTTAAAATTTTTTCTTCGGCACCGGTTATTTTTTCTTCATACTCTTTCAGTTCGGGAGTGATATACCTTTCTGCATTGGTCAGCGTTTGTTTCCGCATCCATTCGGGCGGCACTTTGTTCTTGTGTGAGTTGGTAACTTCCAGGTAATAGCCGAACACATTATTAAACCCGATCTTCAGGGAAGAGATGCCTGTTGCTTCAGCTTCTTTCTGTTGCAAACGGGTAAGATAGGTCTTGCCGCTGTGAGCGATCTTCCGTAATTCATCCAGCTCAGGGCTGACAGCACTGTTCATCATGCCGCCTTTGACCACTAATGCCGGGGGATTGTCAACTATTTCTTTAAATATTTTATCTGCGATATATGGGCAGGGATTCAGCGCATCGCCCAATCTTTTTAAATATTCATTGGAGGAAGAAAGACAAAGCTGTTTTATGGAGTCCACCTGTTTTAATCCTCTTGCCAGTTGCAGGACTTCCCGGGGATTGATCTTTTTCAGCGGGATCTTGGAAACCAGCCTTTCAATATCGCCGCATAGTTTGATATGCTGTGCCAATTTATTCCGCAGGTCGGTTTCTTTGATCAGGTGTTCAACCGTATCCAGCCGTTCATTGATCTTCTGAATATCTTTCAGCGGGAAAACGATCCACCGTTTCATCAGCCTGGCTCCCATTGGAGAAACTGTATTATCCAAAACACTCAGTAGTGTATGGTTCCCCTCCGAATTTCCAACTACCAATTCCAGGTTCCTTATCGTGAACCGGTCCATCCACAGAAAATCATCCCGGTCGATCCGCTGCAGCGAAGTGATATGCTGCAGGTTGGGATGCTCCGTATCTTTTAAATAATGAATGATGGCCCCGGCGGCGATCATCCCCATTTTTAAATCATCAATACCAAATCCTTTGAGTGAATGTGTCTGAAAATGTTTCAGCAGGGTATCCCCGGCGTAGGTTTTGTCAAATATCCATTCATCCAGTGTGTAAGAATACATTTTGCTGCCAAAGTATTCTTTGAAGTTTTTTTGTTTATGTCTTTGAAAAACCACTTCAGCGGGTTTGAAACTCTGCAATAATTTATCAGCATATTCCCGGTCGCCTTCGGCAATTAAAAATTCACCGGTGGAAATATCGAGAAAGGCCAGTCCATACTGATCATTGTCTGCAAAATGAACGGCCGCTAAAAAATTATTGCTGTGATGATCCAGTAATTTATCATTGACCGCCGTTCCCGGCGTTACCATATCGGTCACACCTCTTTTCACTACGCCTTTGGCTTGTTTGGGATCTTCCAGCTGATCACAGATGGCAACACGGAGACCGGCTTTTACCAGTTTATGTAAATAGGTATCGAGGGCGTGATGAGGAAAACCGGCGAGATCAGATGAAGCGGCGGAGTTATTATTTCTTTTTGTCAGTGTAATTCCCAGGACCTGTGAAGCAACCACGGCATCCTGTCCGAATGTTTCATAAAAATCTCCGACACGGAACAACAGGATGGCATCCGGGTATTTTTGTTTGATAGCCCGGTGCTGTTGCATCATTGGTGTATCGGAAGTTGCTGCTTTCGCCATTGCCTGTCCCGGTTATTATCGGGAAAGACAAAAATACGGGATTCGGGTTTCGGGATCCGGGGTCTGATTTAAGTTTTAGTATTTGTGTAAAAAAGAAATAATAGAAGAGAGGGTGGTTCGTATCCCATAACCCGTATCTCGTATCCCGCATCTATCTTTGCGCCATGCGAAAACTTTCGATGGCTGAACTGGGCAGAAAATCCGTGGAAGAGTTCAGGGGATCCGATAAATTTCCCATCATTGTTGTATTGGAAAATATCCGCAGCGCCTACAATGTAGGCAGTGTGTTCCGTACCGCAGATGCGTTTTTGATTGAAGCCATTTATATTATTGGTTATTCAGCCAAACCGCCGCATAAAGAAATAAAGAAAACAGCATTGGGTGCAGAAGAAACAGTAAGTTGGACCTATTTTAAAACAACGGCGGAAGCGATCGGAGAATTAAACATAAAAAAGTATAAAGTGTACGCGGTAGAGCAGGCTGAGAACAGCTATAAACTGCATGCCGCAAGCTTCAGGCAAAATGAAAAAGTAGCGGTGGTCTTTGGGAATGAGGTTTCCGGTATCGAACAATCAACAATTGATCTGTGCGACGGTTGTATCGAGATACCACAATTGGGAATGAAACATTCCTTAAATGTTGCGACTGCGGCCGGGGTTGTGCTCTGGGAATTGATTAGAAGCAAAATATCACCGCCTGTAAAAGGAAGAACGGAACATTAATTTGTATGAGTAAAGTCAGAAATTATTTAAGTTTAATAAAATTCTCTCACACGATCTTCGCCATGCCCTTTGCGTTGATTGGTTTTTTTCTGGGTTTGGCATATCCAGGGAGAATTGAAAATGGAGTTGGTCAATGGTATTTGAACAAAATTATTGGATGGGATAGGATCTATTTGGTTTCCTACTGGAGTATTGATAAGCATGATTTTAAACCACTGTTGTTGCCTTTAACGTTGATCATACTTTGCATGATCTTTGCCCGTAGCGCCGCCATGGCTTTCAACCGTTATCTCGACAGAAAAATTGATGCAAAGAATCCGAGAACTGCCATAAGAGAAATACCTACGGGGGTTATTAGAGCAAATAACGTACTGTTGTTCACCATTGCTAATTGCATATTGTTTATTGCCTGTTGTTTCTTTATCAATCGTATTTGTTTTTATCTCTCACCGGTTGCCTTGGCAGTTGTATTAGGTTACAGTTACACCAAAAGATTTACCCCGCTTTGTCATCTGATACTGGGTTTGGGATTATCGTTAGCTCCGATCGGGGCATTCATTGCAGTCACAGGATTTTTTTCGTTTTTACCTATTATCTTTTCACTGGTAGTTTTTTTCTGGGTCAGCGGCTTTGACATTATTTACGCTTTGCAGGATGAGCAATTTGATAAGGAAAATAGACTTTATTCTATGCCTGCCTGGCTGGGTAAATCAAAAGCATTGCGGGTTTCTGAATTTTTACATTTACTGAGTGCTGCATGTATTATAACTGCTGGTTGGTATGGAAATTTCAGTTGGCTTTACTGGACAGGTGCGGCAATTTTCATTGGTATGCTTGTTTACCAGCATTCAATTGTAAAAC
>JBGPKR010000118.1:0-11011 GCA_041486045.1 Chitinophagaceae bacterium | reverse complement strand
GTCAGGAGTAAAACCCGGCCAGGGATGATCGTAGATCGTCATGACAGAGCCGTCTAAAAAAGTTTGTATTTCATAACTCTCCTGTGCCGGTATATGAATATCATCACCGGTGAAATTCATCTGAATACCTAATTGCTGAAACTTTTCCGGGATGATGCCAAGCTGATCAATGCCTGCTCCTTTAATCGTAATATCACTTTGTGTCATGGCAGCGAGTCCAATGAAGGAACCCACTTCAATCATATCCGGCAGTAACCGGTGTCCGGCACCGCCGAGGTAAGTTACACCTTCAATCGTCAGCATATTGCTGCCAATTCCTGAAACTTTTGCTCCCATTTTATTCAGCATTTTGCACAGTTGCTGAATATATGGTTCACAGGCTGCATTATAAATAGTGGTTGTTCCCTTTGCCATGGAGGCTGCCATAATAATATTGGCAGTGCCGGTAACAGATGGCTCATCCAATAATAAATGAGACCCTTTCAGACCGGTGGCTTCCAAATGAAAAAAACCATCTTCTTCATGATAAATAAAAGAAGCGCCGAGTTTTTCAAATCCAATAATATGTGTGTCTAATCTTCTCCTTCCGATTTTATCCCCTCCGGGTTTGGGAATAAATGCTTTTTTAAATCTTGCCAGCATTGGCCCGGCCAGCATGACTGAACCTCTAAGTTTGCCGCTTTTCTTTTTATAAACTTCGCTGTGGAGGTAATCAATGTTTACGTTATCAGCCTGGAAGCTGCAGGTGTCGCGACTGGTTCTTTCCAGCTTTACATTCATTTCCCCCAATAATTCAATCAATAAATTCACATCACCTATGTCCGGGATATTGCTGACAGTAATTTTTTCGGGAGTCAGTAAAACAGCGCTGATGATCTGCAGCGCTTCATTCTTGGCGCCCTGCGGAATTATTTCCCCGTGAAGTCTTTTGCCGCCTTTTACCTCGAAGGAATGCATATTGGTTAATAAGTTTAATTGGGTATTAGTTAATTGGTAAGCAGGTTCCCTGTTGCAAAATAACTACAAAGGGAATATACAGGATAATAAAAAATGGTTGACTAGAAATACTAATCAACCATTTAACTATTTAACCAATTAACCTAATATCTCTTCTTCTTAAATCCACCACCTCCACGATTGTCACGGCCATCATTGCGATGAGGACCGCCGCCCCTTTGCTGGTATTTACCCCCGGGGCCGCCCCGTTTACCGTAACCGCCACGGTCCCGGTTCTCCTGCTGCGGACGGAAGGCCTTTACATAAGGCGTATTGGTGAAAGTGAGTTGACCATCAGTGATACCCGATAATTCACTTTGTATCGCATCATCATGTACAATTTCTTTGTGCCAGTTATTATAGGCCAGTTTCATATAGTAAGCAACAGCATTAGCAAAGCCCAGTCTTTTTTCGGGATTTTCTTCTTTTAATGCTTTATCGATTATTATTTCCAGGTTTTTACCAAGATGTAATAGCCTGGGATGCCGCTTTGGATAAAGAAGCGGGTGCGGCTTGGCCTTGAGTGTTTCTCTTGTCGGGATAGGGTAAGGTGATTTCACATCCAGCTTAAAATCTGCAATCAGGAACAGGTGATCCCAGAGTTTATGGCGGAAATCCTCCACATTTTTTAAATGAGGGTTCAAAAAACCCATCAGTTCAATAGCTGCCTGGGCATTTCGCTGGCGGCGCTCCGGCTCATCAATGGAGAGGATATGCTCAATCATTTTCTGCACATGTCTTCCATATTCACGCATCACCAATTGATTCCTGGTCGTATTGTATTCCATACTATCTACTTCCATATTGGCAAATGTAGAGAAAGAAATCGGAAGTCGGAAGTCAGAGGTCAGAGATCAAAAGGGAAAGCTGATAACCAAAATGAATTTTCGAAAAGCCGGGTTTGTGTATTGGGAAAGCCCCTTTATTGGGTTGGGGGTATCCTCCTCCGCTAAAGCTACGGCGGATGAAAAAAAGAAAGGGGCCCCGAACCAAGGCCCCTTTTACAAGCCACCATCCTCTTCCACCTAAGAGGTCGTTTAAAGAAAGGTTGATTGACACTATACAGATGGCTCGTTGTTTCCTTCTGCCTCAAACCATGAAAATGTTTTTATAACTAATATGCCGGGGTATAGTTTTCCGGCTGAAATCATATCAAATTTGATACCAACTCTCCTGATAGCAGGCATTATAATATTATTTTTCTGTTTGTCTGCCCTGAAAACTGCTGCGGTCATTTTGGCAAACATTGAAAAAAAGGGGGAGTAATAAGCGTATTTCATTGAGCCCAGTTTTGGTTTTCACATCATTTTACCGGTATAAATTTAGAGGAGTTGAGTAAGCCCTGCAATAGTAAAATAAATACGTATAAACCATTAATATATTTCAGCTTTTACAAGCGGATGCATAGACCATTTACAGCGTAATAAATGCAGGCAACCAATACCTTTGCCGCAAACCGGAAACGAAGCAGGATGAGTTCCGATAAATATATCCCCGGATCATATTGGGACGAAGTGGCCAGGCAAATTAAACTTCGTAAAGGAAGGAATTTGGTGGCAGGCGACGATGAGCCCTACTATAAGTATAAACGGAATAAATTTTTAACCCTGCTTAACAGTATAAAATTTGCTGGTAAAAAAGTGCTCGAAGTGGGCTCAGGCCCCGGTGGTAATCTATTGGAAATATACAATCACAGGCCGGCAGCACTTTACGGAGCAGATATTTCGGATGAAATGATTGAACTTTCACAAAAAAATACCGGCAACAGGAACATAACGGTTGTAAAAACAAACGGAAGCAACCTTCCTTTTTCACCAGGATATTTTGATATTGTTATTACGGCCACGGTACTTCAGCATATACCTGATGAAAAAATGCTGACTATGCTGATAGAAAATATGTGCCGGGTAGCAGCAACAGATATTTATATTTTTGAAAGGATTGAACGAAAAAAAATGATAGCAGAAACAAACACGGGCCGGACGGTGAATCAATATGCAGGTCATTTTACCTGCAATAATTTTTATTTATATGAAGCTCGTTTTGCATACCTCCATACGAGTTATACGGTTTGTGGATTTATCAGGAAAATATTTAACCGAAGAACCAGGCGGGAAGGCGAGCCGGAAACCCGGTTATCAGCTGTAATCCAAAAAATCGTTCTTCCCCTGACTAAAATGCTTGATAATATCTTCAAACGGAAAAGAGACCTGGCAATGTTGCATTTTAAAAGAGCCGAATCAGGCGTTTAATTTCTTTATGACCATTGGAGTTAATACACGTTTTTTATTGCAAGATCATCTTGAAGGGGTGGGATACTTTATTTACGAAACATTTAAAAGGATTACCATCAATCACCCCGAACATGAATTCATTTTTATCTTCGACAGGCCCTTTGATGAACGGTTTGTGTTCGGGAAAAATGTAAAAGCAGTAGTGACCGGGCCCCCTGCAAGGCATCCCTTACTATGGAAATTGTGGTATGATGTAAAACTGCCGTCTGTCCTGCGAAAATATAAAGCAGATGTTCTTGTTTCCTGCGATGGGTTTTGTTCATTGAGCACCAGGATACCACAGTGTTTGGTTGTGCATGACCTTGCCTTTCTGCATTATCCTTCTTTTATTAAAAAATCACATCTTTTATTCTATAAAAAATACACGCCGAAATTCCTGGAGAAAGCCAGATCTGTTGCCACTGTTTCCGGGTTTTCAAAAAATGATATGCTGTCGCATTACAAAATGGAGCCTGAAAAGATTGATGTGGTCTTCAGTGCTGCCAGGGAAATTTTTCATCCTGCCGGCGAAGAAGAAAAAACAATTACAAAAAATAAATACACGGAGGGCAAAGAATACTTTGTATATGCGGGGGCTATTCATCCCCGTAAAAACCTGATGAATTTACTGAAGGCTTTTTCTGTCTTCAAGAAGCGTCAGCAAACAAATATGAAATTAGTTTTATCAGGAAGGCTGGCCTGGAAATATGAAGCATTTACCGAAAGCCTGAAGACCTATAAATACAGGAATGATGTACTGATGACAGGATATGTGCCGGAAGAGGAATTGGTAAAAATCATTGGCGCTGCCTATGGATTAGTTTACCCTTCGTTACTGGAAGGATTTGGTGTGCCGGTGCTGGAGGCCATGCAATGTGATGTGCCGGTGATCACATCTGCCCATTCTTCCATGCAGGAAATAGCAAAAGATGCTGCCCTATATGCCGATGCAAACAGCTATGCTGATATAGCAGGTAAAATGATGCTGCTGTATAAAGATGAGACCCTGCGAAAACAATTGATAGAAAAAGGCCGGCAGGCAGCCGCGCAATATAGCTGGGATAAAACGGCTGATCTGCTCTGGAAGAGTATTGTAAAAGCCTGTTAATAAAATTGCTGTCCTATCTTTGCTTCCTTTTAAATTGGATTATGAACAAATCAACAATTAACATTGATGTGACGACTGATGAAACCCGGGCGCCTCAATCCATCACCTGGAGCGCAACTGATACGGGTGCAGAAAATGCACAGAAAGCAAAAGCCATGATGTTGTCGTTCTGGGATGGCGCTGAAAAAACAGCTTTACGCATTGACCTGTGGACAAAAGATATGATGGTGGATGAAATGGCCGATTTTTTTTATCAAACAATGATAACGATGGCTGACACTTATGGAAGAGCCACAAAGTATAATGACCAGGCGGAAGATATAAAGTCTTTCGCCAAAGATTTTTATGAAAAATTCCGTGCAAAACAACTGAAAGAAAATAAAGCGGATTAATACCGAGGTCAGAAGTCTGACCTCTGACTTCTGACCTCAACTATCAATAATAAATCTTCAAACTATACGCATATGAGCCTTGAACAAAAAATAATGGCCGACCTGAAAGCAGCGATGCTGGCCAAAGATGAAGCAGCATTAAGAAGCCTCCGTGAGGTGAAGGCTGCGATATTGCTTGCCAAAACTTCTGAAGGAGCCGGGGGCGAACTGAAAGAAGAAGATGAAATAAAGTTGCTGCAGAAATTAGTGAAGCAAAGGAAAGATTCATTAGAAATATTTCAGCAGCAGAACCGGGCCGACCTGGCCAAAAAAGAAGAAGAGGAAATAGCGATCATTTCAAAATTTTTACCAAAACAAATGTCTGTTGAAGAAGTGAAAGCCGAACTGGTAAAAATTATTGCGGCTGTTGGCGCCTCCTCTCCTGCCGATATGGGCAAAGTGATGAGGGTCGCTACTAAACAATTCGCCGGGATGGCCGATGGAAAAACCATTTCCGGTTTGGTTAAAGAGTTGTTATCAAAAAGTTGAAAGTTTAAATTTCTCAGGTTAAGGTTCATTAGTATCGAAATAACCTGGAACTTCAGACGTTAAAGCCCAAACCACCGGATGCTACTTGACCTGATCTATGCTGTTATCGTTATCCTGGCTGTACTCCAGGGCTACCGTCGTGGCCTGGTTGTGGGTTTATTTTCATTGGTTGCAGTAATTATAGGGCTGGCCGCTGCCATGAAGTTTTCAATTGTGGCAGGGAAATACATTGGCAAAGTGATAAAAATTTCTGATGAATGGCTGCCAATTATTTCTTTTGCTGTCGTTTTCCTGCTGATCGTTTTGTTGATTCGTCTTGGTGCCCGGGCTATTGAAAAAACTGTTGAGATGGCCATGCTGGGCTGGGTAAATAAGATCGGGGGAATTTTGTTTTATGTTGCTATTTACACCATTGTTTTCAGTGTACTGCTTTTTTATGCAGAGCAAATGAAATTGCTGCAGCCGGAAACCATAAATAAATCAGTGACTTATTCATTTGTTCAGCCCTGGGGGCCAAAAGCCATTAACGGGTTTGGCTCTATCATTCCTGTTTTTAAAGATATGTTCGGGGAACTCGAGCATTTCTTTGATGGAATAGCTAAAGAGATCTCCGCTTATTAACAGGGCTTACTATTCTTTCTATTTATCCACTCTTTTCCCAAAAACCGGCCATTTACAGAATATTTTTCTGAAGTTTGTTTCAGAAAGTATCAAAAATGAAATGCAGGATTTGCCAGAATGAAGAAGGAAATGTTTTTTTTGAGCTCAGGGAAATGATGTATGGCTTTCGGGATAAATTTGAATATTTTCAATGTGCTGCATGTGATTGTATCCAGATAGTTTCTCCCCCGGCTGATATGAAAAAATATTACCCCGGGGATTATTATTCATATACGAATGAGAGCAAATTAAAGAAGCCCGGCCTTTTCAGGCAGTTGCAATGTCAAAGCATTATCAGGGGTGATAAATCCTGGGCGGGTAAAATAATCTCCTATAAATACAAGCCTCCTGTTTATTATGAGATACTTAAAAATTTAAGACTGTTCAATCTATCTTCCCCGGTTTTGGATATCGGATCCGGGAATGGTGAGTTGCTGAAAAAATTTTACCGGGTGGGATATAAAGATCTGACCGGAATTGATCCCTATATTGAAAAGGACATTGTTTACAATAACAGGTTAAGAATTGAGAAAAAAGATTTATTTGATGTCAACCGGTATTTTGATGCTATAGTGCTCCACCACAGCCTGGAACATATGGATCATCAGTTGGAGGTTTTAAAAAAGCTGTACTCATTACTTTCAAAAAATGGAAGGTTATTGGTCGTGGTTCCTATTATCAGCAAGCCCTTAATGGAAGAATACGGATTGAATGTAGTATCCCTGGATGCCCCGAGGCATTTTTATATTCATTCCTATAAAAGCATCCGGCTTCTTCTGGAAAAGGCAGGATTTGTTACGGTAAAGCTGATCTATGATGCACATGAGTTTTCCTTTTGGGGTAGTGAGCAATATAAAAACAATATCAGCCTTCATAATAATCCTGAAAGCTATTTGGTCAAAAAGACATTCCCGGACGAGCAAATGGCAACATGGCATACCCGGATTGAGGAATTAAATAAAAGGAGTGAGAGTGATAACCTGGCCATTTACCTGAAAAAATAGCCTGCAACCTGAATTGATTTTTTTAAAACTTACATTTCACTTTAACATAATAAATAAAACTTATGATCAAATCCTCACAAAACATCTTTTTATAATTACTATTTAATTATTCTTAAATTAGTGAGCGTTTAGGATTTTTTTACCCTTATTAAACTTTATACCATGCGCCGGTTCACTATTTCTGCAGTTACACTGGTATTATTATTGACCTGCTTTTTTCAGTTAACTGTCCAGGCACAGATTCTTTACAAAGTAAATTTCCATGATAAGAACAATGCCCCCTATGACGGATTGCTGGTTTATTTTAATGAAAGCCGCAGTTATATGCGGATCAGTTATTATACCACTGATAACAGGTACCATGTGGTAAACGTGGATTATAAATCTTCCACCGGGTCGTATAACGATGGCTCCTCTTATTTCTTTATGTCCGGCTCTAACCCCAAGTTTATCACGGATGTGTCAAAAGACCAGAAATATAGCCCCGACCATTTTATCTGGCGAAAAAGCAAAAACCAGCAAAGCTGGAATATGCCTTCCACCACCGATGACCCGCAACTTAATATTGCCAATGAGGTTCCGGTTGATTCTTTTTACCAGTTGAGCCCAAACATAGTGTCGGAAACATTTCTCCGCAAGTATTTCTGGAATAATGAACCTGATTTTCTGTCCCTGAAAAAATTGTGTGGTCTGGTGGATATGCCGGTGAATCCTGTAAATACTTCAGGGGCTAAACTGCACCTGATCGTAGTGGCTAATACGCTTATTGGCGATATTGGAGCCGGTTGTGCCGCAGACCGTGATAAACTGGATTACGAATTCAAAGGTATAGCCGAAGCCTTAGGCGTTGGCTACCAGAAATATATTGTGGATGGAAATAATTTTAATAAAGCCACGGTTCAAAGCACTCTGAATACGGTCCTGCCAGGCAAAGGCGATATTGTCGTGTTTGTATACCGGGGGCATGGCTTTCGCTGGGACAACCAAACCGACGCCTATCCCATGATGGATCTGAGAACTTCCGGTTATATGTCGATCGAACAAAGTACTTCATTAAGCCTGAGCAATGTCTATAATACACTAAAAAACAAAGGAGCCCGTTTAAATATTGTGCTGGCAGATTGTTGTAATAACAACGTAGGCATCAATCAAACCACCGTTACCAGTTTTCTTAACTCGCAGTCTGATAACAAACCCGACATTAACAAGCTGAAAAAACTGTTTATGACGTCCAGTGGAGATTTAATTTCGGCGGCCGCCCATTCCGGTGAATACTCCTGGTCAAATCCATTTGGCGGATTTTATACCCTGAGTTTTATACAGGCCATGAAGGAAAAGATCAGCTACTTCAACAACAGCAGTTTTACCTGGAATGATATCATTACCTATGCTGTTAAACTGGCCAAAGACAAATCATCTCCAGCCCTTTGCAGCAATTGTACCTTGCAGACAGGTGTGTCATATGTAAATGTTTCCTATTAATAAAGCTGAAATAAAATAAAAGCGGCCCCAAAAGAAGACCGCATTTTATTTCATCAAAACCAACTATTGCAACATTGGGTTGCAATACTAAGACCAGATCAGGCGGCAAGTTGCTGCTTGATGGGTTTACCCCATACCTACATTTTTCCCTGTACCAGCATCACAAAGTATATTATACCAGCAAAGATGAAAACAACGGCCCGGGCAAAACAGGTGTTGCAAAATATTATTACTGACTCAGGTGTTAGGCGAATGTAACGCTAAACGTTCCGGGTTGATGGCCTGCACCCGGGATATCTTTCACAGGGTAAAAGCAAAGAGCAAATTGCAGATTCACAATAAAAGATTATCCGTGAAAGTTTAATGTGCGGTTTACGGAAGTTTTTTAACTTTAGGTATTGGCGACTGTACTAATGTGAAATTTTTGGAATAAAGTATGTCCCAATAACTTTACCTTATCAGTAAGTGAAGCTCTACATAAAATACATGGTAAGCATCCGCTGCAAAATGCTGGTGAAATCAGAATTGGATAGGCTTGGGCTACATTATAAAGTGGTGGATTTGGGTGAGGTAGAAATCGAAGAAAATATTACTCCTGAGCAGAAAAACCAGTTAAAGACCGCTTTATTACGATCAGGGCTTGACCTGATGGATGACAAAAAATCCATGCTGATAGAAAAAATAAAAAATGTCATCGTGGAGATGGTGCATTATGAAGACGAATTTCCCAAAACAAAAAATTCTGACTATATCGGCAGGAAACTCAACCATAACTACACTTATCTTGCCAACCTTTTTTCAGAGGCAACCGGAACTACTATCGAACATTACATTATCATCCACAAAATTGAACGGGCAAAAGAGTTGATCATGTATGACGAACTCAACCTTACCGAAATTGCCTGGAAGCTCAATTATAGCAGTGTAGCACATTTATCCAACCAGTTCAAGAAAATTACCGGGTTAACACCCTCGTTCTTCAGGCAGCTCAAGACCAAAAAGCTTACTTCACTCGAAGACCTGTGAATTATGTAACTTTTTTGCAGGATTGTATAACGCCTGAAAACTGAAGGTTTTTCATCTTTACCTGTAAATAAATCACATCCTGATAATTACGGAATCATCGAAAACACGTAAAACATAATCTTTAAAATGGTTGCTAAAGATATATTACGAATAGCATTATTTGTTTTATTTTTTGTATTTGCCCTGCGGTCCGGTTACCGTATCAGGGTTCCGGGTTCTGTCCGGATTAACAGCCCTGCAGAAACAGAAGACATAAAGACAAAACAATTGTTTCAGCGTTTGAAAGATACCAGGGACAGGATAAAACAAGAACCTAATGGGTACAAAAATAAACACGCCCGGAAAGTAGTAAAGGACTTCAGAAATGGTGGTTATTTTTCTGCAGGCGCTGTCATCATGATTATTGTTTTGTTGCTGATACTTTCGTGAGCCTACAATAATTTATAATAAAAATCTCAATGACATGGACAATAGTCAAACCGATGAGTGACCAGCAGGACACAGTATTTCCCTTATAAACAGAATATCCAGGGTTCCATTGATCTTAGTCCTTCCCTTCTGCATACAAACAGCACTTATTAATGGTTATTCTTTTCTCACACCTCACATACCTTCATCAAAAATTATTACACGGATCACTATACAATCTGACCCCTTTACGGGCTTTATGGTCTAAATTGCCTTTTCAGTACTTAAAAAAATAAGCCCCTGTAAAGACAAGGGCTTAAACCAAAACCAACTGCTATATGAGAAAAAAATGTTCTTTTCGAAAGTGTTATTATATCGCTCATATTACCTGCCGAAATGTGAATTATTTTTGTAGGCAATAACGGTATTTAATACTTTAAGCTTTTCAACTATTTTATTTTTCATGCTGCTGCTGTAAAACCTGTTTTTTTTAACTTCATTCAGGGCATTTTCATAAGCGATCAAAGCTGCTTCAAAATTCCCGCTATTTTCATTTTTTAGCGCTTCAGCAAATAATTCTACAGGAATATTCCTTTCCCGCAGAATAAAAGAGCCGGATAAAAGAATAATGAGTGATAGCGGCATGATTAAAAAAAAGTGATACGGCTGTATAGACAGATTTTTTTGATGCCTGAGATAAGTACGTATAAAGTTGGAGCTTTTGTATTTATAATTGTTACATAACTTCAGGAAAGCGTTATATAATTCACACACCCGGTAAAATATATTCTTTGCTGTCTATGGTTCTGCTAAAAGCGGGGTTAGAAACAAACCACGGCAGAAACAGTGTCTGTATTATCCCGATCCTCCGACTGGCCCGGAACCATCGGGATGGCATTCATTAAGAAACAGGTATTTCAATAAACGGTATCCCGTTTTTGTATTCTCCGAGAATGATCACTTCCTTATAATTTGCATACTGGCCGGCAGTGTCTTCCATGGCTTTTTTGCTTTCACTTCTTATTTTTACTCCCCTCGTAAATCCTTTATTGCAAACTTCAATGTAGAAACCATTCTTTAATTGCACATGGCTTATACGGGGTCTTCCTCTGGTTCTCATTATTACTTAGATTT
>JBGPKR010000117.1:0-11015 GCA_041486045.1 Chitinophagaceae bacterium | reverse complement strand
CTATGGGTGAGGTGATCACTTCTGAAACGGGTGCTCCACCATTGATGGAATAGCTGACATTAATATTTCCGGATGAAACGGCATCATCCAGGTTTTTAATGCGTATGGTAACAGGTACACTATTTGACAATGCTGTTGATGTAAAAACCCTTCCGGAAGTAGCAGGAGAATTAATGGAATCAATCTTCAGGTCATTATCCGAAATGGTTCCTGCACAGGTTCCTGAATTAGGCTGACGGAAAACAGCTACCGCCCTTCTTCCCGGTTTACTATTAATTCTTGCCCTTACTGTTACCCAATAAACAGAATCTTTAGACAATCCGCTAAATACATAATTCAAATTGGTTGTTGTACCAATTGAAACCATTTCATCACCTTGCAGTATCATTGCTTCATAATCTGTAGCTCCGGGAACAGCTGCCCAGTCAAGACTGATATATCCTTCGCACTGAGTTGAAGCCAGGGAAACTACCGGCAATGCAGTAATAGTAAATGCATTGCTTGTTTGCGTAAATGCTGTATTATTTTTTGACAACCTTATTTTACCTAAGTCCGTCGGAGTATTCGGCACAACCCATTTATAAAGTCTTGCCGATGCGGGGATACTGCTACTTAATGTTGACCAGCTACTCCCGTCGTCACTGGAAAACTCAATAGTAAACATTTCATTGGTTGGAGTACTATAATCATCCCATTGTACATACAATGTATCAAAAACCTGGGCGCCAAAATAATAAGTGCCTGTTGGTGTTAAAGCCTCCTCTCCAACAGGGTTTGTCAGTACCAGGCTCTGCGGTATAATATCATACACCAGATAATATTCCTGTGAAGGATTTTGTGCGATGATAGTTCCAATAGCATTGAGATCATAATTGCCTGCTACAGGATTATCAATTACCACCTGTTCAATATTATTCATATGATCTGCCCCGTTTGTGGCAGCATTATTTGCGTTGGCAGGCAGTGAATCTAATTTCAGGGGTAAAATGGTACCAACCGGTGAAACAACTTCCAGGTCAAGATCATTGACCAATGTTTTGCTGGCCATCACTGCAGCAGGCGGGTCCTGCCAGTATAGTAATACTTTTAATTTTGAGGTATTTGCAGGAACTGTAATGGGTTCAGTATTGGTGACTCCTTGTGCAACACTTGCATTAAAATACGTGGCATCCTCCATCATTTTCATAGACCTTAAAAGGTTCATGCATCCGAATCCATACTTGAAGTCAGGCCCGGTATTACCACGGTCATCAGCACCATTGCACAGTAATGCTTTCATCAAAGTATTTTTGGGATTTGCACCACTATTCAACTGGCGGTAACGTTGTACCAACAAAGCCAGGCCCCCTGATACTCCGGGTGCTGCCATGCTGGTTCCGTTATTATAACTATATGCATTATTTATCCAGGTAGAAGCAACAAATTCACCCATTGACATGATCTCCGGCTTCAAACGGCCATCTTTCACCGGTCCCCTGCTTGAAAAAATACTAACATCTCTATTATAATCCGTACTCCCAACCGTTAAAACATTCTTTGCTGATTGATAACCTCCCAATACTGTTTTGAATCCCGCCGGGTAAGGAGTACAGGTTCTGAATCCATCATTTCCTGCTGCAAATACATGCTGTAATTCCGGAAGATCAAATGCCTGCTGATCAAGAATTCTCGCCGTGAGATCATACAATCCATTGTAAGCACAATCTTCTACTACAGAGCCATAGGAATTATTCGTTATCACCATCCCCTGGTCCTGAACATAGGTGGGTGCATAGGTAATGATGTTTGAATAAACCTGGCCTAATAAAGTTGATTTGGGAGCAAAGCCTGCATATAGTTCGTGGATGATGCCTGCTCCCCCGATCGTACCAGCCACATGTGTTGCATGTGCAAATGGCATTTCCCCGGCCCGGTTAATGATGCGGCCCGTAAAATCCAGGTGTGTTTGTACATCACCATTATCACCAATGCCTACAACAACTCCCTGGCCATTTAAATTTTTTCCACCAACGGCAAGAGGGGCTTTTAATACATTGGCCCTTGAGGCAAACATGCTGTTATAATTGACCTCTTTATCAGCAGCAGGAGCTGATTGCACAAATTCAATAAATGACTGGGATGCCAGTTCACTCAATCTTTGTACTGCCACCCGCAATGCAATAACACGATAATCTTTATACTGCGTGGAGATTATCTCAAAACTTTTGCTTTGTAGTTCCTGCCAAACTGTTTCAAAAGAAAAAGACCTGGGAAAACTGATCCAGACATCCACTGTTCCCCGCGATTTAACTGCCCAGGATGGAAAATTTCCTTTTGCGAGTTCGGGTTGCATTTTCTGGGTGGCAGAAAGACCGATAATGGCCCTTGCCTTGACCTGCGTAAGTAAATCAATAGTTAAAGAACCGGATATAGTTACTGTATATGCATTGTTAGGAATATAATCGAGTAACTCAATTCCCTGTTGAGATAATTGCAGTCTTTCATTGGCGCCCGGAATTTTTTCAAACTGGATAATGGCAAATGTTTGCCCGGATGTCCTGGAAGCCGTACGATTAAACTGATCCAGTTTTTCAGCAGTAATATTTTTTTCCGGAATAAAGGCCCCGCTTTTCAGTAATAAATTGTTCCGGGAATCATCTTGTGCTGCCAATGATTGGGATAAAAACAGCAATGCAGCTATCAAGGGAATTGGATTGGGTCTCATAGTGGAATTTAAAGATTTAAAAATAAAACAAATTCCCGAGAAATACCAGTATCGGAGTAATATCTTACCCTTAGGAAATCGTACTAAACAGGGATGGAGTTGCCGGAAAAACAATAAGTATGCATATCCCTCAAAAAACGGTGCATTTCATCCATGTTCTTCCTATCATTTGCGATCAACATAAACAGCCGGCCGGTCTGTTTCAGTTTTGCTTTATTGGTTTCTGTTTGCAGGTATTGAAGTACTTTCTGAAAAGTAGCTGATTCAAAATAAGGAGAATCGGGACGGTTGATGAAAAAACAACGAAGCGTATTATCTTTTAAACTCATTTTTTCAAACCCGAGATCAACCGCCAGTTTACGGCAGCGGACCGTGATAAATAAATCTTCAACCTGTTGCGGTAAAGCGCCGAACCGGTCTGCCAGTTCTTTATGCATAGCCAGGAGATCTTCTTCTGTTTCGCTATCGTCCAACCGCTGGTATAAAGACAATCTTTCTGTAATACTCTCTACATATTCATCGGGTATCAGGATCTCCAGGTCTGTGTCAATGGTACAATCCTGAACAAAATCGTCCTGTTTTGCAATTTCTTCTTTGAACAATTCTTTAAAATCAGTTCGTTTCAATTCTTTAATGGCTTCATCAAGAATTTTCTGGTACATCTCAAAACCAATCTCCGCCATAAAGCCGCTTTGTTCACCACCCAGCATATTGCCGGCTCCTCTTATATCCAGGTCTCTCATCGCTATCTGGAAGCCGCTTCCCAATTCACTGTGCTGTTCCAGGGTTTGCAATCTTTTCTTTGAATCATTGGGTAATGTACTCATCGGTGGCGCCAGCAAATAACAAAATGCTTTTTTATTACTTCTTCCGACTCTTCCCCTCAACTGGTGCAGATCACTTAATCCAAACTGGTGAGCATTATTAACGATAATCGTATTCACATTGGGAATATCAACACCGCTTTCCACAATATTGGTACAGACCAGCACATCATATTTTTTATCAATAAAATCAAGAATCCTTTCTTCTAAATGATGTCCTTCCATCTGTCCATGGGCGTAGCCGATGCTCAGGTCAGGACATAGTGCCTGGATAATGGCGGTCATTTCCGCAAGCCCGGCTATCCGGTTATAAATAAAGAAAATCTGTCCGCCTCTTTCAGTTTCAAAATAGATGGCTTCCCGGATGACATCTTCATTATAGACCTGCACTTCAGTTTGAATCGGTTGCCTGTTGGGTGGCGCTGTATTAATGATACTTAAATCCCTTGCCCCCATCAATGAGAATTGAAGTGTTCTCGGGATCGGGGTGGCCGTCAATGTAAGACAATCAACCGCTGTGCGTAGTGTCTTAATTTTTTCTTTGTGCCCCACACCAAATTTTTGTTCCTCATCTACCACCAAAAGGCCCAGGTCTTTGAACTTAACGTCTTTTCCCAGCAAACCATGTGTGCCGATGATGATATCTACTTTTCCTTCTTCCAGTTTCTTCAGTGTTTCCTTTTTTTCTTTGGTTGATTTGAAACGATTGATATAATCAACCGTAACCGGAAAATCTTTTAACCGTTCGCTGAAAGTCTGGTAATGCTGAAAAGCCAGGATAGTTGTGGGGACTAAAACAGCTGCTTGTTTACCATCCAGACAGGTTTTTACGGCGGCCCTGATCGCCACTTCTGTTTTCCCAAAACCCACATCACCACAAACAAGCCTGTCCATCGGTGACGCGGATTCCATATCTTTTTTTACATCTGCTGTTGCTTTGCTCTGGTCAGGAGTGTCTTCATACATAAAAGATGCCTCCAGTTCCGTTTGCATATAATTATCCGGTGCATGCTGAAAGCCCTGCTGCGCCTTTCTTTTGGCATAAAGTTTTATCAGGTCAAAAGCAATTTCCTTGACTTTTGATTTAGTTTTTTCTTTCAGCCTGTTCCATACATCGCTCCCCAGCTTGTTTACTTTTGGCACACTGCCTTCCTTGCCGGTGTACTTGGCAATCTTGTGAAGGCTATTGATGTTTACATATAAAATATCGGTGTCTTTATAAATCAGCCTGACTGCTTCCTGCAACCTTCCGTTTATTTCCAGTTTTTGCAAGCCACTGAAAATGCCGACTCCATGATCAATATGTGTTACGAAATCCCCGGGCTGCAATTCCCGGAGTGTCCGTAAGGTCAAAGCTTTATTCTTATTATAAGCCTGCTTTACTTTGTATTTGTGATAACGTTGAAATACCTGGTGGTCGGTGTAACAGACTATTTTCTGGTCCAGGTCAATAAACCCTTCGTGAATGGAGGTATTGATGGGGTTAAATACAAGTTCTGTTTTCCCACCGGGCCCTGCAGGCAGATCATCAAAAATGCTTTGCAGCCTTTCCAGCTGTTTTGGATTTTCCGCAAATATGTATAATTGAAATTTTTTGGCTTCCCAGCCTTTCAAATCCCTTATCAGCAGATCAAACTGGCGGTTAAAGGCGGGTTGTACTTTTGTATGAAATTCAATTTCGAAATCAGCCAAATGAGACCGGTAGCCAAATTCAACAAGATGTTTCCTTGATAATTCTTCTTTCAAATTACCCGGAACGGTAAAATCTTCTGCCGTAATATTTTTTTTCTCAATTTTATCGGAGTCAGACTCCCGGGTAAGGGATCCTGATTCATTCATCATTTGTAAAAAAGCCTGCAGGTCTTCTTCACAATCTGCCAGTCTTTCCCGGCATAGGTCATAATCCTGTATCCATACAACAGTATTTTCCGGCAAAAAATCAAATAATGAAATCCTGTCTTCATTCTCAAACTGTGTGTCGACATTCGGAATGATACTTACCTGTAATAATTTTCGTTCACTTAGTTGTGTTTCAGGGTCAACAATGCGGATAGAGTCCACATCATTTCCAAACAGTTCAACCCGGTAAGGTTTTTCATTGCCGAAGGAATAAATATCAAGGATGCCTCCTCTTATGGCAAACTGCCCGGGTTCATATACAAAATCTGTTCTTTCAAATCCATAATCCGCCAATTTCAGCAGCAATTCTTCCACATTCAGCCTGTCACCGGATTTGATATGAATGATATTGGAAGAAAGTGTAGCCGGTTTCACCACTTTTTCAAACAATGCTTCGGGGTATGTCACTATCACTTTTTTATTACCGCCTGCCGCCATCTTTGTCAGTGCTTCGGTCCTTAGCATGACATGGGAAGAATTCAGAAGTTGATAATTTTTCCTGTTCTTGAAAGAAGAAGGGAAATAAAAAATATCCAATGCTTCCGTCAGGTTCTCCAGCGTATTATGAAAATAAGCGGCTTCTTCCGCATCATTTAAAATAATGAGATGATTCAGCTGCGAACAGGACGGATGGAGAAAAGCTGCCGCCACTGCAAACTGCGATGAGCTTCCCTGCAGGTTTTTAAGATAGATTTTTTGAGGTTGGGCAAATGAGAGCCTGTCCGCCAGTTGAAAAAGACGGGGGGTATTTTGATACTGTTCCAGCAAATCCTTTACACTCATGAGAATTCACAAAGATAATTATTAAAAATCACGCATTGATCAATATTTTCCCTCTTGCATAACCGATGGACCTGTTATTGGTTCTACCTTTATCCAAATGACTTAAGAATGGCTTTATTAACCTGGAGAAAAGGCAAGGTTATCAGGATCGAAAATGAGACAGCAAATACCCATCGTTTCTGGATAGAGGTTTCAGATTCATCTTCTTTTGATTTTAAACCCGGTCAGTTTGTAACACTTGACCTGCCGATACATGAAAAACCCAATAAACGCTGGCGCAGTTATTCCATTGCTTCCTGGCCCGATGGGTCCAATGTTTTTGAACTGGTCATTGTGCTTAACCAACGGGGCGCCGGCACCCAGTATCTTTTTAACCACGTGAAAGCCGGGGCTGAGTTGACCTTCCGTGGTCCGCAGGGAATATTTACCCTTCCTGCTTCACTGGATAAAGATCTTTTCCTCGTCTGTACCGGTACAGGTATTGCACCTTTCCGGAGCATGGTGCACCATATAAAAAATAAAGCAATTGCCCACAAAAATATTTACCTGATTTTCGGTTGCCGGAAAAAAGAGGATTTGTTGTATTATGATGAGCTGACAAAACTGCAAAGCGAGTTAAAAAATTTCCAATACATTCCCACCCTTTCCCGGCAGCACTGGGTAGGGCATCATGGCTATGTTCATCCCATCTATAAGGAACTGTGTAAGGACAGGCAGGATGCCTATTTTTTTCTTTGCGGCTGGAAACACATGGTTGATGAAGCAGAAAAAAGGATCCTTGAAATGGGATATGCCAATAAAGCTATCCACGTGGAATTATATGGATAAAACCATTCGGGTTTAGATCTTTCACAGCAAATGATTTTTGACAAGTCCGCCGTTGATAACTGTCATGTTTGGGTTTAACTCATAGTTGCTATATTCGTGCAAATCAATCCGCATATGGGTGCTTCTTCACTTATTGTGCTCATCATTGCTGCCGTTGCTTTTTCCGGCATCGCAATTCTTATTTCCAAATTCGTTTTAAAAGCTACCAAGAATAAACAAAAAGGCGAACCCTACGAATGTGGTATCCCCACGCAGGGTAAAACATGGATCCAATTAAATGTAGGTTACTACTTATTTGCCCTGATATTTTTGATCTTCGATGTGGAACTGGTATTTCTTTATCCATGGGCCGTGGTAGCCAAGGCTGTGGGTTGGGTAGCATTAATTGAGATCGTTGTATTCTTTTTTATATTATTTATGGGTTTCTTATATGCGCATAAAAAAGGGGCATTAAAATGGATGTAAGGCCTCCCCAAACCCCTCCGAAGGAGGGGCTTGGCATCGCACAAGGCCAGCTTATTTGATTAACAAAACTGAATTTGAATTTTTTGAATGCAGACGGATAATAAAATAGCAAGTGACTCTTCTCTGATCCCCCCTTCGGGGGGTGGGGGGGCCGGTTTTCCTGGGCAGATACATGAAACACCCGGTGGCGGCATTGTATTAAGTAAACTCGATGATGTCATTAACTGGGCCAGGTCAAATTCTTTATGGCCATTAACTTTTGCCACCAGTTGTTGTGGTATTGAAATGATGGCAGTTGCTTCCGCTAAATATGACTTTTCAAGATTCGGGTTTGAAGTGGCAAGAGCCACACCAAGACAAGCCGATGTGATCATCATTGCCGGAACTATTGTAAATAAGATGGGGCCGGTATTAAAAAGATTATACGACCAGATGGCCGATCCCAAATATGTAATTGCCATGGGCGCCTGCGCTATCAGTGGCGGCCCTTTCTTTTATAATACTTATTCTGTTGTGAAGGGAGCAGACCACATTATACCGGTAGATGTATATGTTGCCGGCTGCCCTCCAAGACCGGAAGCATTATTGCATGCATTGATCAGCCTGCAGAACAAAATAAAAAAAGGATTAACGAGAGAACAAATAAAAGACCCCCAACACCCAAAAGTGAGTTAAGAAGAATCATTAATTGGATAATGACTAAATGAATACTGAAGAATTAAAAATCAAGATTACAGAACTAATGCCTTCCGCAATCTTTGAAGAAGGTGGTGAATGGTTGAATATAAATGCCGAATCGAAAGATTGGTTGTCTTTTGCCAATCAACTTCGCAATAATGACTCCTTATTCTTCGATTATCTCTTTTGTCTCACCTGTATCGATTGGAAGACACATCTGACCATGGTGTATCATTTGTCTTCTACAAAGCATCGTCACAACATTGTGGTAAAATCAAAACTGGACAGAAACAATCCTGAAATTGAAACTGTTTCTCATATCTGGCGCACAGCTGATTTTCATGAAAGGGAAGTTTATGAAATGTTTGGCGTCAATTTCCTGAACCATCCTGATCTCCGGTTATTGATATTACCAGATGGCTGGGAAGGAAAAAACCCGATGAGAAAAAATTTTGAAGATCCTATAAATATGATCAGACTATAAAAGAGCATGTACAGGCAAACTGAAATAATTAGTGAATCTACAGAGACCGGGACCGGGGATCTTATCATTAACGTGGGTCCGCAGCATCCGGCCACGCATGGCGTATTGCATCTTGTTATTTCCCTGAATGGAGAAACGATCAAAAAAGTTGAACCGCATTTGGGATATATCCACCGCTCTATTGAAAAAATGTGTGAAAGCCTGACGTACCGGCAATTCATTTATGTCACGAGCCGGATGGATTATTTGTCTGCTCATATAAATAATCATGCCTGTGCTTTATGTGTTGAGAAAGGATTGCAGGTAGAAATTCCGCCACGGGCACAGGTGATCCGTGTATTGATGGATGAACTAACCAGGATCGCCTCTCATGAATTGTGGTGGGGAGCGATGGCGATGGATCTGGGCGCCTTTACTCCTTTCTTTCATGCTTTTCGTGAAAGAGAAACCATCAATGACATCATGGAAGAAACCTGTGGCGCCAGGCTGACCATGAATTATATCGTCCCCGGAGGAGTGATGTATGATCTCCATCCTGATTTTCAGAAAAGGGTAAAAGAATTCATGCAGTTATATAAACGAAAGATCCATGAATACGACGAACTGGTAACCGGTAATATTATTTTTCAAAACCGCATGAAAAATGTTGGAATACTGACTCCTGAAGATGCCATTTCATATGGATGCAGTGGCCCTGTTTCAAGAGGCAGCGGAGTAAGTTCCGATATCCGCAAATTATATCCCTATGAAGTATATGACAAACTGCAGTTTGACGAAGTACTGGAAACAGGTTGCGATTCTTTTGCCCGTTACATGATCCGGATAAGGGAAATGAATGAATCGATAAAAATTATTGAACAGTTAATTGATACTATTCCTGAAGGAGAATTCCAGGCCAAAACAAAAGCTGTGCTGAAATTACCGAAAGGAGAATTTTATTCAAGAGTGGAAACAGCCCGTGGCGAATTGGGAGTATATATTGTCAGTGAAGGCGGCACAACGCCATACAGGATCAAATTCCGTTCACCTGGATTTTCTAACCTGTGTGTACTGGATCATATTGCCCGGGGCAGTAAGTTGGGTGACCTGGTGGCGATGATGGGAACATTGGATCTGGTAATACCGGATATTGATAGGTAGAACAGGGAAATAAGAAATAAAGAATAAGGAATGAGAAAGTATAAAGCCCCATAGGGGCGGCATATTGGTAGGGAAAAAATGTTCGAAGTGTTAATGAGTCCCGTAGGGACCAAATATTTGTGGATAGAATTACAGAACGATGAAGTGCCCCGCCGGGGCGGGGACAGACGTTGACAAAATAAAAAATTCCTGAGGAGATTGCTTCGCCCCGCATAGGGCGGGGCTCGCAAATATGTGGAGCTTATCTAAAATAACAGACACGATTCATAGTTGGTTGAATGAAACTTTCAATCCGACCTGGACATTGATCTTTGAAATGGTCATTGTGGGTGTATGTGTGATTGGTTTGTTTGCCGGGCTGGGATTGGTGCTGGTCATCATGGAAAGAAAAGTATCGGCATGGATGCAGATACGTTTGGGACCCAACCGTGTGGGGCCAAAAGGGATGTTTCAGTCATTGGCTGATACAGTGAAATTGATGGTAAAAGAAGGGTTGACACCAACTGGCGCCGATAAATTACTGTTTAACCTGGCTCCATTTATTGCGATGATCGTTGCCATGCTGCTGATGGCGCCGATTGCTTTTGCCAAAGATTTTCAGATGTGGGATCTGAATATCGGCGTGCTGTATGTTTCTGCCGTTTCTTCCATCATGGTCATTAGTATTTTAATGGCCGGCTGGGCCAGCAACAATAAATATTCATTGATGGGCGCCATGCGAAGCGGTGCACAAATTGTGAGCTATGAATTATCTGCAGGCCTGTCTATTTTATCTATTGTGGTGCTGACAGGCAGCCTGAGTGTTTCTGATATCATCAACTCACAGGCAGATGGTTGGTGGATTTTTAAAGGACATATTCCCGCCATCATTGCATTTGTCACTTTTATTATTGCAGTGACTGCAGAAACCAACCGGGCGCCTTTTGACCTGGCTGAAGCTGAATCAGAATTAACAGCCGGCTTTCATACGGAATATTCCGGAATGAAATTCGCTCTGTTCTTTTTGGCAGAATACGTGAATGTATTTATTGTGTGTGCAATAGGTGCAACACTATTTTTAGGTGGTTGGATGCCCTTCCATATCGGCAACTGGACCGGATTTAATCATGCAATGGATTATATACCGTCAAGCCTTTGGTTTTTTGGTAAAACATTTTTTTTAATATTCGTCATTATGTGGTTCAGGTGGACATTCCCCCGGTTAAGGATT
>JBGPKR010000116.1:0-11121 GCA_041486045.1 Chitinophagaceae bacterium | reverse complement strand
CTTCCTGGAAAACATTCAGCCACCATTTAAATTCATTTTCTCCTTCCTCTTCTCCTTTTTTCAGGATGGCTTGTGGCACCATGGCGCCGAGGCAGCAGGTGGTTGCAATAAGACCTTTATGGTATTTAAGAATAAGCTCTTTGTCAATCCGGGGATATTTGCTGTACATACCCTCGATAAACCCAAGTGAAGTTAGCTTGACCAGGTTCCGGTAGCCCTCTTCATTTTTGGCCAGCAGTATCTGGTGGTGACGGGGGTCCCTCTGGTCCTTGGTAAATGTTTTCTGCTGGCGGTCTGTTGTAATATAAAATTCACAACCAACTATCGGTTTCACTTTTACTTTTCCGTTTTCATCCTTGTGTTTATATGCTTCGGCAACGAATTCAAATACGCCAAACATATTGCCATGATCACTGATGGCAACTGCCGGCATTCCATCAGCAATAGATTTTTTGTAAAGGTTCTGTATGGATGCTGCCCCGTCAAGAAGGGAGAACTGGGTGTGTACGTGGAGATGGGAGAACTTCATTTCGCTGAATCCTTTTCACTGGTTAAATAAGGAATAAGAAAAAAATAATAAGGAATGAGAAAGTAAAATACAATTCCGTCACTTTCTTATTTCGTGTTTCTTATTCCTTATTTCTTATTTTCTCTAATCTTTCTTTTTAAATGTATATATACTTATCGATCCGCTGCTATAACTGCACACCCAGGCTTCCAGTTTATCATCATTTTCGAAAACATCCACACCAACCGGGTGACCAGCACAGGGCAAAGATGCCACTTTCTCAAAGTTGTCAGCATTGATTTTGTACACATCCACATAATCACTGCTGTAACAGGTAACAAAAATGAATTTGTGGTTTTTTGATAATACAATTGTTCTTGGCTGAGAATGGGTTCTGGCTGTAAACAATTGTTTGCCGCTGGCGGCATCAATACAGGCAATGCTGCCAAGGCTGTTATAAGATACAAATAAATGGCCGCTGGTATCCATTACTATATGCCTTGGGCTGCTCCATACATTCATGATGCTTTCGCTTTTCCAGGTATTGTTGTCCAAAACGTTCAGGCTTGAACCACCCATGATGGCTATATAGGATTTCTTATTCTTGTCATCCACAGCAATGCCCCTTGGAATGGCGGATACAGGAATGGTGCTGATCACTTTTCCGAAAGGGTAGACATCTTTATTCAGTTCAAGCACACTGGTGGTCCGGGAGTGCCAGTTACTGACGAGTAAATATTTGCTATCAGCAGTTTTGTTGATCACTTTTGGTGTTTTACCTGTTTCTATCAGTGGAACCCTGAATGAATCTTTTTTATCCGTGCCGGGATATATAACTGTAACCGGTTTTGTTTTTTGTTCTGGATCCCGGCTGCCTGAATTTTTAGAAAAATCATTTACCCAAATTGGCACTATGCCTTCTGCATTGTGCAGTGAAACCCATAATATCTCATCACCATGACTGAAACAGGCTTCTACAGGTTTTTCCTGGAAAGAAGCGATTGGCCGGTTGTGGTTATAATCCCAGCCCATGCCTCTTGTGGGAGTAAATTTGAATTCCCGGGTTATTTTCCTTGAGGCCTGGTCAAATTCATAAACACTCATGCCTTCCAGGTTCATCGCATACAGCTTTGTGCCGGTTGAATTAAAGATCACTGATTTGGTTCCTGGTGCTGCTGCCAGGACTTCCCTGTCCTTGTATTTCAGTTCATCATACGGTTTTAGCAGGATCGGCAGCACCGTATCTTTTTTAGTAGATTGATGCACCAAAGAATCATCAATGGCTTTGCTGTTATTGCCGGCGCTTTGACAAGCAGCAGTTACAAAAAACAGGACGAAGTAAGATAATACTGTTTGCATGGTTCGTTATATCAGACAATAATAGTTTATAAATTTAATTCCTTTATTTTTTATTGTATTTATTCACCTGGTTTCAATGTTGTGGCGGGCACCTTAAGAAATAAAATTTCCCGATTCCGACCCATGTTGGACCGGGCAGTTTTCATTATGGTATACTCCATGTTAAAATGGGTCGATTTTTGTCAATAATCACAGGCTGTTCAGAACTCTAAATCACTTGCTTACAGTATCTTAGCCACTCTGCAATTTACCGGCACAAAATTCGTTTTATGAATGTGGTTTTTTTTGGGGTTTAACCTATATTTTTGCCCACATCCCAATTTGGGAGCCTGTCTGCTGGCAGCCAGGGTTTTTAACCACCCCCTTGAAATCATCCTAAAGAAGAAGCCGTATGGTTAAACAAATATTACCAGCTATTCTACTTGTTGTTTTCCTGAGCAGTTGTTCTGTATTAAAGCAAATGAATTTTACAAGTAACAGGCAGGCAACTGCTGTTGCTGCGCCCGGTCCCCAGGCAAAGTTTATTGATAATATTTCGGTAACTCCCCAGGCTACTATTGATAAGACAGATGTAAATTCAGGGCCGAAAGAGACCTTTACCACAGGAAGTTTGAACATTGCTGAAACACAGGTGGTAACGGGGGAGGCAAAACGGTTAGCTGACATGGTTGCCGGCCGCTCTGATGTAATCGAAAACGCATCCCCGGTTCAACTGAAATATGCTGTTTTGCTGAATACCGAAGTTGAATCTCTTCCCAATAAAGTTTTACTCGAAAGTGTTGACACATGGTATGGTGTCCGCTATCGCACCGGGGGCAATACTAAAAATGGTATTGACTGTTCAGGTTTTACCGTTGCTGTTTATGCAGCTGCATATGGAATTAACCTGCCCCGTGTTTCCAGGGAGCAATACAGGATAAGCCGCAAAATTTCAACGACTGAACTCCAGGAAGGGGACCTACTTTTTTTTAACACCCGCGGGTCAGGTGTTTCTCATGTAGGCGTTTACCTGGGTAACAATAAATTTATTCATGCAACTGTTTCAAAAGGTGTAATGGTTAATGGCCTTTTTGAACCTTATTATCTCCAGCGTTTTGTTGGCGCCGGAAGAATTGATGATAAGCAGGTAATGGCCTCTAATTAACTTCTTTTAATTCCCAGTCTTTTTTTAATGGTTTGTATTACCGGGTAAATATCGGGTGATAACTTCATGTAAACAGCTCCTGTTGCATAAAGAAGAATAAAAACCAGGCTACGGACAAACATGGCTGCCAGCCCATGCATATCTCTGAATGCAAAATAACAGGCGCCATAAGAGGCGGCGGCCAGTAATATGGTCTGCAGCGAGTGAATGGTAAGCGGGAACAACTTAAATTTTTTCCATAAGAAAATAATACGGATGATATTGTAAATGGTAATGGACACCAGGCTGCCGATGGCAGGGCCGATTATGCCATAGCTTTTGGCAAGGATGTAAGTGAGGGGGAGCATTATTATTATCAGGATAATACCACTGAATAATTCAAACTTCCAGTAGTTGGATGTGGCAATGATCTGTGCATTGACTCCGGTACCCATGTCAACGATCTTCGTCAGTCCGAGCACAAAGAATACCATGCCTGCATCCAGGTAACTAAGTTTTAACCCAAATGTATTGATTGCATCAGAAAAGTTCATCCAGATCAGCAAAAAAATAGCAGCAGCAAAAATTAATTGATTAATGGATGAACGTTGATATATTTTTTGCAGCAGTGCCATATTTTTTTCTTTCCATGCTTTGGATAGGTGTGAGATGGAAGCTGATATGATGGCCCTCTGCGGGGCCTGTATAACGCTGGTCATGATGGCGGCCAGGCCAAAAATGCCTGCTTTCGCTGTTCCATCTTTTAAAACCGAAGCAATAACAATGGTATCAAATACCTGGGACAAAGTAAAGATCAATGTGGCGCCGTAGAAGTAAGTGCACAGCGCCAGGATTTTTTTATAAAACCTGCGGCTAACTTTACTCACTTTAAATGTGAAATGAATTTTTTTAGTGATCAGCAAATAGAGAAATAACGAAACAGCGATACCCGGGTAGGTAAATGCGAAAAGTTTAATAAATAAATCAAAATCGCGAATCGTATGAGTAATGAATAATACAATCAGGATGGTAGTAAATAATCGCCACTGCACTTCCCTGAAAAAATTAGTAACGACCGGTTTACCAAGACTCCATGAGTAGGCCTCCAAAACGGAATAAATAGTCAGGCCAAGACCTAATGGAAATATCCAGTAGTAATAAGTGACCAGTAAAGGAGAATTCGCCCCGAATTTCTGAATGACAAGATTTTTTAAAACCCAGCCGGCTACCATGACTAATATGAAGCCAATGCTGCTTACCAGCAGGGACCAGGTGATCATATCATTTCGTCGGGGCGGGAGGTTATCGTTATAATAATGATAGAACTTGAAAATAAATGAAGGCATTCCCATGCTGGCGACAGAGGTCATCATCGAGGCTATGGCAATGAAAATGGTAGTGAGCCCGTATTGTGCTTCGGAAAAACCGGTCATATTACCCTGCCGGGTGAAAAAATATGTATTCAACAGACCAACGGCAAATCCAATGTAGATAACAACAGAGGAAATGATGCTTTGCCGGCGGATACTACTCATGTTGTAAAGATAATGATTGGTAAGTAGCCAGTTGTGAATGACAACTATCCTTCTTTCTTTACGGTGACATAGAAATTCTTATCAACTACCAAACCCTTGTTTTTTATTTCAGGGGTCATAGGTGCATTTTTCCATTCAGCAGTCGGGTGCAACCAATCGCCCGTGCCTTCTAATCTTACAGGCATGTCAAAACCGGGAATACAGTTGGTCCAGTGGTAGGAAAGTTTGTTACCTTCTGTTTTATATTCCAGTTGCGGAATTTCTGTTGTACGTAAATACTGATCAAAAATTTTTGAAAGATCTTTTCCTGATTTCCGGGAGAAATAAGCTTCCACTTCTTTTGAATCAACAGTTTGATGGAGGAAATCTTTATTCAGGCCCCTCAATATTTTTCTGAAAACTGAATCGTCATTAATTACCTGGCGGATGGTATGTAAAAGATTGGCGCCTTTATTATACATATCGCCACTGCCTTCCTGGTTTACACCGTAGGGGCCAATGACAGGTTTCAGATTGCTTATATTAAAACGAATACCCTGAACGTATTCATCAGCCGCTTTTTTACCATAATAATATTCCACAAACAATGCTTCTGAATACATAGCGAAACCTTCATGTACCCACATATCAGCTATATCATTAGTGGTTATATTATTGCCAAACCATTCATGACCGCTTTCATGGACGATGATATAATCCCATTTTAACCCCCAGCCGCTGCCCGAAAGGTCCATGCCGAGGTATCCATTCATATAATGATTGCCATAGGCCGTTGCACTCTGGTGTTCCATACCAAGATGTGAGGACTCCACCAGTTTGTAACCATCTTCATAAAAAGGATAGGGGCCAAACCAGTACTCGAAAGCTTTGAGCATGGGTTTTACATCACGGCCAAATTGTTTTTTGGCTTTCTCCAGGTTGTAATCAAGAATCCAATAACTGAGATCCAGCTTTCCTTTTTCGCCATTTAATGTGTCGGTGAAATTTACATACTTGCCAATATAGGGAACGATATCGTAATTATTGATTGGATTTTTCACCTCCCATTTATACAATACAGTGCCATCATCCTGATAACTTTTTGCTATTAACCTTCCATTAGCAACGGCAACTAACGTATCCGGTATTTTTACTTGTATCGAAGCCCCCTGGTCGGGCTCATCACTTTGGTGATCCTTGCAGGGATACCACACACTGGCGCCGAGGCCCTGGCAGGCCACTGTCATCCAAGGGCGGCCCTTTTCATCTTTTTTCCAGATCCAGCCACCATCCCATGGAGGATTTATTGCTTCCCGGGGTTTACCGTGGTAGTAGATCTTTACCGAATAAAGTATAACCGGTTTTTTTCTTTGCAGAGAAGTTTTAGCTGCCATGAAATTTATACCGCCAAAGTCAATCATGTAAACATTGCCATTACGCTGAAATGTTTTAATATTTTTATTATTGAAAATAATGCTGTCTATCAGCAATGGTTGCTGCAGGTCGATCTGCATTTTTTTGTTTTTCCCGTCCGTATTAACATCAAAACCGATCTGGTTCCAGCCTTTGATGGTTTTTGTTTTATAATCCGGTGTGACATAAATATTATATGAAACGACATTCCACCAGGCCCGTTCGGGAGTAATGCTGCCCCGTAACGTATCCTGCTGAGTAAATTTGTCTTTATGATTAAGAGGTTGTGCACAGGACACTTCCGGCAAACTGGCAAGCAAGAGAAAGGATATAAAACTGAGAAAGTAAAATGAACGGATAATGTATTTCACGATGGTATTTTTTGTTGCTGTAAATTTAAGGTTTGGTAATCAAGATGAAAGTTAAAAGTACCTGGCAGTTAATATCACGGATGGCTGGAATTGGCTTGTTGCTGTGTTCCTGTTATAATCCCGGAAAAACCAACAAAAAAATATTTCATTATAATGAGTATTCCGGTATCTCGTCGCTTGATCCTGCCTTTGCCAAAAGCCAGGCTACCATGTGGCCGGCACATCAGTTGTTTAATACACTGGTAGAAATCGATGACAGCCTTCATCTGGTGGCTTCGCTGGCCAGCCACTGGGATATTTCTGCTGACAGGAAAACTTATACTTTTCATTTGAGAAATGACGTATTCTTTCATAATGACGTTGCTTTCAAAGATGGAATAGGGAAAAAATTGACAGCGAAAGATGTGGAGTATAGTTTTAACCGCATTATTGATAAACAGGTTGCCAGCCCGGGTTCGTGGATATTCAACCGCAAAGTCGACTCGCTGCAACCCTTCAAAGCAATAGACGATTCTACATTTCAACTCAGGTTGCTTCGTCCCTATCACCCGATACTTGGTATCCTTTCCATGCAGTATTGCTCCATTGTACCAAAAGAAGCGGTGGAAAAATATGGAGCTGATTTCCGCCGTCACCCGGTTGGCTCAGGGCCCTTCCAGTTTGTGGCCTGGGAGGAAGGCCAGGCCTTAGTGCTCAAAAAAAATCCGGGCTATTTTGAAAAAGACAGCGCCGGTAACAGGCTGCCTTATCTTGATGGAATAAAAGTTTCATTTTACGACAGCAAAGCCACAGAGTTTTTATTATTCCGGCAAAAGCAATTGGATTTTATTAATGATATCGAAGCATCTTTCAAGGATGAGATACTGACAAAAAAAGGAACACTTCGCAAAGAATGGGAAGGTAAAATTGTACTGCAGGCCATTCCTTATCTCAATATTGAATACCTCGGAATATTAGTTGATTCATCCAATGAATTACTGAAGAATTCACCATTACGATCAAAGAAAATAAGGCAGGCCATTAATTATGGGTTTGACCGGCGTAAAATGGTTTTGTATCTCCGTAACTCACTGGGTACAGCAGCCGAATCCGGATTTGTACCCATGGGATTGCCATCATTTGATTCATCGGCAGTAAAAGGATATCATTATGATCCGGCTAAAACAAAGCAATTGCTGGCAGCAGCAGGCTACCCGGACGGTAAAGGGTTGCCGGCAATAAAACTACTGACCATTGCAATTTATGCTGACATGGCAAACTTCATCGCCAAGCAATTGGAAGAATCAGGCATACCGGTGCAGGTGGAAGTGCTGCAGAAATCATTATTACTGGAAATGACATCCAACTCCAGGGCCGCCTTTTTCCGGGGTAGCTGGATAGCAGATTACCCCGATGCAGAAAATTATTTATCAGTTTTTTATTCAAAAAACCCTGCGCCACCCAATTATACAAGATATAAAAGCCCTGCATTTGATGCCGTGTTTGAAAAGGCAATAGCGGAAACCAATGATTCATTGCGGTACAAACTTTACCAGCAGGCCGACCAGGTAATGATCGATGATGCGCCGGTAGTTCCGCTATGGTATGATAAAGCAGTAAGGCTGGTGCAACCTCATGTAAAAGGGTTTCAGCCAAATGCTCTTAACCTTCTTGAGCTAAGGAGAGTAAATTTATTTTGAAACCAAAAATCACATTTCCCGTTTAAATCGTAACTATACTAGTAACATTGGTATAGGATTTATACGATTGCTATTGCATAAATGCGAAAGGTATATTACTTTCGTCAGGCAGGTAAAAAAACAAGTAAAAAAACAATAGCTTTTCATTCAGGACGTACTTGCCCAATAAATCCAATCTTCTCTGATCTGCCCCGTTCGATCTCAACCCTTTTAAAACTAAAAATCGTACTTATGAAACGTCTCCTTGTGAGAATGACAGTTTTGTCTGTTTATGTAGTTATCTCCCAGACTACAGTAAAAGCTCAGCCTGATTATACTTTTAAAAATGCCGTTAAGGTTTCCGGAACTGCATTGCAGACAGGAGCTACATACAAGTTCAGCAATGTCAAATCAGGCGTTGATGCGATGGTAACTATTAAAGCTCAAACCGGGGGAATTACGCTGACGGATTTTGATAATAATTCAACAGGCTTTGATGAAGCTTTTCAACCATTTATCGATGTAAGCCCTAATTCTAATGGATATATTGAGTTCCAGGTGGATTTTGTGATCGCCGGAACCAATACAGCTATGGTACAGAACTTTATCCCCGTTACCTGTATTGATGTGGATGGAGTTACTTATTTCAATGGTGTTTTGTATGAACAGGACCAGGTGCAGTTCTTTCCGGGTTATGTTGATTTTTCTATGACGGGAGGTAATTTAGCGGTCACAGAGCCCACAGGCTGGGTGGTTATAAAGAACACTTCCGGGATCAGTTATTCTGGTATCGATACAACCGCGAAAGATGTGATGGCAACTGTTGTGAATAGAAACGTTTCCAGCTTTCTCCTCCGGATCGGCGGTATGAACACTTCATCTACCAAGTCAGAAGTACGATACAGGAGTGTATACTTCAAAACGTTTAACTATGGTCACCCGACACCCTTGCCTAACAGAACAATGCTGAGCTTAAGCGGAACAAAAAAACAAAATGGCGTTGAATTAAAAGGTATGTTATCATCAAGCCACTCGTATGATAAGATGATAATTGAAAGAGCGGGCACGCCGGGTTCATTTTTCTATATAGGAGAAATGAACATTTCCGGAACCGCTTCTTCTACATTTGCATTTACTTATCTGGATACCAGGGCAGAATATGGGGTTAACTATTACCGTATCCGGCTGGTTAGTTCTTCCGCTAACATCCAGGAAATAAGTAATACGCTAATGGTAAAAATGGATAATAATCAGCAAGAACTGGAGGTGATTAATAATATAGTTCAGGGTGGCAACCCGGTAATAAGCATCAAAAGCTCTGAAGACAAAGAGGCTGACCTGCAGTTGGCTGATATGTCCGGACGCATTGTAAATAACACTAAAACAAAACTAAACGGCGGGTTTAATAATATTACCCTTCCGGGTTTCAATACCTCCAGGGGTTATTTTGTGTTAGCAGTCAGAACAAAAAGCAAAACAATCAGCCAGATAATTCTGGTGCAATAAATTTGAGCGGGCTTTTTCTTTATCCTGGAAACCAATCAGATCATTTGAAAAAATTATCCAATAGTATGAAAAATCAATCCGGTAGTATGAAAACCGTAATCCTTACCTGAGAAAACCACCTGATCCATGAAAACTATTCGTTTTTTTTAACCAAAATTATCCACGCATGATGCGAATAGTACTTTAACAAAGAGGCGCTCTTTAACCGGGCGCCTCTAAATTTTTTATAGGGGTCCTTAACGGGAAAGCCATACCAGGCAAGATTAATCAGGGTTGACTTTTTTCAGGAGTTTCCTGATTTCATATATCTTCTGTTCACAGATGTTCAGGAGAAAATTTCCAGTCAACACCGAGTTGGCGCTGATTTTTGGAATATAATTGTTTACAGCCGGGGCTTCTTCCACAAGCCTTCTGCCAAGGGGCCTTCCCCGTGTATCATAAATAGTTTGATACCTGTAAACTATATTTTGGGGGCGCAGACTAAATTGCTTTGAATAATTCATTGTTTCCTCCCCGGAAACCAGTTGCAGCATAGAAACAGATTTTCCGGCGCTGTCAAACACGATCAATGCAGCATGAAAACTGTAGTCGAAAGAAAAAGTGTAGTGAGGTATGGAGCCAATTTCAACCGGGCCTGTAGTCTGTTCATTAGTAACCTCGATGGAATCAATGGCCAACCGGATAAAATAGGCGGCTTTACCTTCCGTGCAAAAATCCCGGTCTTTTAATTCATCAATTGTTTGTGGTAAAATATCTGTGATCGCTTCTATCAGTTTGTGCCTGTTCCATTCTTTTGGCAGGTCTAACCGGTAGCGGTCAGGGTGATTAAAGAGGTTATCATTCTTTTGACCAATACCCTGTAAGAAGAAAAGTAAAGCCAGCGATAAAAGCGTAACCCTGTTCCGGGCAGACATGGGGATATTTTGATATGAATTTACATTAATTCCTCCTGTCCGGAAAAAACTTCTAATTCGTCTTTAATTTATCCTTAAACACTTTTCTGAACTTATCCAGTTTCGGCCGGATGACAATTTTGCAATAAGGATTATTGTTCTCATTGTTTTCAAAATACTGCTGGTGATAATCCTCAGCAGGATAAAATACAGTAAAAGCTGTTATTTCTGTAACAACAGGGCGGTCATAGGCGCCGCTTTTGTCTAATTCAGTCTTATATTTTTCAGCTTTTGCTTTTTGTTCTTCATTGTGGTAGAAGATGCCGCTGCGGTATTGTGTGCCTACGTCTGCGCCCTGCTGGTTTAACGTGGTGGGGTCATGTGTTTCCCAGAAAACAGCCAGTAATTCATCAAAACTGATCTTGGACGGATCATACACTATCTGCAAACATTCGGCATGCCCCGTTTGCCCGGTGCATACCTGCTTATAAGTTGGGTTTTTCGTATTTCCACCTGTGTAACCTGAAGTGGCGCTGATAACACCATCCAATTCTTCAAAAATAGCTTCGGTACACCAAAAGCATCCGTTGGCAAAAGTGGCCGTATCAGTCTTGGGGTTTGTCGAAGGATTCACTGAGGAAGCATTTTCTGGGGAATGATTTTTTTTATCCATAATTGTGTCAGTAGTTGAAGATGATTTTTGTGCACAGGAAATCAAAGTTGTCAGCCCGATAAAAGTAGTTGTCAGCATTGTTTTCATGATGGCTTGTTTAGAT
>JBGPKR010000115.1:0-11166 GCA_041486045.1 Chitinophagaceae bacterium | reverse complement strand
GAACAGGACTGGGACATTCCGCATGGCTTTGCCATCAAGGGAGCCAATAACGGAGAATTGCTGATCATGCCGGGCGAAACACAAACACTGAAATGGACACCGGAGAAAGTAGGAGTATATCCTTTCTATTGCACTGACTTCTGTTCTGCACTGCACCAGGAGATGCAGGGATATATACGGGTAAGTGTCGCCGGATCCAGCGTACCGATTTCATTCAGCATGGGTAACCCGGTTCCTGCAGATACAGTTAAACCTAAATAATTGTTCATCCTAAAACATCCGGTTATGAAAAAAATACTAAGCATCCCAATTGTAATACTGGCACTGATATTCACAATGAGCAGTTGTAATAGTAATAAAAAAGATTCCGGGGAAGAAACAACTGATGTTGCAACTACCACGGGGGGACAGGAAACTGTGAAAGATGATATATCTCAAAAAGATATTGTAAAGATTGCAGTAGGCTCAAAAGATCATACCACATTGGTGGCTGCTTTGAAGCAGGCAGACTATGTAAAAGTGCTTGCCAATGCCGGTCCTTTTACAGTTTTCGCACCTACCAATGCTGCTTTTGATAAGCTTCCGGCAGGAACAGTTGATGGATTGATGAAAGATGATAAAAAAGCAGACTTAAGGAATATTCTTGAATACCATGTTGCAGTGGGAGTATATAAAACTGAAAACATGCAGGATGGCCAGAAAATTAACATGGTGAACCTTGATGATATCACTTTAAGTATAAAGGATGGAAAAGTGATGGTGAACGGAACAGCAAACGTGGTAGCCACGATTCCTGCATCCAATGGAATAATATATGTAATCGATGCCGTTTTATTACCTCCGGCTAAATAATATCTTTTTGCAGCAGAGGTTTTTTCATTGTACACAGCTTCCGGGGCCTGCGTGCCCCGGAAGTTCTTAAGACGAAGCTCATGAAACAAAAACTAAGTGTCGTTTCCAGGATCTTAGTGGCTTTTGCATCAGGCGCATTAATTGCAGTATTCTTCCTTCCTGCCTGGCGGATAGATTTATTTGCTCCGCAATATCCTGAAGGTCTCACGATGAATATCTGGATCAACGGGCTTACGGGGCAGGTAGATATTATCAATGGATTGAATCATTATATCGGCATGAAGCATATCACGGTCGATATGTTTCCTGAATTTAAATTTCTTCCATACGTGGTCGTGTTTTTTATGGCGCTTGGAATGATAGTTGCCATAACCGGGCGCAGAAAATTTTTATTTATTTACCTGGTAGCAACAGCTATTGCCGGTATTGGCGCCCTGCTTGATTTTTACAGGTGGGGATACAATTACGGACATGACCTTGATCCCACTGCACCTATCCAGGTTCCGGGTCTTACATACCAACCACCCCTGATCGGGCATAAACGAATATTAAATTTTGATGCCTACTCTTTTCCTGATGTGGGCGGATGGATAATTATCGGGGCAGCCATGCTGGCGTTCGGGGTTTGGTTTGCTGAGTGGTACCTTCATCACAAAACAGAAAAGAAAGCAAAGGCGAAAACAGCCGTATTATCAATACCGGTAATTGTTTTGTCTGTACTCATATCTTCCTGCTCTGTCAAACCTGAACCATTCAAATATGGAAAAGATGATTGCTATTTCTGCAAAATGGGGATTGTGGATCCCAAATTTGGGGGTGAAGTAATTACCAAAAAAGGGAAGTTGTATAAATTCGACGATGTGATCTGTATGGCCCGCTTTATAAAATCCGGTGTACTGAAAGAAGAAGAGATATCAAAAAAGGTAGTGATCAATTTTGAAAAGGAAAATGATTTCCTGGATGTATCAAAAACAACTTTCTGGGTAAGCCCGGAATTGCGGAGCCCGATGGGCAGTAACGCAGCCGCTTTTTCTTCCCCGAAGTCTGCTGAAAAAGC
The DNA here is from genome assembly GCA_041486045.1 of Chitinophagaceae bacterium. GTDB lineage: Bacteria > Bacteroidota > Bacteroidia > Chitinophagales > Chitinophagaceae > JJ008. The sequence goes on along the minus strand of JBGPKR010000115.1, from coordinate 9,257 downwards.
AAAGGCCGGAAAAGAAGGACCATTCATGAACTGGGATGAACTATACAATACAATAAAATAAAATGCGGCCGGGATTAACCATATTGTTGCTTGCCATCTGCATTTCATGTTTTCCAAACAGCATTATTGTAGGCAGTGGACAGCCGGTACATTCACTTAAGAAAGCTTTCGAAATGGCGAAGGATAAAGACAGCATTTTACTGCTGCCGGGAATTTATAAAGAAGGCCCTCTTGTTCTCACCAAATCAATTACCCTGCTCGGCCAGGGCAACCCGGTGCTTGACGGTGAAAATAAATACGAGATATTACTCATCAGCGGGAAAAATATAACTGTGAAGGGCATACAATTCCGCAATTCCGGCTATTCATCCATGAATGATTATGCTTCCATCAAACTGATAGATGCTTCGTATATAACACTGGAGAACAACAGCATTACCGGCGCTTACTTTGCCATTCATATTTCCAACAGCTCTTATGCCATTGTAAGAAATAATACAATAACAGGCTCTCCCCGTTCAGAACAACTGACGGGTAATGCTATTCACTTGTGGAAATCCAATCATGCCCTGATAGAAAATAATCATGTGCAGGGACACCGCGACGGTATTTATTTTGAATTTGTTAGTTTTTCAACGATCCGGAATAACCTCAGTGAAAAAAATATCCGTTACGGCCTGCACTTCATGTTCTCCAATGATGACGACTATTTGAACAACATTTTCCGTAATAATGGCGCCGGTGTGGCTGTGATGTATTCCAAAAAAGTATTGATGCGGGATAATCATTTTGAACAGAACTGGGGCCCTTCCTCTTACGGCATTTTACTGAAAGATATTTCTGACAGTCATATTGAACACAACAGTTTTCTGAGAAATTCAATCGGCCTTCACCTGGAAGGTACCAGCCGGATTGAAATTGAGAAAAATATTTTCAGGGAGAACGGCTGGGCCATTAAAGTACAGGCCAGCTGCGAAGACAATAATTTTCACCACAATAACTTTACAGGAAACAGTTTTGACGTAGGGACCAATGGCTCCATCTCGCTGAACAAATTTTATAATAATTACTGGGACAAATATGAAGGATATGATATCAATAAAGACGGTATTGGCGATGTACCCTATCATCCCGTCAGCATGTACTCCATGATCGTAGAAGAAAACCCCAATGCGCTGATGCTGCTGAGAAGTTTCACGGTGCAGTTGCTGGATAAAGCTGAAAAGGCTATCCCCAGCCTCACACCCGAAAATTTAGTGGACGATAAACCCATGATGAAATCACTGAAATTATGATCCGTGTTGAACATATAAACAAAAGATTCAGAAAACTGCTGGCATTGGATGATGTATCGGCCTTATTTGACAAAGGGCAGGTTATTTCTCTTATCGGGCCCAATGGTTCCGGCAAGACAACCCTCATAAAATGCATCCTGGGAATGGTTCGCCCTAACAACGGAAAAATATTTGTAGATGAACAACTGATCAATGGTGATCCATCTTACAGAGAAAAAATTGGTTACATGCCCCAAATCGGCCGCTATCCCGATAATATGAAAGTGGGACAGTTGTTCAAAATGCTGAAAAATATCCGCAATGCTGATGAAAGTAAAATTGATAATTACCTGGTCGGGCAATTCGGGTTAAAAAAAATATTTGAAAAACCAATGAGGACATTAAGCGGCGGCACCCGTCAAAAGGTGAGTGCCGCCGTTGCTTTTCTTTTTGATCCGCCCATTCTTATACTCGATGAACCTACTGCCGGCCTGGATCCATTGGCATCTGAAATACTCAAAGAAAAAATCCTTACAGAAAAGAAAAAGAATAAACTTATCCTTATTACATCTCATATTCTCAGCGACCTGGACGAGCTGACCACGCATATTATGTACATGCAGGAAGGAAAGATGCAGTTCTTTAAAGATATTGCAGCGCTGCAGGAAGAAACCGGTGAGTTAAAACTCGGAAAAGCCATTGCGAGGATCATGAAAGGGGAACAATTCAGCAATCAGTGGATCGACAAAATGTTTGAAATAAAAAAGGATGAAAGAATTTATTAACAATAAAAACTCCCTTCTCCACCCCGTGGAGAAGGGCAGGGGATGAGGTTATGTTGAAACTTTCACGATATGTTTTGTACGATATACTCAGGAGCAAGATCATTCTTGCCTATACTTTATTCCTGTTCATCGTTTCATTCAGCATGTTCCAGATGGAAGAAAACAGCAGTAAGGCCATCCTCAGCCTGCTCAACATTGTTTTGATCGTGCTGCCCCTGGTTAGTCTTGTATTCACCACCATACATTATTATAACTCGTATGAGTTCATAGAACTGATGTCATCACAGCCGATGAGCCGCACAAGAATTTTATTAAGTGAATTTGCGGGAGTTGGCCTATCATTACTCAGCGCCTTCCTGATCGGCGTGGGCATCCCGGTTTTGTTATTTGCAGCCGATGCAACAGGGTTTGCTTTATTATTCAGCGGCGCTTCATTAACGCTGGTATTCACCTCTCTTGCTTTTTTTGCATCAGTGAGTTCAAGAGACAAAGCAAGGGGTATTGGCTATTCCTTATTACTCTGGTTCTATTTTGCCCTGATCTATGATGGATTGATACTGCTGATCATATTCAATTTCAGTGATTACCCGCTTGAAAAGATCACCCTCCTGTTTGCTGCGCTGAATCCTATAGACCTGGGAAGAATATTTGTTGTACTGAAAATGGATATCAGCGCATTAATGGGACTCACCAGTGCCCTTTACAAAGATTTTTTTGGAAGCAGCAGCGGTATGCTCTTTACGCTTGGCATTATGTTCTTATGGATAGTTTTCCCTTTATGGCTTGCGGTAAGGAAATTTAAAAAGAAGGATTTATAATTATTTCACCCCGTTAAAACTATATTAATATGAAAGAGATCATGACAAAGAGCCTGGCACAGATCGTAAACAATAATCACCGCGCCGCTTCTGTATTTGAAAAATATCATCTTGATTTTTGCTGCAAAGGCAAGCGGACCCTTCAGCAGGCCTGTAATGAAAAAGATATAAAAATTGAAGATGTAGTGGCTGATCTTAAAACTACTGAACAAACCAGCACTGATAAAGTAACTATCGATTATGACAGGCTATCGCTTGCCCAGCTTTCAGAATATATCGTCATGACCCATCACAGCTATGTTAAAAAAGAAATGCCGCAGATCTTAAGTTACCTTCAAAAAGTGGCTTCCAAACACGGCGACCGCCACCCGGAAATGCTGAAAGTACTGGAACTGTTCGCGGCTGTAAATGAAGAAATGGAACAACACATGCAAAAAGAAGAGCAGGTACTGTTTCCAAGAATCCTGGAAATGGAAAAATGGGTGGCCGAAGGAATGGAGATCCGTATTAATCACACTTACCTCCTGGCTCCTATCAATATGATGGAACAGGAACATGATCATGCCGGTGAATTGCTGGCCGAGATCAATAAGCTTACCAATAATTATATTCCCCCGGTGGATGCCTGTACAACTTTTAAACTTAGTTTTGCAGCGTTACAGGCTTTCGAAATGGATCTGCACCAGCATGTACACCTGGAAAACAATATTCTTTTTCCGAAAGCATTGCAACTGTTTGGCATCCCCGCCCACTATTCATTAAATTGAATAATGCATGATAAAAATTGTGGCATTCATCAGCTTGTTCGTTGCATACCTGCTGTATAGTATCATTGTTTATACAAAAGGAACAGAAAAAAATATTGTTGTTTCCGCAGATGAACAAAGCAGGATCAAGAATGGAAGCCATCTCTTTCAGCGGTATAATTGTACGGCCTGTCACCAGTTATATGGCCTGGGTGGTTACCTGGGCCCTGAATTAACGACTGCTTACAGTGATCCCGTCCGGGGAGAGTTGTACATGAAGGCTTTTTTAAAAGCTGGTGGCCCGCGAATGCCGAATTTCCATTTTAAAGAAGAAGAAGTTAATGCATTGATAAGCTTTTTTAAATATGTGGACACAACAGCTATTACTTATAAGACACACTGACCAGCATGATCACCCAGCCGGCAATAAAAAATTCGTACACTACCGATAAATCTGCCAAAGCATTCCTGGTGCTGGCTATGTCTTACCTGCTATTCGGATTGTTGCTGGGTGTCATCGGAGGGTTCCAATACATACTCCCCCCGTTTTTAAAAGACCAATTATCTTTTCAGCAAACAAGACCCCTGCATGTTTACCTTGTCATTACCTGGTTATTCACTGCAGCACAGGCAGGAATTTATTACTACCTGCCAAGAGTTTCTAACCGGCCCGTTTATTGGCGGCAGGGTGTCTGGCTGCATTTCATCCTGCAATTAATGGTCTCGCTCTTCATTATCACCTGTTTTTTCCTGGGCTATTTCGGGGGAAGAGAATACCTGGAGTTCCCTCCCCTGCTCGGTGCATTCATCCTGCTTTCGTGGATACCGTTCGCCATTAATTTCTTCTTTACCCTGAAACCAAATTATAAAACCGCCCCTGTTTATATCTGGATGTGGTCAACGGGAATTATTTTTTTCTTCATCACTTTATCTGAATCTTATCTCTGGTTATTTGATTTTTTCCACACTAATATTGTAAGAGACGTGACGGTGCAATGGAAAGCATTGGGCTCCATGGTTGGAAGCTGGAATATGCTGGTATATGGAACCGGCATGTACGTGATGGAACAAACAAGCGGCAACAGCAAACCGGCCCGGTCGCCTATTGCATTTTTCTTTTATTTTTTAGGATTAACCAACCTGATGTTCAACTGGGGACATCACACTTATATTGTCCCGGCTGCCCCCTGGATAAAGAATGTAGCTTATTTTATCAGCATGACAGAACTGCTGATCCTTGCGCATCTTATTTTGCAATGGAGAAAGTTGATGAGCGAGGCCCGGAAAAATTATCACCGTATGCCTTACCGCCTGCTGTCCTATGCCGACGGGTGGATCTTATTAAACCTGACACTGGCCATCATTATTTCCGTGCCCGCCTGGAACTACTATACGCATGGCACACATATTACCGTAGCACATAGTATGGGCGCCACCATTGGCATTAATACCATGTTGCTTCTTGCATCCGTCTTCTACATTATTAAAAAAGAAAAACCGGAAGCTTTTGAAAAAAGAAAACCCTGGGTGGGAAAAGGAATTGTCATTACCAACATTGCACTCTTTATCTTCTGGGCCTCCTTGCTGGGCAGCGGGTTGGTAAAGATCAGCAGCAAATCGAACAATGAATCATTTTATAACATGATGCAAAAATGCCAGCCGTATTTTAAAGTCTTTGCATACAGCGGTATAGTTATTTTACTCGGGCTTTTTATTCTTATTTATTCAGCGTTTAAAATATTATCGGGTAAAAAGGAATTGAAAACGCTGTAGTTTAATATTCACCGGTGGCTTTGTATCAAATCCTTAACAAGTTCAATCAACCTGCCTGACTTTACGAGTTCTATTGATTTTATCATTTCAGTCCGTAAAAATCTATCTTCTTTTTCAGGTGGCAGATGGGTTGATTTGGAAAGTTCATTATAAACTTTTTGAGTCCCTTTTCCAAGTTCTCTTAATCCTTTCGGCAATTTATTGTAAGTAAGTTGTAATCCTCTTAATGCACAAAGCAATTCAATACCAACTAGGATCTGAGTGTTGTAAATAATTTTCCTCAAATGAATAACACCGATACTACCCATTGAAACATAATCCTCCTGGTTGGCGGCTGTTGAAACTGACATCACTGATGCAGGAGTTGAAAGCACCCTGTTTTCCGCTGCCCTTGCCGCGCCTGCATACTGAAGTACCATCAAACCTCCGTCAGCTTTGCTTGTATCATTTGCTAAATCGGCAGGTAGTCCAAAACTCAGACGGTTGTCTAATAATGAAAATGTTCTCTTATCAGTAATCAATCCCAAACTTGTAAGAGTTATTTTTAAATAATCTATCGGTGCTGCCAAAGCCTGACCGTGAAAGTTACCCCCGCTGGCAAAAAGTACTCCACCGTCTTGCCCGGTTTTGTCAAATTTAAAAAGAGGATTGTCGGTTGCTGAGTTAATTTCTTTTGACAGCGTTTTTTTCAATTTGTCAATCGCCTCATATAATGCACCATGAACCTGCGGTGCGCATCTGAAACTATATCTGTCCTGAACTCTTTCCCCGCCTTTATTTTTCCCGCCAAATTTATGTTCCTGTGCCTTTTTGCTGCATCGCTTTGAACCGTAAATCAGCTTTCGTATTTGTTTTGCAATTTCTATTTGCCCTTCGTGCCGGTTGCTGTCCTCATTGATTAGTTCGGAAAATGCTCTTTGCTCACCCCTGATTGCCTCCAGTGACATGGCTGCGGAAATGGAAGCAGATCTTAAAATTCTTTCTGCATCTCTTACAGCAAACACAGCAAATGCAGCTATAAAATTTGATCCGTTTGTCAGGCCCATTGCCTCCTTTGCTCCTAACTTAATTTTTTTAAGATGTGCTTTTCTAAATGCTTTTTTTGCAGGCATCAATTCATTTTCAAAATATGCCTGTGCTTCATCTAATCCTATCATTACTGCTCCTATCATAGCTAAAGGGACCAGGTCACCGCTTGCACCGACGGAACCTTCTTCCAACACCCAGGGTGTTACTTTCCTGTTGAGCATATCCAACAATAGTTGACAGGTATCCATTTTCATACCTGACAAACCCTTTGCAAAAGAATTTAACCGTATCAGCATCATTACCCTGACTACTTCAACCGGTACAGGATTTCCTGTTCCGCAATTATGAACCTTGATGTATTTTACCTGGTAGCTGTTTACTAACCTGTTTTGGACCTCGATATTTTTCAGGTCACCGTGCAGCCGGTTTGTTCCGTAAATCGGGATCTCAGGGTGTTCTCTTAATTGTTTTTCTAATTTTCTGCGACCTGCAATAATTTTTTTTCTTGCTTCCTCTGCCAATTCAACAGTAAATCCTTTTTCTGCTACATTAATAATATCTTCAATGGTCAATGTGCTGCCATCAAGCGTAACCATTTTAATTGTTGCCATTTTTTAGTTTTATTGATGCTTCTTGATAAGTTCCTTCACCTTTTTCACCAGGTCTTCCCGCTTTACTTCAAACTGTGCTGTTTTTTGCCATTCTGTTTTATCAGTGAATTCACTGGCAATCTCTTTTCCCATTTTCAAATCCCGAACAGTGATCACGCCTTTCGCCAACTCATTTTCACCCAGCAGAATGGCAACAGGACAATTCTTTTTGTCGGCATAGGCCAATTGCTTGTTCAATCCCCGCTGAAACCCGTAATACACTTCCGTATCAATTTTTGCCTTCCGTAACTGGCTCGCAATTTTCTGGTATTCCGTCATCAGGTTGTTATCAAAGACAACAATCAAAACCGGGCCCGTAACCTGTTTCGGCGCCTGTTTGATCAGTTGAAGTAATTCAGCAATACGGTCAACCCCGATAGATAAACCGGTAGCAGGTACTTTAATGCCTAACAATTTTTCAACAAGGTCATCATACCTGCCGCCTCCGCAGATTGAACCAACTTTTTTCTCGTTTCCTTTATCGTCGGTGTAGGTTTGTTTTGATTCCACTTCAAAAACAGGGCCTGTGTAGTAAGACATTCCACGAACAAGCGTCGGGTCAAATAGAACTCTTTTTTCATTGTACCCGATTCCGGAAAGAACGCTGTCAATTTTTCTCAACTCCTCAACACCTTCCGTGAAAATTTTATTGGCGTTTGTCATATTGCTTAATCGCTCCAGGATATTATTTCTTTTTTTTGTTTTGCCAAATTTTTTGAAAAAATCAGTTACACCTTTAATCAAATCAGATGATAAATCAAGGCCTTTCACTTCTGCGCCCGATGAATCGGTTCTTCCTTTTCCTAACTCAGCTTTCATTCCATCAAACCCGATCTTATCCAATTTGTCAATGACTCTTAAAATATTCTTTTCGGTTTCTTCATCATTCACCCCGAGATTCTGGAGAAATCCTTTCAACACTTTTCGATTATTCACTTTCACGATATAGTTTCCTCTTTTCAGCCCGATTGCTTCCATGGCATCAGCCGTCACCATACAAACTTCTGCATCAGCAGTCATATCAGCTGTTCCTACCGTATCAAAATCCAGTTGCCAAAACTCCCTGAATCTTCCCGGATCCAGTTTTACTTCAAACCTGAAAACAGGCCCGAACTGGTAGCGCCTGAACAGTGGCGACTTTTCGGTCTTTAAAAGACCTTTCAGTTTATCCTGCCAAAGTTGTTCAGCATATAACCTTGCTAATGGCGCCGTGAGGTCATATCGCAACGCAACAAAGTGATTTTCGTAAATAACTTTGTCAAAATTATTTTCATCTTTCAGTTCATTTCCCTTCTCATCGAAAACCGGCTCTTCTTCGGGATTACGAAAAGAATAGACCCCATCTGCCACCTGGCCCTCGCTGGCAACTTCTTCACCCGGCATATATTTACCTAAAGCGTCGGCATATTCCAAAATAGGTGTGTCCCAATGTTCAAAGCCATATGCCCTGTAAACTTTTTTGGCCCCGTCAACAATGGCCCATTTGATCTGGTTTAAACCCGGGTCAATATCCCGGAAGCCCTTGATCTTTCCCGGAATGATCCCTCTTTTCTGACTTTCCATATAATTGAGTTTGTTGGATTAAAAAGGCATTACCCTGAAAAAGAGTAATGCCTCCCTGCCTTGTCCCTCCGACCAGGCTCGAACTGGTGACCTCCAGATCCACAATCTGGCATTCTAACCAACTGAACTACAGAGGGAGATAAAATCTTACTTTTTGTTCTTCAAATTACTTTTTTTAATAACAGGAGCACAAATTTATAGAAAAATGGGCAGAGAGAAGATTTAGGTCAGATTTTGCCCAAAAGTCAGTCTCTAGGGGGCAAAATGAAATGCGAAGCAAATTGGCGTTGGTTTACCGGTTGCGCTGATTAAAATCATCAAGGCAAATGAGTAATCCCATTTTATTAAGTCATTTTCAAAAAATACCTTCGGGTCTTCAATGAAATTTATATCAGTTCCAGTATTAATGTTTCTGCTATGTGAGGGCATCCATTCCAGTTCTTTTACCGATTACTATTTATTCAACAACTAATTTTTCAGATCATGAGAAAAATATTTTTTGCTTTATCATTACTCATCCTCTCATTTCCTAAAGCTGATGCCTGTGATATATGCGGATGTGGCGTAGGTAATTTTAACCCTTATATGTTCCCTCACCTGTCCAAAAATTTTCTCAGCT
>JBGPKR010000114.1:0-11270 GCA_041486045.1 Chitinophagaceae bacterium | reverse complement strand
CAGGACATGGTTTCCCTAAATAAAATCCTTGCATTTCACTGCAGCCTTCGCGTAATAAAAATTCAAACTGCTCTTTTGTTTCTACGCCTTCGGCAACAGTTTTAATATTTAAAATAGTGTCCCCTATTATATTGGGAGTTTGCCCAAAATAGTCATATTGGGTTATAAATTCGCCTGTCCCAGTCGTTCTCCAAATATGTAAAATATTTAAATTCTTAATTGTGTCAGTTTGTATTCTGTGCAACCGCAATTCAAGATTTGCTTTTGGGTAATATGCAACATTAATACTATTGTTTTGTGTCAGGTCAATTTTGTCAATGTTTCTTGGGAATAATTCAAAATAATTATTGATTACAGGGGTGTTTAATTGTAAACTATAATCATTAAACAATGATGTATCTATTTTAATATTAAAATTGAAATTTCCATTTTCATCAGCGCTGCCAGAATAAACATTTCTTGAACTAGGACAAAAAATACAATACCTAAAATATTCCCATTTCAAATTTATTGAAGTATTTCCAAATCCCTCATTTGTTATACCATCATAAAATCTACCTTTTATATTAAATGTCTTACAATTTTGGGAGCATTTTTCAACTTGTAATTCTTTTTTACAAGAAAATAATAATATTGATATAGAAATAACTAAAAGGTAGGTTTTCATATTATGAAGTGTAGTTTAATTAATTTTCGCACAACAATTAAATATACAACCATCTCACCGGCTTCTCAATAAAAATGATCTTTGATTTTCAGGGCAATAGTATTCGTTTTTTCATACCTGCCTGCTCGCCTTCGCATAGCTTCAGCGGAGCAAGGCCGGCAGGCAGGTTGTCAGTGTCGACATGACACTCCAATGTTAAACTGATATGCTCACAAACCCAGCACATCCTTCATGGTAAAGAACCCTTTTTTGTTTTGTATAAATTCAGCGGCCAGCAAGGCGCCGGAAGCAAAACCTTTCCGGTTATGTGCGGTGTGGATGATCTCAATATTATCAATAGCAGATGAATACTTGACACTGTGGGTGCCGGGGATGCTGTCTATACGCTGGCTGATGATCTCCAGGTCCTCCGGGTGATCACTCAGTTCATTCACCCATTGTTTTTTCCGATGCACCTGTTCCAATATTTGTTCAGCAAGGGTTATAGCTGTTCCGCTTGGTGCATCTTTTTTCTGGCTGTGGTGGGTTTCTTCCAGTATCACTTCATATTCTTTGTGTGGTGCCATCAATGCCGCCAGTTTTTTATTGACTTCAAAAAAGATATTGACGCCAACGCTGTAATTGCTGGAATAAATGAAGGAACCATTTTTATCAGCACAAATTTTTTTTATTTCATCTATTCTTTCTATCCAACCTGTGGAACCACAAACAACCGGGACTCCGAAGTCCAGGCATTTTTTTACATTATCAAAAGCGCTGTGCGGCCCTGTGAATTCAATGGCCACTCCTGCTTTCGATAAATTTTCTTTGGTGAATTCATGAAGATTAGGCTGGTCAATTTTAATAACGATCTCATGACCCCTGTGCAGCGCCAGTTCTTCGATGGCTTTACCCATTTTTCCATAACCGATCAATGCGACCTTCATGATGAAGAAATTTTATGCAAGATACGGGATACGAGATATGGGATTCGTGATAAGAAAAAGGATTATTATTTTAAAGAATCTATCACGCATCCCGCACCCCGTATCCCGAATCCCGTAACCCGTATCAACGGGATTGACTCTTTCCGATTGTTAATATCAAACTGATCCCATTCGTTCCCGCCATTTCGCTATGGCCCGGTTTTATCTGCAAACTAAGGTCGGGGCTGACATCAAAACTTTTGAGATGCGCATCTACGGTTGCATCCACAACATTAAGCCCCCAGAATAAAATAAAGAACAATGCGGAGTAATCCACATATTGCCTGAACCTGTTCCTGGCTGTCCGTATTGATTCCGGGGAGATCAATTTATAAATTTCCTTTAGCTTGAAATAATCAGTGGAGTCCTGTGCCGGGGGTGGCTGCTCTGCCTTAAAGCGGGCCGCATAGGCAAACCGGTATTCTTTGTATGTTTTGATATTGTCTAAAAAAACAAAACCTGTTATGCCCAGCGCGGCATACACGATGGGAAGTTTCCAGTATTTTTTATTGTAGATCTGCCCCCATCCCGGTAAAACGGCTGAACGGAAGGCTGCTGCCCTGGGTGGATGGGCTTTTGTCGCTGAATCGTATTTATTATAGCTTGCTTTCTTTGTAACAACCGGTGTTGAATCTTTTTTTGCTGTAACAAGAACATCTTTTTGCCGGGCAAAACAAATAAAACCAGTCAGCAGGAATATGACCAGCATCTGAAAACTCTTTTGATGATGACTACACAAAGTTTGAAGCATCTTCATAACTCCCCTTTAGGGGATGGGGTTTTTTAATCAAGATCTGCATTCATTTGCCCGAGTATCTTATTCAATTCTTCCTGCGAATAATACTCAATGATGATCTGCCCGCTGCCGTTCCGGCTATGCCTGAGTTTTACCCGGGTACTGAAATGCGATGCTAATTTATCTTCTATTCGCTGAAATGCAGGTGGCAAGCGACTTTTTGAAGTTTTTTTAACAGCGCCTTCTTTATACAGGTTGCGGACAAGCGCTTCTGTCTGTCTAACCGACAATCCCTTTTCTTTAATCTCTTTAAAAATGAAAAGCTGTTTATCAATGGTGTCCACATTGATCAATGCTCTTGCATGGCCCATGCTCAGCTCGCCGCTGCGAACAGCCAGTTGAATATCGGGTGGCAATTTCAATAAGCGGATAAAATTGGCTACGGTACTTCTGTCTTTTCCCATTCTTTCTGCTACCTGCTCCTGTGTGTAATCCAATTCCTCCATCATCCGTTTATAACTTAATGAAATTTCCATGGCATTCAGGTCTTCCCGCTGCAGGTTTTCCAGCAAGGCCAGTTCGAGCAACTGTGAATCATTGGTATGGCGGATATAAGCCGGGACATCCTCTATGCCGGCAAGCTTCGCTGCTCTTAAACGTCTTTCACCGGTAACAAGACGATATTTTCCACCGGCTAATTTCGTAACAGTTACAGGTTGAATAATGTCGTGCAGCTTGATGGAATTGGCCAGTTCCTGCAACGACTGTTCATCAAAATCACGGCGGGGCTGTTTGGGATTAGGTTCAATATCATCAATGCGGATACGGTTGGTGCCGGTTGCATTTTCAACAACAGTTGATTTCAATGCACCGCTGGTTGTCTTCAGATCTGCATCAATGTTTTGCAGTAAGGAACGGATGCCTTTGCCGAGCAATTCTTTATTTTGTTTAGGGGTGGTCATATACAAGTTTGGAGTTCCCAGTTCGGAGTTCGGAGCCGGACTCACATAAATTTGTCAGGGTTTTCAATCATATGCCATAGAATTTTACCTACTTCATCATTCCTGAATGTGAAATCTTCGTATTCATCCATTTCAATATACTTACAATCTTTGGAAAAATCCAGCCAAACCTGAGTCTCTGCATTTTCAGTGGATGAATCGGTCAGTTTTGAAACAAAATGAGCTTTATATTTTTTTCTCCGGTAGGCCTCAACAAAATTTACACAAACAGAACGGGAAGACCTTCTTATCTGGTCAGTCAGGCTGAATTTTTCTTCAGGTGGAAATTTCTTTGTTCTTTCAAATATATCCATTGCAAGTTTATAGGCTTTCTGATACACGATTAAATCCCTATAAGTGCCCATATATTTTTCAAGTTACTATAACAATTTTGTATTGCTGACTTCAGACTCCTAACTCCAAACTACCGACTCACAACTCAAGAATCCTTTCTTCATTCTTGATCTTCGTCATGTCGTTTTTCTGAAGGATCTCTTTTGCAAGATTAAGGTAATTCATTGAACCTTTACTGCTGGCATCGTATAAAATGACCGGTTTGCCGGCGCTGGGGGCTTCAGCCAGCCTGGAGTTGCGGTGAATGATGGTGCTGAAGACCATGTCTTCGAAATGGCGGCGCACTTCACTGACCACCTGGTTGCAGAGACGGAGCCGGGCATCATACATTGTCATTAGTATGCCCTCGATCTGGAGAGCTGTATTGAGACGGCTTTGAACGATCTTAATAGTGTTTAATAATTTTCCCAGACCTTCCAGCGCAAAAAATTCGCATTGAACGGGCACCACTACAGAGTCCGCAGCAGTTAATGCATTGACGGTGATCAAACCCAGGGAAGGAGAGCAGTCAATGATGATGAACTCGTAATCATCCCGGATGGGTTCCAGCAAACTTTTCAGAACCATTTCCCGGTTGGGGTAATTGATCATTTCAATTTCGGCGCCAACAAGGTCAATATGAGAAGGGATCAGGTCAAGATTAGGTACTTCCGTTTTCAATATCACATCCCTGGCCCTTGAATCATTCACCATGCAATCATAAAGGCTATGGGTGACATTATGCAGGTCAAAGCCCACACCGGTAGTACTATTGGCCTGCGGATCGCCATCTACCAGTAATGTTTTATACTCCAGTACAGCAAAACTGGCCGCCAGGTTAATGGCCGTGGTTGTTTTACCAACTCCTCCTTTTTGATTTGCTACACCGATTATTCTTGCCATTTTGCCGAAAACTCCTTATAATGATTAAATGTTTGTGGTAAAATTGCCGTCTGAAACCAAGAACACAAAATTAAGTTTTGCCCATTTTGAGTACGATTGTGGCAAAACTAATTGTTAAACAAAATATTCTTGAAATTGGTCTTCGTAATTTTGAATTTTATTTATGCGTAAATCTCCTTTCTGGTGGATATTGATGTGTTTCATGTTGCTGATCGATATCTACTTTTTCCAGGCATTACAGGTAGTAACCGGTGACACAACCCCGGGTACACAGATCATCATCTATTCCCTTTACTGGGCTTTATCAGTGGCTGCCATTGTTATCTTCTGGACCTTGCCGTATATCCATTTTAAACATCATGCCCGGTTGACCCGGACGAATATTTTTTCAATCCTGGCAGGTTTGTTCTTTGCCAAACTCATTGGTTCGTTTTTTTTCCTGGCCGATGATATATACCGGTTTGTTCTATGGGCCGGCGGTGAATCTGTTTCCAGGTCATACCTGCTCAGTTGGGCCGGAATCATAGCAGGGGGCAGCCTGTTTGGTACCCTGGTATATGGATTTGGGAATAAATACCGCTACCGGGTAAAAAGAGTGAAACTTAATTATGATAACCTGCCCGCAGCTTTTGCCGGTTTGAAGATCGTGCACATCTCCGATATTCACTCAGGAAGTTTTACCAATAAAGAGGCGGTGATGCAGGGGGTGCTGCAGATCATGGATGAAGAACCTGATCTCATTCTTTTTACCGGCGATATGGTGAATAATGTGGCTGAAGAGATGAATGATTATATGGATGTGTTTGATAAATTAACGGCTCCGCTGGGCGTTTACTCCACCCTGGGCAATCATGATTATGGTGATTATATTAACTGGAAAACTGCAGAGGATAAGGAAGCTAACCTGGAAAGATTGAAGCTGGTGCATCATAAATTGGGCTGGCGATTGCTGATGAATGAACATATTGTGCTGGAAAAAGGCACAGATAGTATTGCCGTACTGGGAATAGAAAACTGGAGCGCCAAAGCCCGGTTTCCGAAATATGGCAATTTGCAAAAAGCTTATGAAGGGGCTGAATCGCATCCGTTCAAAATATTAATGAGCCACGATCCTTCCCATTGGAAAGCGGAGGTATTGAAGGATTACCCTGATATTGACCTGATGCTGGCTGGCCATACCCATGGTATGCAATTCGGGTTTGAGTTAGCCGGCTTTAAATGGAGCCCGGTTCAATATGTGTATAAAGAATGGGCCGGTTTGTATGAAATTGCCAGCCAACGTCTTTATGTCAACAGGGGTTTTGGTTTTATCGGCTACCCCGGCAGGTCCGGAATACTGCCTGAAATAACCGTATTAGAGCTTTCCTGATCTATTTTCTGTTACATTTTCCCAATATTTAGCGGGCTAATTCGTTTTCTTATTGATTTTGCGACAGGCTGCAAAATCCGGGTTAAACCCTGATAACCGCCAATTAGCGGATCGTCGTGGTTAAACTTTTTTTTAACCTTTAAGTCCTAAAAATCAACGCTTCAGAGCCGCCGATTACCTTGAAGCCGAACACAACTGCCTGATGCTAAAAAAATGGTCAATACTGCTGGCCTTCATTTGGGCGGGGATTGCTGCACATACCCAAAGCAACTCTGCTGATTCCGCTATTGTCCCACAAAAAGAAATAGCTGTCATTGACACTTCTATAAATTATGATGACCTGTTCCGGGATTTTGATGCTTTCATGGATTCTATCCTCTCGCCCGACAGTTATTTCCTGGCCAGTCTATCATTAGGCAAAAGCTATTATAATTTTGAAACCAAGAACAGCATATTGATTGAACCTTCAAAGAAACTTACCTATTCGCCCACACTGGGATATTACCACAGGAGTGGATTTGGCGTAACAATGACGGGGTATATTGTCAATGATAAAAAGAACATGAATTTTTACCAGTTCTCCATTGCCCCTTCATTTGATTATCTGCATAATAAAAGCATAGCTACCGGTATTTCATTTACAAAGTTTGTTACCAAAGATTCTTTGCCTTTTTATACTACTCCTTTGCAAAATGAATTATATGCTTACTTCACCTACCGTAAAGCATGGATACGGCCCACGCTGGCCATTAGCTATGGCTGGGGCAGCCGCTCAGACTATACCAAAAGAGAATCCGTTATCCAGGACCTGCGTTTGCGGAGAAGAGGCTTTACTTACGTTAACACAGAAGAGTCTGTCAGGGACTTTTCATTGATGACATCAGTCCGCCATGATTTTTACTGGCTCAATATATTTAATAACAAGGATTTTATCCGGTTTTCCCCCCAACTGGCTTTGACCAGCGGAACTCAGAAGTTTGGCTTCAACCAGTCGTCCAGCACTTATGCCACGGCAATTCGTACAAACTCCAATGTTCTATACAGTACAGAGAATATTTATCTGGATGACCAGGTAAAGTTTCAACCACTTTCTCTCTCCCTGTATCTCCGGGGTGAATATTCCATCGGCAGGTTTTTCCTTCAGCCGCAGTTTGCACTGGATTATTATTTCCCTTCCAAATCGGGCAATTTTACCAGCCTGTTTTCCATCAATGCAGGCCTTCTATTCTGATTTCAGAAAAGCTTCACATTTCTCCGGCAATAATATGGTTACATAATTTGTTTGTTGAATTACTTATGTGTGCTACATAGCCCCGATTCAATCGGGGCGAAGTAGCAATGCCGTTAATGAATTTTAACAGGTTATACGGGTTACTGGCACTATACTTGAAATTTTTCAGGAACAAAAAACTTAGTTATGAAAACAAAACTCTTATCTCTTTTTGCAGCATTACTGTTTGCCCAGGCCATGATGGCCCAGTTTCATATCGGTGCCAAAGCCGGTGCCAACATCATTAAAATAGATGGTAAATCATTTAAAGATCAATTCAGGTATGGCTACCATGCCGGTGGTTTTGCTGAGATCGGATTGGGAGGTATACTGGGTCTTCAGCCCGAAGTGTTGTTTAATCAATATTCCACTAAAATAGACAGCAATTTCAGCCATGTTTACCAGAATGTTTTTAAACAGGGTACCGTTAAGCTGAATTATCTTTCTATTCCCATCCTGCTAAATCTTAAACTGATCGGCAATTTCCTGACCCTGCAGGCAGGCCCGCAATTCAGCGTGTTGATACAACAAAGCAAAACATTATTGCAAAATGGCAGCAATGCATTTAAAAACGGTGATTTCTCCATGGTTGGCGGGGCACAGGTAAAAGTGGGCGCCATCCGCTTAAATGGCCGCTACGTGGTCGGCTTAAATAATATTAATGATATCGACAACCAGGAAAAATGGAAGAGCCAGGGTTTTCAATTATCCGCTGGAATAGCCTTATAAATTCGGGTACAACAACGCCACTTGCCTTCGCTAAAGCTATGGCAGTTAAAAAAGGCTTCGTTGTACAGGTACCTGATGAATAAAAGTCCCTCTCGCCTCAGGCGAGAGGACTTTTTTATTATAAACCCTTACCAGCCAGCCACACACCTGCTTTGTCAGTATATTTCCTATGGCATGAATCTTGGCAATACTGATTTCCCAGATTATATTTACCCATCTGCATAGACGGGTGACAGGTTGTCTAAAGGTTCGACCATGAATATTGACCAATTTTTACTGCGTTCCGAAGAAGAAATGGATTTTCTTCCCATCATTCCATTGAATGAAAGTGACCAGGAGGATCTGAATGGTATTGAAGTTCCCGCCGAGATTTCCTTACTTCCCCTGCGAAACACTGTGCTTTTTCCCGGCGTGGTGCTGCCTATCACTGTAGGCAGGGATAAAAGCATCAAAGCGGTAAACGATGCTTACCGGACTGACAAATTAATAGGCGTCGTGGCGCAAAAAGACAGCAATGTGGAAGACCCGGCTGTAAAAGACCTGGAGCATATCGGAACAATAGCCCGGATCGTTAAGCTGATCAAAATGCCCGATGGCGGCACCACCATTATTATCCAGGGCAAGAATCGTTTTTTGATCGAGTCGATTATCGGGGAGGATCCCTATTTCAGGGCAAAAATTAAAAAACTGGAAGAAGAAGAATGGCCAAAAGATGAGGACTTTAAAGCTTATGTTGCCAATATTAAAGACCTGGCCGCCGACATTGTTCAGCTTTCACCCAATATTCCCACGGAAGCTTCCATTATTCTCCGGAACATTGAGAACCCTGCTTTTCTCATTCACTTTGTTTCCAGTAATCTCAATACGGATATTAAAGACAAACAACGTTTACTGGAACTAAACCAGATCCGCCAGCGGGCTGACCTGTTGATGCAACTGTTGCAAAAAGAATTGCAATTTGCTGAACTGAAAAATAAAGTAACCACCAAGACAAGAACGGAATTAGATAAGCAGCAGCGGGAATACTTCCTGCAGCAGCAGATGAAAAGTATCAAGGATGAACTGGGTGGCGATTCCAATGTGCAGGAAGTAAAAGAAATGCAGAAAAAGGCCGAAGCAAAAAAATGGCCGGTTGCCGCCAAAGAATTATTTAAAAAAGGAATTGAGAAGCTGGAAAGAATGCATCCCAGCACACCCGATTATTCCGTGGTATATAATCATCTCGACCTGATGCTCGACCTTCCCTGGGAATCTTATACGGAAGATCATTACGATTTAAAGAAAGCAAAAAAGACACTGGATGCTGATCATTACGGAATGCAAAAGATCAAGGAAAGGATCCTGGAATACCTGGCCGTTCTGAAACTGAAAGGGGATATGAAGAGCCCGATACTTTGCTTTGTCGGCCCTCCCGGTATTGGTAAAACATCACTGGGCCGCAGTATTGCCAATGCTATCGGCAGGAAATATGTACGGTTAAGTCTGGGAGGCCTGCATGATGAAAGTGAAATAAGAGGACATAGAAAAACTTATATCGGCGCCATGCCCGGCAGGATCTTACAATCCATCCGTAAAGTAAAATCCTCGAACCCGGTGATGATACTGGATGAAGTGGATAAAGTGGGCAGTGATTTCCGTGGCGATCCTTCTTCGGCATTGCTGGAAGTATTGGACCCCGAACAGAACCACACATTTTACGATAACTATCTTGAATCGGAATATGATCTGAGTAAAGTATTGTTTATTGCCACCGCCAATAATGCCCAGAACATCCAGCCGGCGCTAAGGGACCGTCTGGAAATTATTGATCTCAGCGGTTATGCGGTGGAAGAAAAGATGGAGATAGCCAAACGGCATTTGTTGCCCAAGCAAAAAGATCTGCATGGATTGAAGAGCACTAATATTAAATTCAGTGATAAAGTGCTGGAAAAAATAATACAGGATTATACCCGGGAAAGTGGTGTCAGGGAACTGGATCGTCAACTGGCATCCATCATGCGTAACCTGGCAAGACAATTTGTATTGAAAGGGAAACTGAAAGCAACGGTAACGGCAGAGGATATAGAAAAGATACTCGGTAAACCAAAATACAGCAACGATATTTATAAAACAGCCAACATGGCCGGTGTGGCCATTGGATTGGCATGGACCTATGTCGGCGGCGAGATTCTTTTTATCGAAACGAGTTTGAGTGAAGGCAAAGGTGAATTGAAACTGACGGGCAACCTCGGCAATGTGATGAAAGAAAGTGCCAGCACTGCCCTGACCTATTTGCAATCAAATGCGAATAAATATAAACTGGATAAAAAGCTGTTTGAAAAGAAAAATATTCATATCCATGTGCCGGAAGGAGCTGTGCCCAAGGATGGTCCCAGCGCCGGTGTTACCATGATGACTGCTATTGCTTCTGCGATGACAGGAAAAAGAGTGAAACCATTTCTTGCTATGACCGGTGAAATAACTCTCCGTGGGCAGGTGTTGCCTGTTGGCGGCATTAAAGAAAAAGTATTGGCCGCCAAACGTGCCGGTTTAAAAGAAATAATCCTTTGCTCGCAGAATGAGAAAGATGTGCTGGAGATAGAATCTGATTTCATCAAGGGTATTAAATTTCATTATGTAAAAAATATGGGGCAGGTGCTGGAGTTGGCGTTGGTGGGTTAAATTTAGTTTCTTGATCTATATTTCATTAATAACCTACCTGGTCCTAAGTTTGAAGTTCCCATTTATCGGATACAAATTAGTAGAAGTATCTTTTATTTTGCCCGAATAAGAACCTATGATATAATCACCAACATTTCCATATTTTGTAATTGTAACAAGTAAAGGATCAGATGAATTAGTATAGGTCTTTTGATTAATGTATAAGTCTGCAAAGTTTGCATTATACATACCGGCATCTCTATTACCACTGAAGATGATATAGAATGCGTTTTGATTAGTTGTTGATTGACCAATGATATGTGTGTCAGTTGCGTAACGGGCAGAGCCAATGGAATCATTCGGTGATGTCATGGAACCCTTGCCGTCATTAATATTCCAGGTAATGTATTGGTCAGCATTAGGTAAATCATCTGGCTGATTATTGGAGCTTTTAGAACAACCTATGTAAAGAAGAGTGATTATTGATAAATGTGTGAAAAGGCGATATTTATATAATCGTGTCACTTAATAAAGCTTAATTACTTATTGATCTATAATATATTTCAATAAAATTAACGAAATTCTTGATTATACTCTTCACTCCGCTTTTTTTCTTCCTGATTATCCGCAAAAAACTCTTCCTCTTATTGCTATCTT
>JBGPKR010000113.1:0-11322 GCA_041486045.1 Chitinophagaceae bacterium | reverse complement strand
TTGTCAACCACAAACTGAACCATCGTGGTATAAGTGCCTTCAGGGGCGCCGTTATCGGTAGCTACCTGCCCGTTACAGTTTCTTTCCAGGTATTGACGCCATTTGCCATCGCCACCGGGGAAACTGGCTTCAATTTCCACTTTGTCAAATATATGGTTCTCGTCTTCTTCTTTCTTTTCTTCCACGATCTGTTTTCCTTCATCAATAACTGCAGGTGTCGGAATTTCGTTATCCTTTACACCTTCCTGGCTTACATCCGCAATCTTCACATCCTTTAGTTCTTCCACCGGTGGAGGTGGTTTTTCCACTTCTTCGTCTTTTTTTACAATAGGAGGAGTGAATTGCTTCATTTCCACTTTTGGCGGTTCCTGCTTGGGTGGAGGCGGGGGTGGGGGTTCTATCTTTTTTTCTTCCTGTTTAATGTCCTGAAGGGTAAGTTCCTGTATCTTAACTTTTTTTGAATTCTTGTCCTTCATAGTGCTGGCTAAGACCGAACCCAGCAAAGCCAGCAGTGCAACAGCTGCCGTAATGATCAGTGCACGGATAATACGCCGGTTATAGGTTTTACGAAGATCATAAGCTCCATAATCCTTGTTCTTCCCGTCAAAAATAATATCGAGAAGATCGGCTGATAGAATTTTGTTGGCTTCCATTATTTAAACTTTTTTATTAGACGCCGGTTACCGGCAATTCCATACCTGAATAACAGTTATTTATTACTATTTTCCGTTGCCTGTATCAGTTCATATTCCTGTGGCAAAATTTTGACCATCGCATAGGTTTTTACGCCATTTATGGTCATTTCATCCAATATATCAACCGTGTTTTTATAAGTGGCATCCACGTCGGGCTTGATGATGACCACAAAATCCCGGTCGAGGCAGGCAGTTTCCCAATCGGGGTTTTCATTCTTCTTGGCCCTTTCCTGCATTTCTTTACAAACACTTTCGGGACTTCCCAGATCATGAACATGCCTGGCCATTACTTCTTTCCTTTTGTTGATAATAATTTCCCGGATACCTTTAAAAGTGGTTTGTTTGAAATTGTTAACCCCGACATCCACTTTCAACTGACCTTCATAATAATAAACCTGGTTGCCTTTTCCCAACATGATGGTCAGGGCGCCAGATTCTTTGGCCTCATTTTGCTTTTTGGGATCATCCACGTCCTTGGGCATCCGAAGGTCCATGGCCTTGGGGCTGCTCATTGTGGCTGTGAAGATGAAAAAGGTGATCAGCAAAAATCCAAGATCCACCATGGGTGTCATGTCCACACGGGTGGAAAGTTTTTTGGCTTTTTTTACTCCCGGTCCTTTTTTATGACCGCTATCGCCACCACCACTGTCTATACTTGCCATAATTAGTAAGTTAAGTATTTAAAAAATATTATTTCGTCTTTACCCCTTTCCGGTTGGCAACATCCAGCGCCGAACCGGTTGGCGCATTTTCAAGTGACGTAACGAGGTTATACTTAAACTCATCATTTTTTTTCAGCGCAGAAATAACGGCTTCGAATGCAGGGTATTTTGATCCGCCATCTCCTTTGATAAGATATTTAAGCGGCCGTTGATTATCCCTGAATACTTCTTTGGAAGCTGAAATCCACCATATTAACTCATTAGAAAGGGTGTCCAGCACCGGGATACCCGGTTGGTTAAATTTTCCCTGGTCCTCTGCCGGCACATCAAGCAAACTTCCCAGGGAGGAAAATGGCACACCTACAGCAACCGTTTTTCTAAAGTTAGCCATCTGTGCTGTGCTGAGATTAAGTGTCCGTAATGTGTTTAATTTTTGTATGACCTGATCAGGAATAGCTTTATTTTTCTCTGATAAAACAGAAAAAAACACCCTGTTTGTTGAATCAATAGTAATAAGCACCGCATCATTTTCCGGAAGATCCTGCGACGAGACCGAATTGGGCGTATTTATCTGAACAGGCTCCGGGGGTTTGAATTTGGTTGCCATAATGAAAAAGGATAGGATCAGGAAGGCTATGTCCACAAAAGGGGTCATATCCGTATCCGTACTTTTCCTTGGCATCTTAACACTCGGCATGATTACAATAATTTAGAATTGAGATGAATAAGTTTCAAAATTCCATATAAATAATGGCCAGATCCAGCTGATTATTTATACAAAGAGCCAAAGCTCTGGGTCAGGGTGAAACCTGATTCATCAATGCCATATGTAATAGAGTCAATTTTGGTAGTAAATACATTGTACATGATCAGGGCAACTGCCGAAGTACCGATACCCAAAGCTGTATTATACAGGGCCTCAGAGATTCCAACAGCCAGCTGACCGGCAGCAGATCCGCCACCGCCTTCCTGACCTAATGCACTGAAAGACCTGATCATCCCCATTACCGTACCCAGCAGGGCCACCAGGGTTCCTACTGATGTTATCGTGGAAAGAAATACAAGGTTCTTCTGCAACATCGGCAATTCCAAAGCTGTTGCTTCTTCAACTTCTTTTTGAATGGCGATTACTTTCTGGTCAGTATTTAAACCACTTTCATTGATCATTTCTTTGTAACGGCGGAGACCGGCTTTCATAACATTACCAACTGAGCCCCGTTGTTTGTCGCATTCTGACAAAGCTGCATCTACATTGCGGTTAGCAAGGTGATACTGGATCTTGCGGACAAAATCCGAAATGGATCCGTTACCCAATGCCTTGCGGATCGTCAGGTACCTCTAAATGGAAAAAGTAAGGACCATCAGGAACATGCCAATCAGGAAAGGTATGATGATACCTCCCATGTAAATACCGCTTAAAGCGTCTTTAGGTTTGTCATGTTTTGGCCAGAACATTCCTTTACCTTTTATTTCAAACCCGTCTGGATTTCCAAAAATGAAACGCCAGATACAATAACCGGCGATGATACAAACAACAGGTGCAATCCAGGAGATAGCATTACTGCTTTTTTTAGGTTGAACTGATGTGGCCTTAACGGATGCTGTTGCAGTTGATTTAATCTCTGCCATGATCTTAGTTTTTAGTTTTTTTAATTGTTAAATACTGATCCTTGTTTCGGAATTACAATGCTACAGAAAAAGTTTATAAAAAAATCCCCTTCCTTCAAATTTTTGGGAAGGGGGGGTCAAGTTAAGGATTTTTTTAAACGGAACAACTCCCTGGTAAATAATTTGATAAGAAATTCATGCCCTGTCCCGGAAACTTAATAATAATCAATTTATTTCCCGGTTTACTCATACCGCAAAGCCTCTATAGGATTGAGTCTTCCGGCTTTAAGGGCGGGATATAAACCGGCTAACAGGCCAACAATGGTGCAGATGATGATCCCGTATAAAACCCATCCCCATGGAACGACAAACCCTGTTTTCAAGACAATTGAAAAAAGGTTTCCTACTATAATACCCAACACTATCCCGAACAATGCTCCCAACACACTGATAATAATTGCTTCCAGTAAAAACTGGCGGCTTACCATTTTGCTTTTTCCGCCAATGGCTTTTACAAGACCTACTTCCCGGGTACGTTCAGATACGGAGACAAGCATGATATTCATGAGGCCAATGGCTGCACCGATTAAAGTAATAAGGCCAATAACCGTTGCTGAAATAGTGAGGAACCGGAGGCTGTTCATAGCTTTTTCGGCAACACTATCGCTGCGGTCCAGTACAAAATTATTTTCTTCTGTAGTGTTCAGTTTGCGGATAGCCCTGAAAGCTCCTTCAGCTTCTCCCATTGCGTCATTTACTTTAATCAGGTCCTTTGTCATAACTGCTATTACAAAAGAAAACCCTGCCGGAAAATTCCGGTCCACATTTTCATAACTGGTGATAATGACATTGTCCCTGCTGAACCCGAAAGTGGAACCACGACTTTCCAGTACCCCCAGCACCCGGTAAGGAATATTGTTGATGCGGACGACAGCATTTACAGATCTTTCTATACCCGCTTTGAATAATTTTGTTGCCACGTCATATCCAAGTATACAAACATTGCGACCCGTTTGCACATCCATGCGGTTGAGGTTGCGGCCAACCTGGAGTGAAAATCCATTCAGGAGTAAATAATTTTCATCACCGCCAAACATCATTACGTTGGGACTTGTCTTTCTTGTTTCATGAGAGACAATATTATTACGGTTGCCAAAAATGGAAATGCTTTTTGTTGAAGGGAAATCAAATCTCTTTACAAAAAGTTCCGCTTCATCTTTGGTAATGATCTTCCCGAGGTTTGATTTTTTTTCTTTTCGCTGACCCTTTTTTGAAAGTTTGATCCCGGAATTATTATTGTTATTTCCAAAATGGATATTTCTCTCTTTAAAACGAACCGTGAAGGCATTGGCCCCCATCGTGGAAAAACTTTCGGTGAATTTCTGGTTCATGGCCTTTATGGCGGTGATAATCCCCACCAGCGCCATGATGCCAAAAGCAATAATTGCAACAGTCAGCCCGGTTCGTAACTTATTGCTGCGAATCGTTCTGAAGGCAAGGGAAAAGGTATCACGAAAATTCATTGATGCAGACCAGTCTGACAGCTTGCCCCGATTATTTCGGGGGTCTCCGTCTGACTGGTTACAAAGATAGTGACTGGATATTGCTGAGATTCGAACGCAAGCCATCTTAATACAGAGAAGTCAAAATCCCTAAAAGCCTGTCAGGATTTCGACCTGACGGGGAATCCCACTATTGTTGAAGCAGTTTCAGCGCAACTACCAACGCCGGATCGTTTTCAAACGTGAACTCATCCCATTCCGCAAGGACTTTGACATCAGGTTGGACGCCACGTCCCTGCCAGCCAGTATGGGAATTTATAGGATCGAAACGTTCTGTGGCGATCCAGGCCTTTGACCCGTCTGTGAAGCTGAAACCGTTTAGAGTCTCAACGCGGCCAGATGTAGTTTGGCCCACAACTTTGATGCGGCCAATGTCTTGCAATGCACCAGCGAAGACCTCAGCATAACTGACTGTGTTTTTGCTAACCAGGATCACCAGCGGCACTTTCTGCGAGTTATTGATAGGCTTCGCGACGATCTCGAGAGGTCGCCGGTTAGTGCGGCTGACGAAGTGTCCTAAAGTGCCGGATGTAAAATAGCCCAGTAGCGGAATAAGAACCTGGCTCGATCCACCACCGTTCATTCTATTATCGAGAACCAATCCATCAAGTTGTCCGAAGTCTTCAAGCGCCTTCTTAACCTGGCCCGGGATCGTGAGATCTAAGAATGTCGGCAGAAAGATATAGCCGATACGACGGCCGTCGGAGGTGGGAATCAGCCTCGCGTAAACTGGCATAGGGGCCGTCACCCGGGCACGGATTATTGTGACGTTGCGCGGTTTTTTCCCGGGCGATTTCACAGTGAGAGTGGCCACCGAACATTCTGGTCCCCGTGTATATGGATAGACCTTTTCATTCTGTACCAACGGGAGGCTATCGACCGCCAGCACAACATCGTGCTGACGCAAACCGCTATGTTCTGCCGGTGAACCGGGCATAACCGCAAGAATTGTGACTTGCTTTGATTCCACCAGGGATTGAAAAAGTGCGCCTACACCAACGAAGTTGTTTTGGCCCGCGAGCTGTGCTTTTATCTCCGCGGCCTTGACCGGCGATTCAAAAGAAGAATGCCTGTCACCCAGCCTGCGAATGAATGAATCCATCCCGGCATAAAATTTTTCAGTATCCAGACCACTCTCTACTTTACCGCGAAACTCAGTTACAATCCCGGGCCAGTCGAGACCCCTGAAGTCGGGATACAGGTAATTTTCATCGATGATCTTTGCCAGTTCGTTGAATAATTTCAGTTGGTTACTCTGGGTGATGGGCGGGTTGGACTTAACATCCGGCAAAGTCTGTGCGAGCATCTCTGCACGTGACATTTTGGTTATGGTTTTGCCTACGCACCCGGGTGGGACATACTCTGGCAGCTTTGTCCCATCAGCATTAGCGGTTATCTTCTCCTGGCCGAAAACTGCGGGTGTGATAAATGTGACAATCCCGATGATAGTCACAACTAACAAACCCGCTGTAGTAAAAAGTTTTTTCATAATTGAACCATTTAAGTTAGAGAATTTCTCTAATCTTCAATGATCGAATTTCGGGGAGCCTGTAATTTGCTGTCAGAAATAATACCAGTTAAGCAAGAGGTTAGGAAAGATGCCCAGCAATATCACCAGTGCAGCCAGAACCACCAGTGTCCATTTAAATACCGGTGTTATGTCAACAGGTTGAGCATCGCCCTCCTTAAAATACATGGCCTGTATAATCCGGAAATAATAATACACACTGACGGCGGCCATCAGGATAGCAAAAATTACCAACCACAGATGTTTCCCGGTGCCCATTGCTGCTTTCAGCATATAAAACTTGGAAAGAAATCCGCCCGTAAGCGGAATACCGGCGAGAGATAACAAAAAGATAGTGGTAGTAGCAGCCAGCAGCGGCTGATGTTTGGCAAACCCATTAAATCCATCAAATGTGTAATCTTTCATTTTTATCAATACTGCAAAAATGCCAATCGTAGCAAAACTGTATGCAGTGACATAAAGCAGTAAGCCTTCTTTGGCGTCAGCATTCATGGCAAATAACGAAAGCATCATAAAACCTGCCTGTGCAATACTGGAGTAAGCCAGCATCCTTTTTACGCTTTGCTGAAAAACGGCGGTGATATTGCCAATGAAAAGTGTTGCTGCAGTGAAAATAGCCACCAGCAACTGCCATTTGAGCTGCAACACTCCAAATGCTTCATCGAACAATCGGATAAATGCAATAAATACTGCCGCCTTGACAATAGTGGCCATAAAAGAAGTAAAAACAGTAGGAGCGCCATCATAAACATCCGGCGTCCAGAAGTGAAATGGCGCAATAGATGCTTTAAATGACATAGAAAACAGCAACAACATCATTCCCGCAACAAGCAAGGGTGAAGGCAGCCCATTAAACAAACTAATCTTACCGGTATCAAAACTTCCCTGTGCCCCGTAAAT
This sequence comes from Chitinophagaceae bacterium, assembly GCA_041486045.1. Taxonomy (GTDB): domain Bacteria; phylum Bacteroidota; class Bacteroidia; order Chitinophagales; family Chitinophagaceae; genus JJ008. The sequence continues at coordinate 4,367 of JBGPKR010000113.1, read as the reverse complement.
AAGGGCAATCCCCATCAGCAACAACCCGGTGGAGAAGGCGCCGAGTAAAAAATATTTCAGCGACGCCTCATTGCTTTTCAGATTTCTTTTATCGCTGCCGGTTAAAATATAAAGCGGTATGGAAATTATTTCAATGCCAAGGAAAAGTATCAATAATGATTTGAAAGAGGAAGTCAGGGTAATGCCGCAAAGAATAAAAAAGATCAGGGCAAGATATTCTCCATAATTAATCCCAACTTTTTCCATATCCCTGGCAGAAAGCAAGAGATACAGCAATGTTGAAATAAAAACAATGGTATTGAACAGGAGGGCAAACCGGTCAAAAACAATCATGCCTTTGCTGTCAAACCTAAAAAAAACAGTTCCGCCCATTTCAAGAATATTCACCAGCAGCAACAGGAAAATTCCGGCTATGGCAACATTGCGGACAATACTTTTCTGCTTCAGCATAATGCCGCTGAACATCATGATAACACCAAAAACCGCTGATAATATTAATGCGTTCATAAACCTTTATCTCCAATTACTTTGGTACAACATGCCTGAGCACTTCAAACTTATTGATTAATGAATCGGTCAAATCACTTGTCAGGTTCAGCATTGGCTGCGGATAAATTCCTACCCACAGGATCACAACAACAATGATTCCCAGCGCCAGTTTTTCATTAAATTTTATATCAACAACCCTGGCAGTAATTTCATTTACATTTCCGTAAGCTACTTTCCTGATCATTCCTAATATATAAACAGCTCCCAGGATGATACAGATTCCTGCCATCACGGTAAACCAAACATAGTATTTGGTAAAAGAACTCAGGATGCCGTTGAAAATGAGGAATTCACCCACAAAGGCATTGGTTAATGGCAGGGCAATATTTGCCAATGCAATTATTACCAGGAAAAAACTAAGCACCGGCGCTGTTTGGGCAAGTCCGCCCAATTCTGAAATTTTACGGGTACCGGTATTGCGTTCTATCCATTCCACCACTATCCACAAACCGATAATGTTAATACCATGACTGAACATCTGTATCATCACACCCTGCACACCAATGGTATTTTGTGTAAACATCCCGGCGCATAGTAATCCAATATGCGCTATTGAAGAATAAGCAACCAATCTTTTTAAATCATCCTGTCGCAGGGCAATCAATGAGGCATAGATCATCCCGATAATAGCAAGTGGTGTAATAAAATCTCCCCATTGATAGGAAGCACCCGTTACAACCGGAAACAACCAGCGGACCATACCAAAAACTCCCATTTTCACCATCACTCCGCTCAATACCATTGTTGTTGCTGTTGGCGCCTGTTCATATGTATCGGGCTGCCAGGTATGCAAGGGGAATATGGGCATTTTGATGGCAAAGGCCACAAACATCAGCCAGAAAACCAGGTTTTGTTGCTTACCGGAAAGAACAACTTTATAAAATGCAGCGATATCGAATGAACGGTCTTCCGTATGTGCATATACAAACAGGATACCGATCAGCATGAACAGGGAACCAATGAACGTATAGATAAAGAATTTAAACGTTACCTGTATTCTTTTTTCCCCGCCCCATTGTGAACAAAGAAAATACATGGGTATCAATGCCAGTTCCCAGAAAAAATAAAACACTAATGCATCCATCGCCAGGAATACTCCCATCAGCCCGGCCTGTGCCAGCAGCATAAGTGCAAAAAAGTTGCGGGCCTTTTTATACGAAGTGTTCCAGGTAGCCAAAAAGATCAACGGGTAAACAACGGCATTGAGCAAACAAAGCAACTGCCCCATACCATCGAGTTTCACCGAAAAACTGCTGCCTAAAGCAGGCAGCCAATCACTTTGGTGCTGCAGGTATTTATCTTCTTTGAGCAGTGTTAAACCAAGTAAGGAAACAACCATGGTCATAATGGAAGAAAGCAAAGCCCATGAACGAACTGACTTTTCATTCTTCATAAAGAATGCAGCCAGCCCGGTCAGCAATGGAATCAATATCAGTAAGACAGGAATCATATGCCCCTATCCCCTAAAGGGGGATTTTAAATTTTAATTAATTATCATTTTTTTCAGCTATCATTTTCTAAGAAAAAATTGTAAAACGAAAATCAGCACCATACTCAGCACCATTAGCAGCACATAGCTACCCACTTGTCCGCTTTGCAACAAACGAAGCTGGCGACTACCATAATTCACCATCTTCCCCACTCCATTCACCAAACCGTCAATGACAAATTTTTCTATACTATTTTTCAGAAAGCCTCCAAACCTGTGTAATGGATTCACAATTATTTTATCATACAACTCATCCACATACCATTTGTTCTCCAGCAGTTTTCCAAACCCTTTGACTTCCCTGCGCTGATAACCCCGGAATTGGAACCAGGCGAAAATGATCGTTAGAACCACAAGACCTGTCGACAAAGCCATCAGCATGTATTCTGTGGAATGAGAAACTGTTTGTTCAACATTATGTGCGATCACCGGTGATAAAAATTCACTGAATTGATCTCCGCCCTTCATAAATACTTCTGGTATGCCCACTAATCCCCCAATAACAGAGAGCAGTGCCAGTAAAATCAGCGGAATGGTCATGGTTGAAGGACTTTCATGCAGGTGGTTTTTTTGTTCCTCAGTTCCGCGGAAGCTTCCGGTAAATGTGATGAACAACAACCGGAACATATAGAAGGCCGTAAGCAATGCTCCAAACAATGCTATGCCATATAAAACAGGATTTTTAGCATACACTGCCAGTAATATTGCATCCTTGGAAAAGAATCCGCTGAATGGAGGAATACCTGCAATGGCAATACAACCAATGAGGAATGTGATAAAAGTGATCTTTATTTTTTTACTTAATCCCCCCATATTCCGGATATCCTGTTCACCACTCATTGCATGAATGATGCTGCCTGCAGCAAGGAATAACAATGCTTTAAAAAATGCATGGGTCATCACATGAAATACGCCGGCCGAATAGGCTCCCACACCCAATGCAAGAAACATATACCCCAACTGGCTTACCGTAGAATAAGCCAGCACTTTTTTAATATCGTTTTGTTTGAGCGCTATCGTAGCAGCCAGTATCGCGGTAGCCAACCCAACAATAGCTACTACATTCATAGAAACAGCAGAGAGCGAATACAATATATTGCTCCTGGCAATCATATAAATACCTGCCGTTACCATTGTAGCGGCATGTATCAATGCAGACACGGGTGTAGGTCCTGCCATGGCATCAGGTAACCATGTATAAAGAGGTATCTGGGCACTTTTGCCTGCGGCTCCAGCAAAAAGTAACAAGGTAATGATAGTAATATCTGAACCCTTCAGCCTGGCCAGGTTTACTGTACTGAAAACTTCATTATAAGAAACGGTACCCAGTTTGGCGATCAGCCAGAACAAAGCGATAAGAAAAGCAAGGTCGCCGATCCGGTTCATGATAAAAGCCTTGTTCGCTGCTTTATTGTATTCCTGGTTTTTGAACCAGTAACCGATCAGTAAATAAGAACAAAGCCCCACTCCTTCCCAGCCGATGAACATGATCACATAATTGGCGCCCATCACCAGCAACAACATCGAGAAAACAAAGAGATTGAGAAAAGAAAAATACCTGCCAAAATGCTCCGGTTTTTCTTCATGCATGTAAGAAGTGGAATAAACATGGATCAAAAAACCAACTCCGGTGATGATCAATAAGAAAAGAGAAGAGAGTGCATCAACCTGGAATGCAAATGGAATGACCAGTTTCCCAACTGAAATGAAATTAAAATAGTCTGCTACATGTGTATTGCCATTCTTCACCTGCACAAAAACCCAGATACTCAATATGAAAGAAGCAAGAATCGTCCCGCATCCAATCACACTTATCATTGATTTTGATAAGTATCTTCTTCCCAGTCCATTAATCAAAAAGCCAATTAACGGAAGAAGGGGAATTAAATAAACTATTTGTAAAGCATTCTGCATATTCTGAAATCCTGTCTAATGTTTCAACCTGTTTAAAAAATTCACATCCACCGAATGAATATTCCGGTACATCATGACAATAATCGAAAGTCCCACACTTACTTCCGCTGCAGCCACCACCATGATAAAAAATACAAATATCTGACCGTCTGTTCCTGCTGTTGCATTGGCAGCAGCGTTTTTTACGTAATGCATTTTCGAAAATGCTACCAGCAGCAAATTAACCGCATTCAGCATTAACTCTATACACATAAAGATGATGATAGCGTTGCGGCGTGTCAGCACCCCCACAATGCCAATGCAGAATAATGCGATGGACAGGAATATGTAATAATTTATCGGCATAATTTCAAAGCTTTGAGTTTTGAGCTGCGAGTTGCGAGTTAGAGTCTTTATCTCGCAACTCATAACTCTT
>JBGPKR010000112.1:0-11363 GCA_041486045.1 Chitinophagaceae bacterium | reverse complement strand
GTATTACCTACAAACCGGTTAAAATGTATCTGGGATATAGATAAATTAGGAGAATTATTTGCTACGATAGCGCCACCCAATCCGTCGGCTGTATTGGTAATAAATGTATTATTATTAATAGTGGCGTTAAAAGGGGTGACACCGGCTTGTCCTGTAAATGCTATAGCTCCTCCATTGGAAGTACCAGCACCTGGAAATACCACAGAATTACTTGTAAAAGTAGAATTGGTTACATTCAGGGTACCAAAGCCAGTGCCTAATCCGGAATTAAATATTACAAAGAAAACAGCCCCTCCATCTGCATCGTTACTTACGTTATTAGTGAATGTAGAATTGTCAATAGTTAGGTCGCCTCTGACCTGCATACAGACAGCTGCGCCACCATAAGCGCCTGCAGGAAGAACATTATTATCAAAAGTGCAATTAGTTATTGTAAGAGATTCACCCGAACCGCCACCGGCACAAATAGCTGCCCCGCCAAAAGGATCTGAACTAAGAAATCCGTTTTGAAATCTGATCCCATTAACAGTTATTACCGGACTGTTTGTAGCCCCTGTAGGATTAATAAACAAAATGCGATCCATGTCTGCATCAAGGGTATTATTAATGATAGTGTTTGTCGGACCGTTTCCATTAATAGTTATATTCTGGTCAGTGTTACCAATAGTTATTTGCCTGTTTGGTATAGCTTGTGTCAGATTATATGTTCCGGTTGATAAGGTAATAGTATGCGTTCCACCCAAATTATCTGCTGCGGTCAGTGCAGACCGGAGAGAAATAAGGCCGATACCTGCGCCAGCGGTAATCACTCCGGTAGCATTATTAATAGCTGTGAAAGCAGGATCTGTAAATGTAGTTGGCACATAAACATTTGCTACAGATTTTACAGACAGCAAGGTTGTAAAAAAAAGAACGGCAAAAATTTTTGCTCTTATTTTAAAACCTGGTAAACCACAATTCTTAAATAATTTTTGCATGTTAGTTTTTTAAAACTTAAAAAATAATTGTTGGTTTTCTAAAAGGATAGAACAAAACTTTTGGCCTTATTTTCTTAATCTATGATCTTGGCGGAAAAACCCCCTGCAGGGCAATATTAAAATTAAGAGTGTTATAAGGCATCAGGTTATTGTGTGGCAGGCTTCCTCCGCTGTTTGCCAGGGCCCCTGCATTCATATTCACGGGAGCAGGCGCAGCAGGCGCATAAAAATTAGCCGCCACCTTAGCTGCATTGGAAGTGCCCCATACCATATTAGTCGGATTGGCTTGGCCACCCGCTGTTTTCCCATTGACAGTATGGGTATGAACAGGCATTTCTGTTACAAGCAAAGTGACATTATCTACACCGCCTGTTTCTCCGAGATCACGGAGAGAAAGACCCGGCCCCTGCCCATCAAACATTGCCGCTCTGCCCTGCAGATCAGGCAATGCAAAAGTTGATTGTCCATTTCCTCCATAGGTAGTTCCTAATAAGGAGAAAAGTGCCGTGTTCTGGGAGATGGGCAAAATCTGCCCGTTGCAAAATGCCCAGCCATGTGGGGCAAAATTGAAAGGGAATATCCTGATCTCTGCTACAAATGGATCTGCCATAAAATATTATTTTAATTTTTAAATTAATTGGGTGACGGAAATATGCCCTGTAAGGCTATACAACAATTAAGCGTTAAATAAGGCGACCTGTTTTCGTGTGGCTGGCTTCCTCCTCCATTACCGATCGCCTGTGAGGACATGGCTGTGTCCCCCGTCGAACCATAGGGGGTAAAACCGGTATTGCTTGCCCAGAAATTACTGGTAGGCGGTGTTACAGTAGGCCCGTTGGCACTGGCCTTTGCCTGGTGTGTATGGGTAGGCATCTCAGTTGAACTAAGGGTATGCGCCTCTTCACCGGCCTTTTGGCCTAAAAGCAATCCGTTCCCCACATGCATGGGTACCCTGCCCCGCAATTCGGGCAGTGCAAAATTTGTTTGGCCGTTACCACCATAGGTCGTTCCCAGCAATGAAAACAAAGCCTGGTTCTGGTTAATAGGCAAAAGTTGTCCGTTGCACTGAGCCCAGCCCTGTGGGGCATAGCCGAAGGAGAAAATTCTTATTTCTGATAAAAAAGGTTCTGCCATCGTATGAAAATTTAGTTTTTAATAATTTTTTGTTTACTCAATTTATTTCTGTCAATTATGGTGTAGGGAAAATCCCGAATAATGAAATGATATAAGATACACAAAGGAATGGTATCATGTTTTCATGCGGCTGGCTACCCCCTGACGGCCCCATTGTTCCTGCATTCATCTGAACAGCGGGTGGGGCTGCACTATAAGGTTTTCCAGTGGTGGAATTGGCCCAGAAATTATTAGCCGGGTTATCACTGGCCCCGGTATTTGATGCCATGGGTGCATGGGTATGTGCTGGCATCTGGTTTTGGGTAAGTGTAACAGTTTCCACACCTCCGGTTTGTGCAAGAACATAGCTGGATTGCCCCTGTCCCTGATGTACAGGTACACGGCCACGCAGGTCGGGTAGTGCAAATGTTGATTGCCCATCACCACCATAGGTAGTGCCGATCAAATTAAAAAGTGTTTCATTCCCCGTTATCGGAATTATCTGACCGGCGCAGAACATCCAGCCTACTGGCGCAAAATTGCCGCCAAACATCCTGATTTCTCCAATATAAGGTTGTGCCATAGAAAAAATTATTGATTAAAGGTTTGTATTAATTGTGTTATAGAGGATTGATAAGCCATAAGGGATTAACATTAGCTGGTTTTGTGTGAAAATATGGCTTTCAAGGATGAGGACTTAAAGCTAAATATTATTAAACTTCTACACAAATTTTAATAGAGAAAAGCAGGTAAAACGTATATATACCATAACTTAAACAAGACCCAGACTCGCTCCGGGCACTACAGCAAACTGTTTCAACCGTTTTGCCAATAAAAACCCTTCGTCAGTATAAACCAGTTGCACAGCAATTGCCTGGTTGTTAAGGGTGGCCACCAACCATTCACTTTCATCAAAAATTTTTATTGTTCGGGGTATATGTTCATATTTTTCCGGCCAATCCATAAAAATGGCTTCCAGGACCCTTATAATCTTTTTATTAAGGCGTGTAACGGCTCCTTATTCCACGGGTCGCAGACGCAGATCAATGCAATGACCAAATCAGCATTCATTGTTTGCCGTTTCAACAATATCTTTTGCCTGCCGTTATTTAATATTCTTTGCCTTATTTTAATTCTGAGGCCTTGATGGAATGGGAATATCAAAACTTACAAGCTTTACCAATATACCGGTTAATTTTGCAGCAAGATTTGCCAGTTTGGTTGTGAGCAAATCGTAAGTATCCGAAGGATCAATTTTAAGCATTTCATTCATCACCAGAGGACCCGTATTTATTTCCTCATCCAATTTGTGAACAGTAACACCTGCATGTTTCTCTTTATTTTTTAATTGATGAAATACAGGATCATTGCCGGGGTATTGTGGCAACGGCCCCGGGTGAATATTGTAGAAACCTTTTGATGGTACATCGTAAACAGATGAAGGAATTTGATAGGGGAAAGTCATGACCAGCCCCAGGTTGACTTCATTCTCTTCAATGGCTTCCAGTATTCTGCCAGCAAAAGTTTCTTTATCCAATTCTATAACAGGAATGCCGGTTCCTGTTAAAACAACATCAGTATTCACTATCATTTCATCGCAATGACGGGGAATGGCAACAGCCGCCAGTATGTTGAAAAAAGCAAGTTCCCTTATTGCAGGTAAGGCAAATCTTGTGCTGCACAACATTATTATTTTTATATTACCCATTTAATAGCACAGGTAAGTATTCGTCCAGCCGGAACTAACACCTTCGATTGGATCGTCCACAAAACCGGTCCATTCCTTTTGCGGTATCTCCATCCATTCAACGCCGGGAATTTCCGAATTTTGTTTAATAGAATATTTGCATACCGGTGTGATAAAATAATTAGTTTCGGCGTCCAGTTTCATTTCGCCCCGCGGACTGTTTATTTTTCCATTTGCTAATCTTCCGGCTATTTCAGCGCCATTCAAATAATTTTCATCGCCATGCAAAGAAACTTCCTTCAGGATCAAACCGGTTTCCCAACCTAATAAGGAAAAAACAGTCCCATCTCTTTTTGTTTGCTGACGGTAACTATCCAGGAATACATGGTTGGACTTGTTTTCTAATGAAGAATGCCAGGGCAGGTATCCGTCTATTGAAAATTTATACCTGTCAGCCATTTTTTCAAGTGCCTTTTGTTCCAGCATCATCGGCGAAACAAAAAGATGTAAGCTATCTGCTCTATTGTAAGAGTTTAACTGAGAATAAAACAGGGCAGCCGGAAGTGAATCAAATACACAAAGCAAACTATTTGTCTCTTTATCCGCAGATAGATAATCAGTTAGCGGTTTAATATCAAATGCATCATCATACCGCTGGTTATTTACATAATTATAAGTTATTTTGCCGCCTGTTTTTACAAAACAATTTACCATTGCGGCTATATGCAGATAGCCACAATCATAAAATGTGGTTGCAGTCGCTGCATTTGTTTTGTTCATTTGTGAAGCCAGTTTACCAGTTAACCAGCACAAAAAACTATGCTGCAATGTCAGGTTCACAATATTTCGCTGAGGCACCCAGTTTGTGGGATAATTAGTGCCGGGGTTTACTACCAATACCAGTTTACCGGAACTATACATCAGGGGTTTTAGTATTTCCAGTACCCGCAGATCAACATAAGCTACCAGGATATCCACCCCTTCCAGTACAAGGAGTTTTTCCGCCTTTTCATATACTTCTTTTTCATTACCCCCAAACCCGATGGATTCTGTAATAAGCTGAACGTGATGATCAAGTTGATGATAATGCAGGGCAGATTTTATTCCATCCACAAAATCCATCATCATACCGGGATGTGCATTTGACCGGGGATACAGAACTCCTGTTTTCATTCACTAAAAAACTTTAAGGTAAAATAATACAGGTAATACCATTCACCAGGAATCAAAGTATAAACCCACTTTTGCTGTGAAAATAATTGATAATAACAGCATTTAAAAAATTTATTGTACTCCCGGTTCGTAAAAACACTATATGCCTGCAAAGCTGGTATTTCTGTTCAGGCATCATTAAACTTTTTTTGCTAGTTGTACCAGAATCTGTACTTTGTAATAGTTTATGCAAAACAGTAAACCACTAACGATATGAATTCAAGAAGAAAATTTTTGATCCAGGGCAGTTTGGCCACTACTGCAGTACTTGCATTAAAACCTTTTAATGCTATTGCCAGGGCCACTTCACCTTTTACCTGGCTTAGCGGCAATAATGGCAAGCTGGTTTTTTTACATACCGTCAATCTTAATCCCACCAGTGATTACAAGACTATTCAATATATTAAAGACATAAAAAACCAAACTGGCAATGCTATTCTTTTAAAAGCCGGCGAGGACGAACAATTTGAAGCAGGCCAACTTACATATGACGTTTCTGTTAATGGTGATTATGACCTTTCTGTAATAACCGGGGACTATAAAATAATTAAAAAAGGAACCATCAGGACGGGGATCATTAATGCGAGACCCGGGGACAGCGATGTTATACAAAAAATCAATAAATTATCTGCCTGCTTAAAAAAAGAAAAAAACTGTTCCGTGGTGGTTTGCCTTTCCCTGCTTGGCTATAAAAATAAAAATGCTCCCGATGATATCACCCTGGCTAAAAAATCAACCGATCTTGACATTATTATCGCGGGGCATGCCAAAAACTTTCATATGCATCCTGTCATTGCATTAAACAGTAATAATGGGGAAGTGATTATTCATTCTGCTGCGGGTGATACTACTGGCTTTGGTAAAATAGAAATTGATTTTGATGGAAGGGGCCAAAAAATGCATATCAGCTTTACTAATAAATTATCAAATAACCCTGCGCCAGATCGGGCTATGCCTGCTGCCTGATTCAAACATACCTTTCGCTCCTTTTCATTGTTGACGGGGTGCATAAAAATAAATAAAGCCCTTACCAGGATTAATTTTGGTGAGGGTTTTACATATAGTGTCGAATTATGAGACAAATTTTATTTCTGATACAGGCGCATGACATACAAAGTAATTTTGAGGCCGGACAGGCAAAACCAAACTGATAAAAAATTATGGCTGATCTCCCTTACAGCTTTGAACCTGCCCCGGGATATATTAAGTATAAAGTAACCGCTATGCTTAAAGATTACCTGGGAGTGCTCATGGAACAGCCTGAAAACCGGGAAACCATTGAACAGATGCTTAACCTGATCAATGGCTATATTGTTCAGCTCAAAAAACTCAGGACACAAAACCAGGCTGAAGCAACCAAACAAGTATATAAGGCAATTGACGATTTTCTCCTAAACGCCCCCGAAGAGAACAAAAAGGAAATACAATGTAAAGCCGGGTGTACGGCCTGTTGTTTTATTGATGTGGACATCTCCGGAGATGAGGCAGCCACCATCATTCAATATTGCCGGGAAAACAAAATGGAGATTGACAAAGAGTACTTAACTAAACAGGCTGCCGTGGGAAGAAAAACGTACTCTGCCTTATCCCGTTGCATTTTTTTGAAAGACAATCTTTGCAGTATTTACCCCGTACGGCCTATTGCGTGCCGGAAGCATTGGGTAAAATCTGATCCGGCACTTTGCGACTTTTCTAAAAATATAGTGAACCAGGTGAATGGATATTTTGATGTGAATACGGAGATACTTGCCAGCGCCTTATTAACCCTTGATGAAGCCGACTCTTTTGAAAAAGTGTTGTTGAGTGAGATGGAGAAGAATGTAAATACGTAAGTACGACATGTGTCAAATCCCAAAGTGGATATAAAAAACAACTTTTTAAACACCCTGAGCCGGTCACACAAATTTTATTCTGATAGCGGGGGCTTTAAAGAAATTGCCGGATCTCTTTCCATATAATAATGCCGGCCATTGTTTTTTACATGAATAAATCCTAAACGCAGGTATAATTGCAAAACCGGGTTGACCGGGTCCACATGCAGCGATATTTTCTTTTGAACTTTATCTGACTTTTTTATTAACTCCTGCAAAAGAGATGTTCCTATTCCTTTGCCCCTGAATGGCGGCAGTAACGTTATATCTAGTAAGCGGATCTCATGATCATTTTCCCAGGTGTAAAAACGCCCTGCATCCTGCTTATTAAAAATGATAACCTGGAAGGCAGCGCCGGGAAATTTTGTTTTATACTCAGCCAGTTGGGCCATTGATTGCATCTTGATAAATGCCCACTTCTGCTGATCCGTCCATTGGGTTAGCTTCAATTCATCTTCCCGGGTGGAGCGGTAAACTGTTTCTATAAATGAATCGTCTTTTTCTTCTGCGGGTCTTAGCTCTAACATCTGATGAAATTAAAAAAAATAAACAAATTATGATCATTACTTTATAGTGAAAAAAATTCTGATTGAGCAGTCTTGCTGTTTCTTAAAAATTGTTTTTGATTAAATGAGGATTAAGGAGAATAATTATCTTTCACTAACCGGGGAACCTATACAATTTTCAGTATGGACCACAAACAACACTACTATCAACCGTGAAAAGTTTTACATTTCAGTAACCCTGAAACCCGGTTCACTTTCTATATGGTACTTAAACAATAAACGGGCAGGATATTTTTTAAGTGCAGCAACGTCCATTAATGGTTGTGGAAGGGTAATGCCCGATTCATTAAAGCCTAAAACATGATGCCTGAATACCCGGATAGAAGTGTCAAGCACCAGCCTGTTATATTGAGAGTCTGGTAATTCGGGGATGGTTACCAAAATACCTGGTGAAAGTACCGGTACATCTTTCGGATTGTTTTTGATCCGCACGGCTGTTTCAGCATCCAACTTCAACAATGTTTTTAAAGTGATAATAGAATCCGGGTAATTGATCAGGTTACCCACCAGGCAGACATCCACTTTGATCATTTCCGGGATAAGAACAGGGTTTTGATTGCATTGCGATAACAGGTTAGCTACAATACTCACCTGTGGTTCTTTTTCTAACCCGGGTTTCATGGTTTCAGAAACGATGATATCAGGTTGTTGGTTACCCGGGATGGAATATGTAACGGCATCAGCTTGCACAATGTCAACGAGATAATCTTCCATTCCGAACTGTTGTATTGTTTTTTGCAGGTAATGAAAGCTTACGGGATTGATCTCCAGCAATACCATTTGCAGTTGCTCGGGTCTGAAAACCGTAATCAATGGAGTAAGCAGGGTGGCAAAGGGTCCCGTACCTGCATATAAAATAGTTACAGGTCTGCCGGGATTCATTCTTAATCTTTCTTCAATGGCGTCTCTTATACCCAATATGAATTTCCGGGTGCGCATCATATCAATAATGCAAAATGCAGCCGACTTTGGGCCTATTGCTAAACCTGATTCAGTCAGGATATGTGGCTGGTTAGTTGGTTCCATATCATCAAAAGCCACCGCTTCAGTAAACAATTTCTTCAGAGACAAAACCGTCTCTCTGATTACGCTATAATCCATCGCAGGGGATAGCAGTGTATCAGTAACTGTTTTCAGGTTATGAAAAGCAGGAGTTAAAGGTTTGTTTTTGAGATTGCCTTCATGTTTTGTTGCCGGCATATAGATATTATAATTATACGAATATATTACATCGGGGCTTATCGGAAAATGCAGCCTTGGCCTTTGCCAACTACGATTTTTTTTATTCTACCTTTAAAAAATCTTCGTTTTTAAATTTGCTACGACATGACAAAAAAAATACCAACAGCAGCCATGATTATTTGCTGTGCTTTATTATTTTACTCATGTGCCAACACAAAACAAATAACAAAAGAAGAACCCGTTTCTTCTTCTCCGCATGTCATGCAGGAATTCCGGGCGGCATGGGTCGCTACGGTGGCCAATATCAACTGGCCCAGCAAACCCGGGCTGCCGATGGAAACACAAAAGCAGGAAGCCCTTGCATTGCTTGATTTTTTGCAGGCCAATCATTTTAATGCAGTCATATTGCAGGTGCGTCCGCAGGCAGATGCTTTATATAAAAGCGATATTGAACCCTGGTCCTATTATCTCACCGGCACACAGGGAAAAGCTCCCGATTCTTTTTATGATCCGCTTGAGTTTTGGGTAAAGGAAGCTCATGACCGTGGATTAGAACTGCATGTTTGGCTGAACCCCTACCGGGCTCATCATAAAGATGGAAAAGAGATCAGTGATCAATCCATTGTAAAAAAACATCCTGAGCTGGTCCTGTACCTGAAAGAAGGTTATTGGTGGATGGATCCCGCCAAAAAAGAAGTGCAGGATATTACCAATGCCGTGGTGATGGATATTGTAAAGCGGTATGATATTGATGGCGTTCACATGGATGATTATTTTTATCCCTATCCTTCTTATAACGGCAATGCCGATTTTCCTGATTCGGTTAGCTGGGCTGCTTATCAAAACAGTGGCGGTAAACTGTCCCGTGCTGATTGGCGTCGTGATGCGGTGAATCAATTGATAGAAAGGCTGTATAAAAATATTAAAGCCCAAAAGCCATGGGTAAAATTTGGCGTGAGTCCTTTTGGTATCTGGCGGCCGGGATACCCGGAATCAATTGAAGGATTTGATCAGTATAATCAATTGTATGCCGATGCCCGTCTCTGGCTGAACAAAGGTTGGGTGGATTATTTTTCCCCGCAATTGTATTGGCCGGTGAACCGGTATCCGCAAAGTTTCCCGGTATTGCTGGGATGGTGGGCCGGTGAAAATAAAATGAACCGTCATCTCTGGCCCGGTATCAGTGTGGGTCGTGACAGTACAGATAAAAACCTGGATGAAACTATCAATGAGATCATGATTGACCGCGGTATGCTGCCGCAAAGTAAAGGAGTGGTACACTGGAGCATTTCCTCACTGACAAAAAATCCAAGAATGGCGGATACATTATTGAAGAGTGTATATAAGAAACAGGCATTGGTTCCATCCAGTCCCTGGTTAGAACACAACGCACCGGCTGCACCGGTAGTAACCACCACTATGCAGGAAGATGTTTGTAAAATAAGCTGGGCGCATCCGGATGAAGCAGATATTTTTCACTGGATCGTTTATTATCAATATGGCAATGCCTGGAATTACCAGGTGCTGAACCGGAATGACCGTTCGCTGGACCTGAAACGAACAACGGGTACGGGCACATCATTGCAACAGCTTAAAAAAATAATTGTTTCTGCCGTGGACAGAACGGGGAATGAAAGTGATAAGAAACAGATAGAGCCGAAGTGATTTTTTTATTACCTATGGATGGTTAATCCGCAACACGATCCTTAGCATGGGCAGGTGTCTGTAAATATGTGGCCAGGGTCATGTCTATAAATTGAAAAGCACTATTGTACTGAGTTTAGTGCATACAGTGGTACATGTGTAATTCCGGTTGCTCAGATTATATACCCAATTCTTACCTGTCTATAAATAGGCCCGGCGCTGATGACGGTCATTTTATCTGCTCTGGTTTCTTTATAGCTTCATTGTTTAAACCTGTTTATATCAAAAAAATACTAACTGTATGAGAGCAATTTTAAAAATGATTGCTATGGCAGCAGGTTTCATGATAATCAGCAATGGCCAGCCTGCCATGGCGTCTAACACAACTTATCCCTCATCCATGGATTTACCGGCAAAATTCCTGGCCATGAAAGTAAGTGAGTTTATAAAGCTGTCGGCAAAGGATTTCAGCACGGTCACAGGAAAAAAATTGAACCTGAAAGAACGGATCGCTTTTTCCCTGCTGAAAAAGAGTATGAAGAAATCACTGAAGTCTCACCCGGATCAAACGGTAAAAGATTACCTGGCAACGGCCGATAAAAAAGATAACACCATGCTGATTATTATCCTGGTTGTGCTGGCGGTCGTTATCATAGCAGTAATTGTTGCCGCAAGTTCGTTTAGTATAAATGTGGGCGGGTAAGGATGAATAAAGGGATCAGTCAAAATAAAAACACCGGGTTTTAGCAGCTATCAGTTCAGAGGATAAAACTTTTGTAACTGCAGTGGCTGCTTTTAACTTTACCATTATTCCCGGCATCAAAATGTGGTATCCCTTCCTCAATATTTTCTTTTTTGTTTTTCATACTGTATTTACTTTATTCAATATCACCGGCTGGATATTTCCCAAAACAAGAAAGCTTCATCTGATCACCATGCTTCTTACCGGCTTTTCCTGGTTTGTAATGGGTATCTGGTTTGGCTGGGGTTATTGTTTCTGTACCGACTGGCACTGGCAGGTAAGGGAAGCGCTGGGCTACCATGACAGGTCCAATTCTTATATACATTTCCTGTTGCTGAAATTAACCGGGAAAGATTTTAACTCCCGGTT
>JBGPKR010000111.1:0-11398 GCA_041486045.1 Chitinophagaceae bacterium | reverse complement strand
TAAAATTATGCGTGTTATTGCGACAGTCGTTTGTATTCTTTTTATAACCTTTTTTTGTCGGGCACAGCAGGTTAATATTATTCCGCAACCGGTAGAAATTAAAATATCGGATGCAAAGGAAAAATTTATCTTAAATAAGCAAACAAAATTTGTTTCCCTCCATGGAGATGGTTTTGAAAAATATACTGATTATTTCAACGACTATCTATTCAAATATTATGGTTTCAAACTTCAGGTGTATGGCAGGAAAGATGAAAAGATCAAATCAAACTTTATACAACTGGGAGTAAGCCCAATACCTGGAGTTGATTCTACCGAAGGCAAGTATAAACTTACTGTTACAAAAGATTATATAGATATTTTCCCATATAGAAATAAAACAGGAATGTTCTATGCTTTTCAGACTTTAATCCAACTTCTCCCTGTTCCCAACCTCCAACATCCAACATCCAACAACAAATTAACCATTCCCCAATTAACCATTACCGATTACCCCCGCTTCGCCTGGCGTGGTCTCCACTTCGATGTAAGCCGCCATTTCTTCCCGGTTAGTTATATCAAAACATATATTGATTTTATAGCCCTGCATAAAATGAATTATTTCCATTGGCATTTAACGGATGACCAGGGCTGGCGGATCGAAATAAAAAAATATCCTAAGCTTACTTCGGTTGGTGCCTGGAGAGACGGAACGATCATCGGCCGATACCCCGGCACAGGTAATGACAGTATTCATTACGGCGGGTTCTATACACAGGAAGAAATAAAAGAAGTAGTGGCTTACGCAGCTAAAAGATATATAACGGTTATTCCTGAAATAGAAATGCCCGGTCATAGTATGGCGGCCCTTGCTGCTTATCCCGAACTGGGGACAACACCGGAGAAAGGTTACAAAGTGGCCCAGACATGGGGTATCAATGATGTATTTAATAATGTACTAAACCCCTCAGAATATACTTTTAATTTTTTACAGGATGTGCTGGATGAAGTGATGCAATTATTTCCTGCGCCCTATATCCATATCGGCGGTGATGAATGCAGTAAACGCTGGTGGCATGAAAGTGCTTTCTGCCAGCAACTGATGAAAGAGAAAGGGATTAAAGATGAACATGCCCTGCAGAGTTATTTTATACAACGCATTGAGAAATATGTGAACAGCAAGGGCAAAAAAATTATTGGGTGGGATGAAATACTGGAAGGCGGCCTTGCTCCCAATGCAACAGTAATGAGCTGGAGAGGTGAACAGGGTGGCATTGATGCAGCCAAACAAAACCATGATGTGATCATGACCCCGGGCAATCCCGTTTATTTTGATCATACCCAAAGTGACAATGAAGACTCTGTTACCATTGGCGGCTACAATCCCATTGAAAAAGTATATGCCTATGAACCAATACCCAAAGAATTAAATGAGGAACAATCGAAACATGTACTGGGCGCCCAGGCCAATATGTGGACAGAATACATGGGCAATACAAGAAAAGTGGAATACATGCTTTTCCCCAGGCTCAGTGCATTGAGTGAAGTGCTGTGGAGTCCGAAGGAGAACCGGGATTGGAAGGATTTTGAGAAAAGATTAATGGGACAATTTAAAAGATATGATCTGTGGAAGGCGAATTACAGTAAGGCGTATTTTGATTTGAAGGCAACAGTTCTGCCAACAGATGATTATAATGGAGTGTTATGGAAGTTAGAAAATAAATTTACAGACGCAAAAATTCGTTATGCATCAGGATTGAATTCACTTGATATGAATTATTCTGATCCGGTTAATGTAAAAAAAACAAGTCTTTATTCAGCCAGGTTATACTTAAATAATAAAGTTGTAAGTTCAGTAGAACAAATCTTTCATTTCAACAAGGCCACAGGGAAAAAAATCACATTAACCAATCCTGCCTCCGATAAATATCCCGGTGATGGAGCCTTCACATTGGTGAATGCTGTTATCAATGAAAAAGGGTTTGCAAGAAGCAGGGAGTTTTTAGGATTCAGCGGAACCAATTGCGAAGCAGTGATCGATCTGGGCAGTTTACAACAGGTAAGTTTTGTAGTAGTGAATGCGTTAAACCGCACTTCCGGCTGGATATGGAGACCATTAACGGCAGAGGTTCTTGGTTCAGGTGATGGTACAAGCTGGTATTCTTTAAAACTTACAGATGATTTTGAAGAAACAAAAGATGGTACGGGCAAAGGAATGATGACGCTGTCTTTCAGAGCCACTTATGCCCGCTACGTAAAAGTAGTAGTAACCAACTGGGGGACCATCCCCGATGGCAGCCCCGGCGCCGGTAATAAAGCATGGCTGTTTGTGGATGAAATAGAAGTAAGTGGGCCAACGGAAGCAGAGTTAAAAGGAGGTAATTGACTTTCGGAGTCTTGTCATGCCGAGGCACGAGGCATCTCATAGACTACAATTAGTTTGTTTGATTGTAGTCTATGAGACTCCTCCTTCGTCGGAGTGACAAGATTCCAATGTTCCCAATAGCCTACCGCACAAACCCGCAGTCTTCTTCAAAGCAATTTTTTATCTTTACAACTCAATCCAACTTAATGGCGAAACGAACTGCCTCAATTGACCTGTCCGACAGTTTTGAAAAAATACCCGTAAAGATTTTCCCCTCACCCAAAGAAGGTTCTTTGTTTGTAGCGCAACAGGTAGCAGCTTTTATCCGTGACAAACAAAATAAGAAAGAGAAATGTGTATTGGGTCTCGCTACCGGTTCCACACCCAAATCATTGTATGCAGAACTGGTATGGATGCATAAACATGAAAAACTAAGCTTCCGGAATGTGATCACTTTCAACCTGGATGAATATTACCCGATCGATAACGTTGCCTTGCAGAGTTACAACCGTTTTATGCGGGCAAACCTGTTTGATCATATTGATATCAACCCGAAAAATATCCATATCCCCGACGGTGAAGTGAAAAAGGAAGATATTAAAGAACACTGCCGGCAATATGAAAAAATGATAAAGGATGCCGGTGGTATTGATCTGCAGATCCTCGGCATTGGTAACAATGGACATATCGGTTTCAACGAACCTGGCTCGGGATATTATTCAAAAACAAGACTGATAACGCTGGATAATTCAACCCGTATTGACAATGCTTACGAGTTTGCCAATATTTCCCAGGTACCACGGCTTGCCATCACGATGGGAATCAGTACCATCCTGCAATCAAAAAAAATAATCCTGATGGCATGGGGAAGCAGCAAAGCATCCGTTATCAAAAAAGCAGCGGAGGATGACGATACCGAACAGGTACCGGCGTCATTGCTGCAGAATCATGATGATGTAACATTTGTCGTGGATGAAACCGCAGCTTCAGAGCTGACAAGAAATAAGTCTCCCTGGCTTACCGGTGATTGCGACTGGACAGAAAAAATGATAAAGAAAGCTGTAGTGAATATGGCGTTGAAATTAAAAAAACCTGTATTAAGTTTAACGAATTCAGATTATAATGAATATGGCCTGAGTGATCTGCTGGTAGAAAAAGGCGATGCCTATGAAATTAACCTGCAGGTATATTATATGTTGAGAGATTCCATCACCGGCTGGCCGGCCGGGAAACCTGATGTAAATCTTCCCGCTCATCCTGAACGATCATCACCCTTTCCAAAACGGGTCATCATCTTCTCCCCTCACCCGGATGATGATATTATTTCCATGGGTGGAACTTTCCAACGATTGCATGACCAGGGCAATGGCGTACATGTGGGTTATCAAACCAGCGGCAATATTGCGGTAACGGATGAGTTTGTGACAAGGTTCCTTGATTTTGCAGTTGGCTTTGAAGAGATCGCCGGCATTGATACCAGCAAGTCGGGCAAAATATTAGACAATGCAAGAAAATTCCTGGCAAGAAAAAGATCCAACCAGGTTGATACACCCACCATCCGCTCCATAAAAGGATTGATAAGACAGGGAGAAGCCAAAGCCACCTGCCACTATGTGGGAATTAAAGATGAGAACATTCATTTTCTTAATCTTCCTTTTTACGAAACCGGAACGATCGAGAAAAAACCTGTCAGTGAAAAAGATATCAGGATCACTGTTGAACTGCTCCGCAAAATAAAACCACAGCAGGTATATTGTGCCGGGGATTTTACTGATCCGCATGGCACCCATATTATTTGTTTTAATGTAGTGCTGGAAGCATTGAAACGGATCAAGTCAGCAGGAGAAGAGTGGATAAAAGATTGCTGGCTCTGGATCTACAAAGGCGCCTGGCAGGAATGGAATATAGAAGAAATAGAAATGGCCATACCCATGAGTCCCGACCAGGTAATGAAAAAACGTTTCGGCATTTTTATTCACCAATCACAAAAAGATATGGTGCCATTCCAGGGAAGTGATTCAAGAGAATTCTGGCAAAGGGCCGAAGAAAGAAATGCCGCAACGGCTAACCTGTATGCTGATCTTGGCCTTACACATTATGCAGCCATGGAGGCTTTTGTCAGACACCATTATTAACAATACTATTTTCAGATTTCTCCTTATTTTTATACCCTAAAAACAAATTCAACTATGGCACTTTTTAAATCAAGCAACCCTACATTACAGGAAAAATCATTTCAGGGTACCATACTGGAAGGTATCAGCACCGGCCAGGAAATGACGGTAAAAGGAACCATGAACAAGTTCGGTGTTCTGATGGCCCTGATGATCGCATCTACCCTATTCGCCTGGAGCCAGTTTTATAAAGGAGGCGATCCAAAGCCGCTGATGTATATTGGAGTGTTTGGAGGTTTGGGTGTAGCAATAATAATGATGATCAAAAAACAATGGGGAGCAGTCTTGGCACCTGTTTATGCTATCCTGGAAGGTCTTTTCGTTGGATCCGTATCTGCCATTTACAATTATGCATACCCAGGTCTTCCCATGCAGGCTGTTGCCCTGACACTATTGGTTACACTGGTTATGTTCCTGCTTTATCGCTACCGGATCATTAAAGTCACCAATAAACTCAGAACAGTTGTTGTTGTGGCTACCAGCGCCATTGCTCTGTTTTATCTTATTCAATGGATGACCTACGCATTTGCCGGACATGCTGTGGCTTCTTCCCTGACCAATTCTAACACACCCCTAAGCATAGGTTTTTCTATTTTAGTAACCGGGTTGGCTGCATTTAACCTGCTTCTTAATTTTGATACCATTGAAAAAGGAGTTGAACTGAGAGCAAATAAATTCATGGAGTGGTATTGTGCATTCGGTTTACTGGTTACGATCGTGTGGTTGTACCTGGAAATACTCCGCCTGTTATCGAAATTCCAAAGGAATTAAAAATATTTTCGGTTCGAAATGAAAAACCTCTCAAAATTGAGAGGTTTTTTTGTGACCCCGTCAGGATTCAAACCTGAAACCTTCTGATCCGTAGTCAGATGCTCTATTCAATTGAGCTACGGGGCCTTTTACTTAGTATGTCAATGATCCCATCAGGACTCAAACCTGAAACCACCCCGATTGTATCGGGGTGCTCTATTCATCCCGATATCTATCGGGAGAGCTACGGGGCCAATGTTTGTGTGAGATTGGGCGGCAAATATAAGGCAAAAACCGCTAGCGGTTTCTCCAGTCAGGCACATACTTGTCCAGCAGATCCTGGTAACCTTTCAGGTTTTTCAATCCTTCCAGGTCAGGGTCTGTAAATAATGCTTCAGTATTTTTATAACCCCGCTGGTAGGCCTGAGCCAGGTAAAGGATAGCCTGCTCCGGCTGTTTATGCATGGCATAGCTGCAGGCCAATTCAAAATAGGTCTTACCTTTTGACGGATCGAGTAAAATAGATTTCTGTATATAGACAATGGCAGAATCATACCGCAGCATGGCATGAAATGTCAACCCGAGCCCATGTACAGCCGGGTATGAAGTTGAATCTATTTGCACAGCGTTGCGAAAATACACAAGAGCAGAATCATACATCTCCTGGCTCAGGAATGCATTGCCGGCCCGGGTATAGGCTGTTACTGTTTTATTATTGACCTGTATTGCTTTTTTATTATAGGCAATTGCCGAGTCATACATCTTTATATCGTTAAAGAAATTACCGATCTCCAGGTAAGACTGCACACCCGGTTCCTGTTCCTTGAAAATTTGCTTTTTAAAATAAAAAGCCGCTGAATCATACTTTTTCAAATTCCGGAAAGCACCGGCAAGGTTTTGTAAAAAAACAAGGTTATCCGGAGACATGCGGGATGCCTTTTGAATATATACCCTCGCTGAGTCATTTTGTTTCATTCCCTGAAATACCATCCCCATGTTATTATATAGCTGTGGATTGAGAGGGTCCTTAATAATGGCCTTCTTCATATACAGCCTTGCCGAATCATATCGTTTCTGACCAAGAAAGGCAAGTCCCAGGTCGCTCAAGAATGCAGGACTGTCTGAATCCATCAGGGATGAGCCTTTCAGGAAATTTGTCACCGAATCCAATTGATTTAATTCCCTGAAGATCTTCATCAGGTTTTTTGAAGCCGGTTTATAATCCGGTTTCAGAAATAATGCCCTGCGGAAATAAGTTTTGGCTGAATCAAAATTCTTATCCTCCCCGTAAATGGCTCCGAGATTATTGAGAATGCCAGGATTGGCCGGTTCAAGTTTTATGGCCTCCTGGAAATAGTTATAAGTGGAATCCGGCAATTTCAGTTCTTTAAACACCAGCCCGATATTTATAAGCGCATAGGCTGAATAAGGATTTGCAGTTAAAGCCTTGCGGTAATAATAATTTGCAGAATCGTATTGTTTAAGGGCAAAACTGGAACGGCCCAGGTTATTAAAAGCTTCTTCATAATTAGGGTCCAGCGTTGCAGCCATCAGGTAATATACTTTGGCAGAATCATATGCTTTCAGGTCCCGGTAAAAATTGCCGATATAATTATTCACAATGGACTTATCCTTGTAATTGGCAAAAGCTTTTGAATAATATATTCTTGCTGAGTCATACTGACCTGTTTCAAAGAAAGTTTTACTGAGACCGTTATAAGCGTTTATAAACCTGGGGTCAGCAGCAATACTTTTCTTGAAATAAATGATGGACTTTTCATATTCCTTCCTGTCATGCGCCAGCCAGCCGATATTATTACTGGCATATACATTGCCCGGATCCAGGGTCAGCGCTTTTTCATAATAAGCAATAGCAGAATCTGCTTTTCCCAATGAATAATAATAATGCCCCAGGTCCACCCAGGCATCTGCATTTTCAATATCCAGTTCGATAGACTTAAGGTAATATTTTATGGCAGAGTCCGGCTTATTTAGTGTCTTGTAACAAAAAGCAAGTGAAACATACGGATAACGCCAGTTCGGTGCAGCAATGATCGCTTTTTTTGCATAAAAAATAGCGCTATCATACCGGTTGTTATCCAGGTGAAGATTGGAAAGGGTGTTCAGAATATAGGCGGCATTTTTATCGGAAGCATAAGCAGTATAAGCATACTGAAATGCATTGCTGATGTCCACCAGTTTCCGGCTCTTGCCAAAATACCCTCTTGCTTTAAAGAAATACATTCTTCCCATCAGTGATTTGGCAAATTGAGGGTCATCAGGCATAATATAACCGATAGCTTTTTCCAGCATATTTCCCACTTCATAGAATTCCTGTTGGGCCACTTTTTCCATCCGGTCAAGACTACTGGCTATCTCATCCGTTTTTTCATCTTCATCTATCTGCGCCCGCAGTTTCTGAACAGATGAAGCATCCTTGCATTCAAGATATAAATTGATCTTACTTTGTGCAAAGTTGATGAACTCAACAGACAAAGTGGTTTGTGCATCAATGGTATAAGAATTACCCGGGTTTTGAGCTTCCATCTGGTTGTAGTAATATTCGGCAGATTGGTCACCAATCAACCGGCTTTCCTTAACTGCATTATTAAACTTATTATACATCTCAATCATTGCCGGGTCGGTAGTATCAGCTGACTGGAATGTGACTGCCTTAATGCGGGTGTTAAATGAAGAAACAGATGTACCGCCGGTTTTTCTCTGCAATTTTTTTAATTCCAGCCATTTCATCATATATGCCGTGTCAACGACACTAACAATTCTGTTACTATTTTCAGAACAACAGAAATAAGGCACCTGGTCTCTTTTAAACTGCTGCTGGGCAATGGCCGGAACTTTTTTATGAAGATATTCCTGTATCTCCTGAACTGTTATTTTATTATCCTTTGTGCCTTCTGCATCGGCCATACCTGAAAGTCCATCGATCAGGTAATAGGTAAATAGTCCATGGCCCGAACCAATAGATTTATCCTCTAAGGATTCCTGCCCGGCCTGGGCGGCCATCATTAGTACTTCCCCTGCTTTTATGTCTGATACACCCGTACTAAAATAATTCTGGCCCTCTGCCTTTCCGGGCAATTCATTCGTACGGCAGGCATCCACGATCAAATAAACCTCCACTCCTTTAGCCGTTTGCCTGGAAATATTTGCCTTCACGTCATACATGGACATGGCTCCGCCAATCTGGTAATTTGCCTTATCCCCTGCAGGGTTGCAATCATAGGTCAGGTAATAATATTGGCTCTCATCAATAGCGTCGCCGTGACCAGCGAGGTAAATAAAAAGCCGGTCACCTTTTTGAAGGTTTTTGGCTTTGAGCCATTTATTTCCAGCCACCAAAAAATTAGCATTTAATCCTTTCTCATTCAACAGGCAGTAAATATTGTCTTCTGATAAATTTCCACCTGCAGGTGATCTCAAAAAATCTTTAAAGAGTTCTGCATCTTTATCAGCATATTGCAACGGACGAACCTTGAGATACTTGGAAATGCCCATGATCATGGCAAAAGTTTGTGGCCCAACGATGGTAGAATCTCTTGGTTTGGGAGGGGCCTGAGCCAATGCAGGCAGGCTGGTAGCCGCAAATAACAGGCAACTGAGAGCTATGGAAAGATTTTTTGGCATAAATTCGACCTCTAATTTACGGATTTGCAGGGGAATATCGCCAATCACGCATTATTGAAATTAATCTGGCTCCCGGAAGGCCATGAACCGGAAGATAATTACTAAATGCAATTAGTTGCAACCCATCATATGTTTTTCATATCATTTAAAAGTCTATGACGCACCAGCCGGAAAACGAACAAAAGCCAGTAAAAAAAGGCTTCAGGCATCATGCCAGAAAAGTGCATGGACGTGTAACTAAATACCTCTACGAACGGGATACGATTTTTGCGACGCTCTGGGTTTTCATATTCATATTCGGAGTTTCGTTCATCAAGTTAAATCTGCATTTCTTCGATCCTATAAAACATGCAATGCATGATTTTGATATCAATGATATTGCATTCTCCAAAATAAAACCTCCCGACAAGTTAGATCCCCGCATCGTGATCATCAATATAGGAAATGCCGACAGAGAGGGCATTGCGGCATTGATTGATAAGACTGCAAGTTACAATCCTAAAATAATCGGACTTGATGTTTATTTTGAAGGCCCCAGAGATCCTTATAAAGATTCCATTTTGCATGAAAGCTTTCGCCGGCACAAAAACCTGGTTGCGGCAAGCCGGATAAAATTTGAACACGAAGAGGAAGATGGCCACATGCAAAAAGATTATTTCGACGACGTACATGCACAAACAGGTTTCGTTAACCTGACTGCCGAGGAAAAAGGTACGGTACGCCTGTTTTCTCCCTGGGAAAAAATTGATGGAACTGTTCAATATGCTTTTGCCCCCATGCTGGTGAAAAATTATGACCCTGATGCCTTTGAGCGATTGAGAAAGCGACATGACCATAATGAAATCATTAACTATACGAGAAGGAATACCCTAAATGTTAAGAATGGAATTAATTACCTCGTGATAGAACCTGATGCCTTATTGAATGACCAGGCAGATTCAACTGCAATTTCAGGTAAAATTGTAATACTGGGTTATGTAAATGCTAACGATTACGACATCGAGGATAAAAAGTTTACACCCATGAATGAGAAAGTGGCCGGAAAGCAGACGCCGGATATGAGTGGATCTGTTGTAATAGCAAATATCATTTCAATGATCCTCGATCATAATTATATAAATAAACTACCCGCCTGGGTTGGAGTGCTGGTCGCTATCTTAATCGGTTGGCTCCACATGTCATTCTTTATTCACTATTATCTCGAAACGCATTTGTGGTTTCACCTGGTAGCCAAATTGGCTCAGTTGGTCTCGGCTGTACTCTTTGCATATGTAGGTATGTATCTGTTTAACAGGTACAGGATAAAGCTGGATATGTCTTTGACAATTATTGTTATTGTTCTGTCCGTAGATATTATTTATTTTTACGAAGCATTTGCAGTCTGGATGCACAAAAAATTTGCTTTTAAAACTGTTTTTCATCAGAAGCATCATTAATAAGCAATTAAACCTTAAACAATAAAGCATGAAAAAGTTACAACTTCTTATTCTCTTTCTCGCAGTCTCAGGCGCTGTGCTGGCCCAGGGTAATAACTTCCTGCTCTACAGTGTCAAGGGCACTGTAACTGTAATTGATAATAAGGTAGAGACCCCTGCCAAAATTGGAAAAATGCTTACCGGTTCTGCCAGCCTGAAATTGAGCAATGGAGCAATGGTGACATTGATTTGCAATGAAGCTGCTATGTTCACAATTGGGAAAAGCGGCACTTATCCTCTCAGCAGGTTTGGAGATTCGTGCAAAGTAACCGGCGGTTCATTCAGCTCTAATTACGTAAAATATGTATGGGCACAAATGACCAGTCACGAAGGTTCACCCGGCAGCAACCGTAAAGCTTTCATGAACACAGTGGGTGCTGTAAGCCGTTCTATCAATAATGTCTGGATTGACCCCCGGCTGGATACAGTTAATTACTGTTCGGGAAACTTTCCCCTGTCCTGGAAATCTTATACCGATGCAAACGAGTTTGAGGTTTTCCTGTACAATAAGGACAATATCAGCACTCCTTTCTATTCCACTATTGTAACAAAGCTGAAAATCCCCATTCCTGATCGTGTAGTCGCTAACAAAATAAAACCAGGAAATTCCTATTACTGGACAGCAGCAATAAAAGGCGAAGAAAATGAAGAGCTGAAAGTATTGAACTATGTAACCAAGGAAAGTTATGATGAATTCCTGAAGACACTTAAAGCCCGTGGCGCCTCATTTGAAGCTCCGGCTGAACAGGCCTACCGCCTTGGTTTCATGCTGGAGGATGCACATTACCTGTCAGAAGCCTGCCAGTTCTATACCAAAGCGGCCGCACTGGATTCAGCCAATGTTTTATACCGGTCAACCCTGATGTCATTCAAAAAAGATTACGAGATCAAATAGATAACAGATGATAACTGATAGATAATAGTTAAGCCTCCGCTTTGGGAGGCTTTTCCATTTAGAAGGAAGATCAATGGCTGTAGTTATCTTTGCGGATCAACAACTATTATCTATT
>JBGPKR010000110.1:0-11400 GCA_041486045.1 Chitinophagaceae bacterium | reverse complement strand
ACCCAGTTCAGTGTCATACCTGTTGTGGTAACACCTGTAAAAGATAATGCAGTTGGATCTGCAGGTATGAGTGGTGTGAATGTATATTTTGTTCCGCTTGTAATTGCAGCTGTGTTTGTACTGTTTTCTACTCCATAAGCACAGGAAGGCCCGGAAACAGTCACATTGGCGTAAACTGTTGTAGAGTTAGCAATTCCGATGGAAGCCCCGGAATTGGTTGTATTCACAGCCATTCCGTTACCATAAACCAATTCTATTTTACCTGAGGTTTCATACAACCAGCACTGGAAGGTTGCTGCACCAGTCAGATTTCCACCCACCCTCGGCACCTGCTCGTTCAGCCATTCAATAACTAATTTCCTGTTTGGAGCGGCCCCCACAACTTTGTAATGTATTTTTCCGTTCGTCCCGGTCCATAAGTCATCCCAGTAAGGTATGATATGACCAGAAAGGTAACTTGATGCGGCATTGGTAAATGTTGTGGCCACTGCAGTTCCACCTAAGCGTACCAATCCGTTGGTACTTGCAGAAAACTGGCTATACCTTACCCCCACATACCAAAAATCAAACCCGATATTATTTACGTTTGATGCAGCATCATCAACATTTGCCCCTACCAGCAAAGTGGTCCCGCTTGACATGTCCTCAAGGACTGCACCGGAAGAATTTGTGAAGGGATAAGTTGTGGCACTAATTGTTTGTGCATGGCTAATAGCTGCGAACAAAACCGTAAGCAGCAGGAAGTAAATTTTCCGCATAATCAGAGTTTGTGGTGGTTGTATATTTCCAGAAGCTTATCTGGCTTCAACTATGAAAGATATTTATTTTTTCCATCCGGCCAATTTTAATTATAACTTTTTATGTAGACAGGTAAATCTACCAACAGCCCGGTCCTGGCAGGATTTGAATCAATAAACCAGGTAAGCCGTACCAGGAAAAAGGGTGATGTCCGCAACGCAACAAATAGATAATGAAGAAAGTAGACCGTTCTATACCACCACGTTGATCATTTTATTTTTTACATAAATGATCTTCTTTGGCTATTACCCTTCCAGCTATTTCAAGACAACGCTGTCTTTTAAAACAATTTCTTCTACTTGCTGCTGGGTGGCGTTGAGTGACAGCGTTAATTCTGTTCTTGTTTTTCCGTTGACGGCAACGGGGCAGGTTTTTGTTTACATCTGCAAACTGCCGCCATAAGTTTTTCAGGAAACGATAAAGCCGGTGAAAAGTAAATAGTAAATAAAAAGGTCCGGCATGGCCGGACCTTTTTTGCTCAATGTATTTCATGATGATTATTACCTGGCGATAACAATCTTCGCTGTTCTCTTTATTAATGTGCCGCCCTCCTCATTATAGAAGAATAAATTGTAAAGGCCACCGGCTTCATTAGAAAGATCAACCGAAAAAATACTGTTATATAATAACCCGGTAAATGTTTGTGTTTTGATCAACTGCCCATTACTATTGTACACTTTCAGACCAAGAGTTGTATAGAGATCAGTGTGTATTTTTATATTAAACCGGCCGTTATTGGGGTTGGGATAAATGATCAGCGAGTTAGCATTACTTAAAAGAACATGCCGTTCCGGACATGCATTGACCTGTATGCCGGCTGATAAGGCTGATGTGCAACCAAAAGTATTCGTTACCGTATAGGTTACCGTTGCCGTACTCACTCCTGCAACAGATGGAGAAAACTTATTACCCTGTACTCCATTACCACTCCATGTGCCACCGGCCAGGGATGCCGTAAGAGTAATAGCCGTATCAGAAACACAAAGAGTGGATGGTATGCTGCCCAATGTAAATACCGGCGTTGGATTTACGGTTAATATTGCTGCATTCGAATTCACTGAAACACAGTTACCGATCACCACACAGCGATACTGATATCCATTCATTGTTGCAAGGGCGCCTGTAATGGTCAATGTTGTAATCGTTGCCCCTGAATAAACGCCTCCGTTGGTTATATTGCCAAACCCGCTTCCTGTATTTACCTGCCATTGATAGCCGGTGATCGGGCCTGCGCCACTAACCGAGAAACTGGTATTTGCCGATGCACATACCGCTGTGTTTGCAGGCTGGGCACTAACCGTTGGCGTAGCAAATACGGTTAATATCGCTGCTGTTGATGTTGCGGTAGTGCAGAGGCTGCTTATTACACAACGATATTGATTATTGTTCATGCCGGCTGTTACGCCGGTAATTGTCAGCGTTGATGCAGTAGCACCGCCTATGTCATTAAATGTGCCCCCGCCATTGGTACTAACCTGCCATTGATAACCTGTACCACCGGTGGCCGTAACACTAAAACTTGCATTGGCGCCAATACATACTGCGCTATTGGAAGGTTGTGCAGTTATTGTTGCCGTTGAGTTAACGGTAAGCGTTACAGCATTTGAAGTTATACCAGCCCCGCATGATGATGAAACTACACAGCGATATTGATTATTGTTCATGCCGGTTGTTACAGCAGTTAGAGTAAGTGTTGAAGCAGTAGCGCCCGGAATATCTGTAAAGTTGGCGCCGCCGTTGGTACTCACCTGCCATTGATAGCCGGTGACCGGACCGGTTGCTGTAACACTGAATACAGCATTACTGCCGGCACATACAGTTTGTGGTAAAGGTTGTACCGTTAAGATGGCCCCTGCACCAACAGTTAAAATACCCGCTGTGGAAGTAACAGATGGTCCGCAGCTGGCAACAACAATACAACGGTATTGATTATTGTTCATGGCAAGGGTAACACCGGTAAGTGTAAGCGTTGAGGTGGTAGCTCCCCCTATATTATTAAATGTGCCGCCGCCATTGGTACTAACCTGCCATTGATAAGACAGTGAAACTCCTGTTGCCGTAACGCTGAAATTCGCATTGGCGCCTGTACACACTGAAACATTAGATGGATTTGCAGTGATAGCAGCGTAACCGGGTGAAAAATCAGGGATCTGGTCTATAACACTATTTGATGAACCCTGCGAGGCATTTACTCCCATACCTCTTTTGGCAAAAGCTTTCCAGATCGCACAACTGTAATGAGCCCCAAAAAATAATGTATCCGCTTTTAAAATTGCATTTCTTGCATCAATAAAACCGGGACTGCAGGGTTGCAATTTCATGCCTTCCACCATTACTTTTAATGCAGCTGAATTTCCACCGACCCCGGCAGCATTAAATATATTCGGGTTAATGCCGTCCAACTGGATCATTTCCCAGGTCATTTCCCACAAAGCTTCGCACCAAACCTCACCTAAACTGTGAACTTCGGCAGGTAATGTTGCCGCATAAACCAATGGATTAACTGCAATGTTGGTTGAATAAGGATAGGCACGAATACCGCCTCCCGTTGGAGATTGACCAGCAGCATAGGTGCCAACAGGCCTTGGAATCGGACCATCGTTAATAGTTGCGGTCGCCCAGTTAGTAACCATCATCAGGGCCATATAATCACTCCATCCTTCACCGCCTTCTTCAGCATTGTTCAGGCAGGAGCTATTCCCCGGACCACCCGTACAGCGGTTGCTGACTCCATGACCATACTCATGACAAATGACACCATTGTCCAGGTCTCCGTCAATATTTATACCTGCCCCCATTGTAACATTGACATTATTTCCCAATTGAGTCGCAAAAAGCGCTCCGTCACTTTGCGAAACCATTACTGCAGGAATAGTAATTGTATTGTCGGTTCCTCCCATTGTGATGGGAGGGCCGGGAACATTATTTACCATGATCACAGCAATGGCCCCGGCATTCTGTGCATTTTTTACTTTAACAGTAAAATTGCAGTTGCCCCGGTTGATCATTGCTATCTTCCCTGTTATAGTATTTAGAGGCGGCGTGCAACCCTCATGCATAGTTCCTGCCGCATCATCATTATAATATATAACCTGTCCCGTGACAGGGCCTACATTGATCAACTGGTTATTGGTACTGAATGCGCCTTCAACAGCAGTATAAGATCCTGCAATAGCTGGCGGGGTATTAACGGTAAATAAGGCCGATGCAGCGGACCATAAATACATTTGCATGCGGGGTCTTGTGCCATCAACCGGGGTTGAAAAATTAGCATTATTTGTTCCGCCCCCATCCTGGGCTTCTGCCTGAACATAATCATTACCGATCCCCCCTCTTCCTAAATTATCTGTTTGAAAATTTCCTGCTACTTCGTTAAATCCATACTGGTAATATACATCATGCATCAGGTTGTTCCAGTAAAACAAATTAGCTACAGCTGTTCTTTTATTTGTTACCGTGCCGGGCTGAAGATTAAAGTTGGGTGGGAAATTAAAAGTCAATACAGGAATGGGTGTAGTAGATGTATCGGGCCAGTTAGTAGCCCCATTCGGTGCATTCGAATTCGTTACATCAAGGTAAGCCATTACATTATTTCCGCGGGTAATATTATAATTAGTTGTTCCATCAAAATGCCAGCCATTTGTTACGGCGGGGTTTGCAGCTCCTGATCTTAACCAGGGTTCATTGTCCAGTCCAAGAGCATGATGATTGGGACTTTCATAAGGGAAGGGTACTACATAGTATGCGGCATTGGTAACAGTAGGTGGCGGCAGGAAGGGGGTGAATTGTTTATTTTGAATACCAACTGTGTGTTTAACCGGCTGATCATCTTTTTTTGCTTCCTCATAAATAGTCATGTTATCTTTTTCGATAACATTCCCTGTGATCGCATCAACACGTACATTCCACCAGTCTGCTGAATGAAGAACATCAATATTTACATTCCATGCCAGCCGAATTGTTGAATCATCGTCAGCAACAACCCACAAAAGTTGGGTCTCGATATTTTGCCTGGCAATGCCTGCCGGGGAAAAGATCAATTTCTTTTCAGCCGCAAACTTATCTTCTATGTTTTGCAATGCCACCGGCGATGGCAGTTGGAGATATTGCGCAGCTTTTATGATAGCCTGGCTGGCCTGAACAGCCGGGGTAAATGCTCCGGCTTTCGAAGCCATATTATTAACAAATTTTCCCGCAGCATGCAGTATCTTATTATCTCTTATAAGAATAGTGAGTATCCTGTTGTACACCCTGATATTTTGCCAGGCTTGTTGCAGGTAAACATATTGAATATTTGTTTTGGGATCAGTATAAGAACTACTGATGAAGACATCATCCACATCTGCCTGTGATATCTGTAATTGTGCAGCATTTTGCTGTAGAATGGTTTTTAGATTTCCATCCGGTCTTTGCTGTGCCAGTAAATGATAAGAGGTAAAAAACAGGAGGCATAGAATGGAGGCGGCGTAAAATTTTTTCATACCGATTATTTTGCCCGAAAATTACAGGAAACTGCCCGTTTTAAAAAATGATCCCCCGTCATGAAGAGGTCATTTATGCCGCAAGCCATTGATATGTAAGGATAAAAAATCTAAATCACCACATTGATCATTTTGTTCTTAACGTAGATGATCTTCTTTGGCGGTTTACCCCCTAGCCATTTTTGTATGACGGCATTTTCCAGCACCAGTTTTTCAATTTCGGGTTGCCCGGCATCCAATGAGATGTTCAGGGTGGTCCGTAACTTACCGTTCACAGATACAGGATAAGCCTTGCTGGTTTCTTTTACATACTTTTCTTCGAAGGTTGGATAGCTGGCGTTAAGGATCGAACCCTCAGCCCCTGCCCCCTCTCCATCCCGATAGCTATCGGGAGAGAGGGGATACGAAGATCCTAATAAATGGTAAAGCTCTTCGGTAATATGTGGTGCGTAGGCTGATAATAATATTAAGAGGGGTTCGAGGATCTTCCTTTTGTGACATTTTAGATCCGTGAGTTCGTTAGTGGCGATCATAAATGCACTGACAGCGGTATTGAAACTGAACCGTTCAGTATCGTTTTCAATTTTTTTGATGGCGGTATGCAAAACTTTTAATTCTTCTGCTGTTGGTTCTTCACCGGTTACAATTAATCTTTCAGTTTCACCTGTAAATAACCTCCAGAATTTTTTTAAGAACCGGTGCACACCTTCAATGCCCTTGGTATCCCAGGGTTTGCTCATTTCCACGGGACCAAGAAACATTTCATACATGCGGAAGGTATCGGCGCCGTATTTCATTACCAGATCATCTGGATTAACAACATTCAATTTTGACTTAGACATTTTCTCTACCTCCGACTTACATGTAAAGCCTTTCGTTGTGTCATATATAAACTCCACGTCACTAAATTCCTTTCTTTCTTTTTTAAATTCATCAATATTCAAAAAAAATCCGTCAACAAGATTTATATTAACATGCCGACCTACTGCTGATGCACTTGTAAAATTATATTCTGAATCTAATCCTTTTAAGGTAACACTGTATGCACTTAGTCTATTAAAAAGATTAGATATGGAGACGTCTCCATCGTCGATATAATCCTCAATTAAGTCATAAGATACAGCTACTGGTTTCGTATGAAGTCGATCTTCATTCGCAGCCTCATGTCCCATGATGTTTCCTTTATAACCGATGAAATCTATTATAAAGATTATTCTTGAACTCCCTTGTATCATCCCTTGGTTCACTAATCTTTTATACGGCTCATCAAACCCGATCAAATTCAGATCATACAATACTTTCGTCCACATACGGCTGTAGAGCAAATGGCCTACGGCATGTTCCGTGCCGCCGATATAGATGTCTACCTGGTTCCAATAATCGGAAATTTTTCTGTCGCAAAATGTTTTGTCGTTGTGCGGATCCATGTAACGCAGAAAATACCAGGATGAGCCTGCATAGCCCGGCATTGTATTCGTCTCAAGATTCTTTGCAGTCCAGGCAGGAATATTTGCCAATGGCCCCTCACCTTCCGGTCCGGGTTTATAACTATCTACATGTGGTAGCTCCAATGGCAATTCTTTTTCATCCAACGGATAAGCGATTCCATTCTTCCAAACGATAGGAAATGGCTCGCCCCAATAACGCTGCCTGCTGAAGGCTGCATCCCGCATTTTATAATTCACCTTTCTCACTCCAATGCCCATCTGTTCAATTTTCTTTATCACCACATCAATCGCATCTTTCATGATCATACCATTGATGAAATCAGAATTTTCAAGAATGGCATCTTTGGTCGGGTTCGCTTCTTCACCATTATAATGGCTGCCGATAATATTAGTGATGGGAATATTAAAATGTTTTGCAAACAAAAAATCCCGCTGGTCACCGCAGGGTACGGCCATGATAGCTCCGGTTCCGTATCCGGCCAGCACATATTCAGCAATCCAGATGGGAATCTCTCTTCCATTGAAAGGATTGAGTGCATAAGCTCCTGTGAAAACGCCGCTGATCTTTTTCTCCGCCATTCTTTCTCTTTCGTTGCGGCTTTTTACATAAGCAATGTATTCATCAACTGCAGCCGTTTGTTCTTTGCTTTTTATTTTTTCCACCAGTTCATGTTCCGGGGCAATGACCATGAAATCAACACCGAAGATGGTATCAGGTCTCGTTGTATAAACACGAAGGCTGACTCCCGACTCCCGACTCCCGACTCTGAACTCTACTTCCGCTCCTGTTGACTTCCCGATCCAGTTCGTCTGCATTTCTTTCATGGCTTCGCTGAAATCAACTTTATCAAGTCCTTCCAGCAAACGATCCGCATATTCAGTGATGCGCAGGTACCATTGCCGCAGTTTCTTTTTCACCACGGGGTAACCGCCACGTTCACTTACTCCATTTACCACCTCATCATTGGCAAGCACAGTTCCCAATGCCTCACACCAGTTCACTTCACCATAGCCGCAATAGGCAAGACGGTATTGCATTAATATATCCTGTTGTTTCTTTTCATCATACTTTTTCCATTCATCTGCTGAAAAAGGGTGAGTGGTGAGTGCTGAGTGGTGAATAGCATTTCCCACTGTTTCAAAACTTTTTATTAACGCCTCAATTTTTTCTGCTCTGTTTGTCTGCCGGTTATAGAATGAATTGAATAGTTGCAAAAAAATCCATTGCGTCCATTTATAGTATTCCGGTTTGGAAGTATTCACTTCCCTGTCCCAGTCAAAACAAAAACCGATCTTATCTAACTGGCTGCGGAAATTCCTGATATTATTTTCTGTTGACAGGGCCGGGTGAATGCCATGATCGATTGCATATTGCTCCGCCGGCAAGCCAAATGCATCATATCCCATCGGGTGCAGTACATTGAAACCTTTCAATCTTTTATACCGGCTGTAAATATCAGATGCAATATATCCCAACGGGTGACCTACATGCAGCCCGGCCCCACTGGGATAGGGAAACATATCCAGCACATAGCATTTGGGTCTGGAAAAATCATTTTCTACTTTGTAAGCATTTGATTCTTTCCATTTTTTTTGCCAGTCTTTTTCAATTCTTCTGAAATCGTATTCCATAGCAATCCTCCATTCTTATTTATTATGCTGATACTTCCTTTTTGCCCAATAGCCCCGCCTGACCACAAAATAAAAAACAATTATAGTCGGGCAGGGAACAGAACCCTGAACGGAGCGAA
Source organism: Chitinophagaceae bacterium (assembly GCA_041486045.1). Lineage (GTDB taxonomy): Bacteria > Bacteroidota > Bacteroidia > Chitinophagales > Chitinophagaceae > JJ008. The sequence goes on along the minus strand of JBGPKR010000110.1, from coordinate 2,922 downwards.
TCTTCCACCGGAAGATTCGAAGGCAACGGAAGCTGATCCTTCGACAAGCTCAGGACAGCAATACAACCGGGTTAATAATTTTTTTAACAAATGTCTTCAACACAGCCGGCAATATGAGCCTTTAGCAATCGTTTAAACGAAGAGCAAAAATACTGATTGTAGCCCTAAACTGCTATTTTTGCGGTAACCCATAAATCTGAAAAAACATTTTTCATGTCCCAATCAGGCAAAGCTTCCATCAAACGTGGCAAACCATCGTACTTCATGTCCATACTCGGGGTAACCCTGGTATTATTATTATTGGGCATCATCGGCTGGCTGGTCATTAATGCCAATAAATTGGGTGATTACTTCAAGGAAAACGTGGAAGTAAGGGCCTATCTCCGCGGCGACCTCAACCCCAAAGACAGTGTGGCGCTGATGAAATATATCTCTGAGAAGCCTTATGTAAAATCAATTGAATACATTACCAAAGAGGCCGGGAAAAAAATTTACATGGCGGAAGAAAACGAGGAATGGAACAAAGTACTTGACGCCAACCCCCTGCCCAATGCCATCTATTTCAAAGTTAAAAGACAATATGTTACTTCCGATTCATTGCAGAACATCAAAAACGACCTGGAACAGCAAACTTATATAAGCGATGTGGCGTACCCGGATGCCCTGGTGGGTAAGATGAATAAAAATATACGCAACGTCAGCATCGGATTTCTTTTAATAGCCATTATTATTTCACTGGTTGTGATCTTTTTAATTGACAATACGATCCGGCTGGCCATGTTCAGCAACCGTTTCCTGATAAAAACCATGCAAATGGTTGGTGCCACCCGGTGGTTTATTGCAAAACCGCTTAACATAAAAGCTATCATTAATGGCGCCATCAGCGGTGTTATCGCATCAGTTGCCCTCTATTTTATCATTATTATTCTTGAAAAATATGTGGACTGGCTCAGGACCATCCATGACAGCAGCCTGCTTTTTTTACTCTTTTTTATCCTGATCATACTTGGCATCGGCATCACCCTCTTCAGCACCAACCGCAGTGTGCTGAAATACCTTAAAATGAAGCTGGATGACCTTTATTAGATGATAACTATCAGATAAAAGATAATAGTTTGAGAAGCTGAAAACTGAAACGATTTTTATCTTTTCGCTATTCACTTTTATCTAATTTGTCTATATTGCAGCTCCAAAATTGTTCGCAATGATTGATAAGAAGACAACTCCCTCCATTTTCAGCAAGGGAAATTATAAATGGATGCTCATCGGCCTTGTGGTCATAGCAATCGGCATGTTTCTTTTGTCAGGCGGTGCCAGCAATAAGGACCCGAAAATATTTGATAAAGACGCTGTGTACAGCATGACCCGTATCACTATTGCCCCTATATTGATACTGGCCGGGCTGGTGATTGAGATCTTTGCGATTTTCAGGAAACCAAAAGAGATTTAATTATACGATCCTTAAAATTACCGGTTTGAAAATTTGAACATATTTTTTCAGATTTTTAGATCGGTTTTTTATTGCATACTTTTCAAATACTATTCATGAATATTGCTGAAGCTATTATTCTCGCCATTGTAGAAGGGTTGACAGAATTTCTTCCTGTTTCCTCCACCGGGCACATGATCATTACCAGCTCCTTACTGGGCATACAAAGAGATGAATTTACCAAATTGTTCGAAGTGTCGATCCAGTTCGGGGCCATCCTGGCCGTGGTCATTCTTTATGGGAAAAAATTTTTTGAATTCCGCCGCTGGCAGTTTTATGTCAAACTGATCATCGGGGTGATACCGGCTCTTGTATTGGGATATTTGTTTGCGGATAAAATAGATGCTTTGCTGGAAAGCCCCACAACTGTTGCCATAGCTATGCTGGCCGGGGGTGTTATTTTAATGTTTATTGATAACGTGTTCAAAAAACCAATCATTGAATCAGACGACCAGGTAAGTTATGGAAAATCTTTTATGGTGGGTCTTTGGCAAACCATTGCCATGGTACCCGGTGTGAGCCGGAGCGCCGCTTCCATTATCGGTGGTATGTCGCAGCGGTTTACCCGTTACCTCGCCGCTGAATTTTCATTTTTCCTGGCGGTTCCAACCATGTTTGCCGCTTCCGTCTATTCCCTGTTTGTAAAAGGATGGGCACAAAAAGATTTTTTGGGTAATGGTATCACAGATAACGCAGGAAAAGTTATATCAAGAAAAGGTTACCAGATTATTATGGATTCTTCAGAAAATACCATTTCTTTTGTAGCCGGTAATGTAGTGGCATTTATAGTGGCATTGCTGGCCATCCGTTTTTTTATTAATTATTTAAAAGTATACGGGTTCAGGATATTCGGGATCTACAGGGTCCTGGCCGGCATTGCACTACTTATCCTGTTACTGACAAAGGTTATAGATGCATAAATTTTTAATCTTTGAAAAATGTTTTTAACAAAGGAATTTTCATTACCAATAAAAATAATAAACATGAAATCAATTATTCTTTCCTTACTTGTTGCCGTTGCACTGACATCCTGTACCAATTATGGTAAAAAAGTAAAAACGGGCGAAGTTGAAGTATATTATAAAGATGGCGTTACGGAAGAACAGGCAAAGAAAATTTCAGTTCTGTTTAACGAGGCTATTCAAAGAACCAATCCCGGTTCTACGAGCCGCAAAAGTTTCCAGGTTACAAAAACTTCGGATTCCGTGTTACTGAAAATGGTGGTTGATAAAAGCAAGCTGGACTTAGTGGGAGACGAAACCTTTTATGCAATATCCGGACTTGTATCGGACAGTGTGTTCAATGGCGGGCCGGTAAATCTTATGCTGACAGATGATCATTTTAAGACAATACGTACCCTCGCTTTTAAAAAGGCTGTGAAAGAGGAGGATGCGGGAGAAAATAATAAAACTGTTATCACCAAAGAAGATTTT